>NZ_WSTA01000099.1 GCF_009789225.1 Agromyces seonyuensis | reverse complement strand
CCGCCCGGGGCATCCGCCCCGACCGGCTCGGCCGCCCAGTCGGACCCGGCCGCGCCCGCCACACCGGCCACCGCCCCGCCCGCCCCCGCCGAGCCCGCCGCCGACGCACCCCTCGACGCCGACGCCGTCGAGGCGATCCGCGCCGGCTACGCCTTCGAGGGCGCGGCGCTCGAACTCGGCGCGCTCGTCAACGGCGGCCCGCAGCCGGACGTGCAGGTGCGCATCCCGCTCGCGATGACGGACCGGCACGGCCTCGTCGCCGGCGCGACGGGCACGGGCAAGACGCGCACGCTGCAGGGCCTCGCCGAGCAGCTCTCCGCGGCGGGCGTCTCGGTGTTCGCCGCCGACATCAAGGGCGACCTCTCGGGGATGCTCGTCGCCGGCACGGGCAACGAGAAGCTCCTGCAGCGCACGGCCGGGATCGGGCAGGACTGGACGCCCGCGTCGTTCCCCGTCGAGTTCTTCTCCCTCGGCGGCGCCGGTCGGGGCGTGCCCATCCGGGCGACGGTCGCCGGGTTCGGCCCGCTGCTGCTCGCCAAGGCCCTCGGCCTCAACGACACCCAGGAGTCGAGCCTCGGGCTCGTCTTCCACTACGCCGAGACCCAGGGACTCGCGCTGCTCGACCTCGAAGACCTGCGGGCCGTGCTCGCGTACCTCGTGAGCGACGACGGCAAGGCCGAGCTGGCCGGCGTCGGCGGGCTCTCCAAGGCGACGGTGGGGGTCATCCTGCGCGAGCTCGTCGCCTTCGCCGCAGACGGCGCCGAGGTCTTCTTCGGCGAGCCCGAGATCGACACGCAGGTCTTCCTCCGCACCGCCGCCGACGGTCGCGGGCTCATCTCGCTGCTCGAGGTGCCGGGCGTCGCCGACAAGCCGGCGTTGTATTCGACGTTCCTGATGTGGCTGCTCGCCGACCTCTTCAACGACCTGCCCGAGGTCGGCGACCTCGACCGGCCCAAGCTCGTGTTCTTCTTCGACGAGGCGCACCTGCTCTTCGCCGACGCATCGAAGGACTTCCTCGCCCAGATCGTGCAGACCGTGCGGCTCATCCGCTCGAAGGGCGTCGGCGTCTTCTTCGTCACGCAGACTCCGAAGGACGTGCCCGGCGACGTCCTCGCCCAGCTCGGCTCGCGCGTGCAGCACCAGCTGCGCGCCTTCACCCCGGACGACGCGAAGGCGCTCAAGGCGACCGTCTCCACGTATCCGACGAGCGACTACGACCTCGCCGAGGTGCTCGCGAGCCTCGGCACCGGCGAGGCCGTTGTCACCGTCATGGACGAGGACGGCGCCCCGACCCCGGTCGCCTGGGCGCGCCTCCGGGCGCCGCAGGGCGCCATGTCGCCAGCCCCGGATGCCTCGATCGACGCGGCCGTCGCCGCCTCGCCGCTCATGGCGCAGTACGGCACGGCGCTCGATCGCGAGTCCGCCGCGGAACTGCTGACGGCGCGACTGAATGCGGCCGCGGCGGCGGAAGCGGCGGCCGAGGCGCAGGAGGCCGAGGCGAAGGCGGCCGAAGCCCGGGCCGCCGAGGCGCGCAAGGCGGAGCGGAGCACCCGCACGACGTCGCGCTCCCGCAGCGCCCCGAAGTCGCCGCTCGAGCAGATCCTCGGATCGAAGGCGACCCGCGACGTGGTCACCTCCGTCCTCGGGGGCATCTTCGGCACCCGGCGACGCCGCTGAGCGGGCCTAGGCTCGATGGGGTGAACGACGACGGCGACTTCCGCATCCGCCCCTATCGGCCCGACGACCGCGACGGGGTGGCGCACGTGTGCCTCCTGACCGCCCGAGCGGGCGGCGACGCCACGGGCGTGTACTCCGACGACTCGCTCATGCCCGACGTCTACGCGCTGCCCTACGTCGACCGCGCGCCGGAGTTCGCCTGGGTCGTCGTCACCGGTTCGCCCGAGCGGGTCGTCGGCTACGTCATCGGGGTGCCCGACACGGCCGAGTTCATCGACTGGTGGGGGAGCGAGTACCTCCCGGTCTTCGACGCCCGGCACCCCGAGGCCGCCCCGCCGACCGAGGCGAACCCCGCTTACAGCGAGGCGTCGCTCATCGCCGACGGCCGCAACCCGGAACGCATGCGCATCCCCGAGCTCGCCGACTACCCGGCCCACCTGCACATCGACCTGCTGCCCGAGGCGCAGCGCCGCGGGCTCGGGCGGCGTCTCGTCGACACGCTGCGCGCCGCGCTCGCCGAGGCCGGCGTGAGCGCGCTCCACCTCGGCTACGCCGCCGAGAACGAGAACGCCGGCGCCTTCTACGCCCGGCTCGGCTTCCACCCGCTGCCGTCCTCGACCGAGACCGCGCCCCGCGTCGGCATCGCCACCGCCTGACCCGACCGAACCGAGAGGACCCCGCATGCCCATCGCGATCGTCGCCGACGAGTTCGGCGCCCCCGACGTCCTGCACCCCGTCGAGGTGCCCGCGCTCGAACCGCGCGACGGCGAGGTCGTCATCGCGGTCCGCGCCGCCGGCGTCAACCCGTCCGACGCCAAGCGGCTGCGCGGGGAGTGGGGCGGCTCGACGCCGATCCGGCTCGGCAGCGAGGTCGCCGGCGTCGTCACCGCCGTCGGCGCGGATGCCGTGGGCGCGGCCGGACCGATCGCGCTCGGCGACGAGGTGATCGCGTACCGCGTGAGCGGCGGCTTCGCCGCCGAGGTGCGGGCGAAGGCCGCCGACGTCTTCCCGAAACCGGCCTCGCTGTCGTGGGCCGCCGCTGCCGGCCTGCTGCTCACCGGCGTGACCGCATTCCACCTCGTCGAGGCGACGGGCGTCGGCGCGGGCGACACGGTGCTCGTCCACGGCGCCTCCGGATCGGTCGGCCTCGCGGCGGTGCAGCTCGCCAAGCAGCGCGGCGCCCGCGTCATCGGCACGACGAGCCCGCAGAACGCCCTGCTCGTGGCCGCAGCGGGTGCGGAGCCGGTCGCCTACGGATTCGACCTCGCCTACCAGGTGAGCGAACTCGCGCCCGGCGGCGTCACCGTGGCCCTCGACACCGTCGGCACCGAGGAGGCGCTCGACGTCTCCGCGCGGCTCGTCGCCGACCGGCGCCGCATCGCCACGATCAACGGCTTCGCGAAGGGCGCGGAGCTCGGCGTGCAGCTCCTCGGCGGCGGTCCGGGCGCCGATCCCGGCACGGCGCTGCGCAACGGCGCGCGACTCGGCCTGGTCGAGCTCGCCGGGTCGGGGGAGCTCAAGGTCCACGTGGGCCGAGCATTCCCGCTCGCCGAGGCCGCCGCGGCCCTCGAGCTCCTCGCCACGGGGCATCCGGGCGGCAAGCTCGTGCTCGTGCCCTGAGACGCCGAGGCAGCATCCGGGTGGAAATACTGCGAGGCGGATGCGTCCCCCGATGCATCCGCCCCGCTCGCCGACGGCGCCTCCCCCAAGGCGCCGCGGGCTCACTCAGCCGTTTGCGGGGCCGAGGAGTTCGAACCAGTACAGCAGTCGACGATCGGTCTTGCGGAGTTCCGCGAGCGTCACGGGGGTCGAGCGCTGGGTGATCGCGACGCCGAGCGTGCGCATGACCTCGTCGAGATCGCACTCGTCCCAGAACTCGCCGCGCATGCGCAGGAGGCGCCGGCCGTCGTGGCCGAGGACGAAGAGCTGCGGCGTCGTCTCCGGGCTGTTCGCCCGGTAGAGGTCGAGTCGCAGGACGCGGTCGATGTCGTCGACGCCGACCTTGGTGACGGTGCCGAAGAAGCCGCGTTCGATGATGCCGTTCGCGCTGACCCAGATCGTCGTGCGGCGGTAGAGCAGGAACGCGACACCGGCGAGCACGAGCATGAGCACGGCCGCACCGACGATCGCCGGCCAGGTGCCGAGTTCGGCGGTGACCCACAGCAGGACGCCGAGCATCGGCAGCGCCGCCGAGGCGGTGGTCGCCGACACGAGCGCCGCGAGGGAACGGCGGGGGCGCAGGGTCGCCGCCCTGAGCCCGCCGCCGGTTCCTGATGCCGCGCGGATACCGGCGAGGTCCCCAGTGTCCCCACCCCAGGTGCCGATTCTCGCTGCTGACATCTCCTCAAGGATGAACGTTCGTCCGCAAAACGGCCATTCCGCATTAATGCGGATTGACGAGGGCCGCCCGCGCCGGTTATGGTGCGCGGCCCCCGTTCCGGGGTCAGCCGAACACGACCGGGAAGGCGATCGCGACGAGCGCGGCCCAGGCCGCATAGGCCGGGAGATAGGCGGTCTGCCAGTCCTCGAGGGCCGCGAATCCGGCGCGTCCGCGCACGAACCGCAGCTGCAGCCAGGCGGATCGGGCGAGGTTCACGGCGAGCAGCAGGTTGAGGCCGAGCGAGGCGATCTTCAGCGGGCTCGCGCCCCAGACGCCGATGCGGCCGACCATGGCGACGAGCACGAACACGTCGACCATGAGGGCGAGCACGACCATCCCGAGTTGCAGCCGGTCGAACCACCCCGCGGGAGCGAGCGGTTCCCGCGCGCTGAACGCGTAGAGCAGCAGGGCGAGCACGACGATGAGCACGGCGTCGAAGAGGGCGAGCAGTTCGCGCTCGCTCTCGAGCGGGTTGCCGCTCGCGATCGCGGCGACGACCAGCGCGGCGAGCATAGTCGTCATCAGCGGCGTGAAGACCTTCGTGAGCACGGGTGCGATGTTCTCGATGACCGACTGCTTGGCCTCGACGAGCCATGCGGCCACGACGATCGCCGCGGCGCCGCCGCTCGGCACGACCCACTGCAGCAGCGCCTCGGAGGCATCCAACCCGATGGCGCCGAACACGCCGCCGGTCAGCAGCACGAGGGCCCCGCCGCCGAGCACGAGCAGCACGAGGTAGACGAGCCATTCGCCCGTGAAGCGGAGGTAGTCCATGCGTGCTCTGCCACTGCGCCAGTCGCCGTTCGCGAACACGACGCCGACCAGCAGCCACAGCACGACCGGCACGTGCAGCGCGACGAGGCCGAGCAGCGTGTCGTCGTCGGTCACGACCGGCAGGTTCAGGATGACCGCCGCGGCGAGCATCCCGAGGGCCGGGACGACGAGGATGCCCGGGCGGACCCGGCCGCGCCAGGCGAAGTACCCGCTCAGGCACGGCAGGACGAGGAGCGCGAAGTTGCGGATCAGGAACGTCGGATCGGCCGCCGAATCGAGTCCGAGTCCCAGCGCGGTGACGAGGGCGACGGCGAGGGCCGCGGCGGTGGCGGCGGCGATGGCGGGCAGGGTGCGGCCGCGGCCGGCCCCATCGGCGCCCGGCGCGTCGGCGTCGTGGAGCACGAGCTGCTTCCAGAGCCGCTCGGAGTGCTCGACCGCGAACTCGCGGGAGACCGCGTCGAGCGCGCCCATGCGCTTGACCGCGACGAGGAACGCCTCGTCGTCATCGAGGCCGCCCGCCTGCAGCGCCTCGATGCGGTCGCGCAGGTGTGATTCGAGCTCGTCGACGTCGGTGCCGGCGACGGCGGGCCGCTTGCCGACGTAGCCGCGCCATTCGGCGATGCGGGCTTCGAGCGCCGCGTGCGAGCCGGTCACGCGAGGCCGCCGATCGCGAGCTCGGCGCCGCCGTCGCGGCCGTGCCACGCGCGCTCGAGGGCGCGGTGCACGACGGCCCACTGGGCGCGCGCCTCGGCGAGGGCGTCGGCGCCGCTCGGCTGCAGGCGGTAGTGCTTGCGCGGGCGGCCGTTGGGCGCCGCGCCCCAGCTCGACACGATGTGTCCCTGGCGCTCGAGCCGGTGCAGGAGCGGGTAGAGCATCCCGTCGCTCCACTCCAGGTCCCCGCCCGAGAGCTCGCTCACTCGCGCCAGGATGGCGTACCCGTACGACTCGCCCTCGGCGAGGATGCCGAGCACCATGGGCGTCGCAGCCGCGGCCACGAGGTCTTTCCCGATCCGCATGGATCCTCCGATCGATACCTTGCTGCTCAATGTACCTTGAACTGCAATGTACCTCGAACTGCAAGGTATCGCGAGAGATCTCAATCGGGCGGAGACGGCCGGGTCCGCACGGGGCCGAGCCAGCAGGCGACGAGCACGGCCGAGATCGCCCCGGCGGTGAGGATCGCCGCGAGCACCAGGATCTGGAACCGTCCGGCCTCGAGCGGCGACAGCCCGCCGAACACCGCACCCACGAACGCGCCCGGCAGCACCACGAGCCCCGTGGTCTTCGTCTGATCGGTCGTCGGCACGAGCGCCTCGAGCACCGCGAGCCGGGCCTGCGCGAGCGTCGCCGCCCGAGGCCGCGCGCCGAGCGCGAGCCACCCCTCGACCTCGTCCCAGCCCGAGTCGACCGCGGCGACGAAGCGCCGTCCGGCGAGCGTCGAGATGCTCATGGCGTTGCCGATCACGATCGAGCCGAGCGCCAGGGCGTAGCGCGGCGTGAGGTCGAGGGCGCCCAGGCCGAACACCGTCGTGCCGGCGACCGCGACGCCGGCCGCCATCGACGACGACATCACGAGGATGCTCCGCCCGGACCAGCCGATCCGCCGCGCCGCGACGCCGCTCGCGACGGCGAACATGAGGACGAGCGCGACGCCGACCCACACCGGGCTCGCGATGATGCCCGCGAGCACGAGGCTGAGCAGCGCGAGCTGCACGGCACCGCGGAGGATCGCGAGCGCGGGGGCCCAGTGCCGGGGCACGCGGAAGGCGCGAAGCACGACGGTCGTCACCGCCGCGAGCACCGCGACCGCGACGAGCGTCGCGATCAACGTCTGCGGAGACGCCGCCACATCGGCCACGGGCAGAGCCTAGCGGCGCGACTCGGCCGGTGGTCGGTCCCGCCGGGGCGGGGAGGTCCGGGTCACCGCTCCCGGTTCGGCCGCCAACCGAGCGCCGGTGCCACGTGCTCCGCGAACGCGCGCACGATCCGCAGGTTGAACTCGACGCCGAGCTGGCTCGGGATCGTGAGCATCAACGTGTCGGCGCTTTGCACCGCGGCATCCTGCAACAGCTGCTCGACCAGCCGGTCGGGCGCGTCGGCGTACGTCTTGCCGAACGTCGAGCGGATGCCGTCGATCACCCCGACCTGGTCGCGACCGTCGCGCCCGCCGAAGTAGAGCTCGTCCTCGGCCGTCGTGATCGGGAAGACCGACCGGCTCACCGAGACGCGCGGCTCGCCCGCATGGCCGGCTTCGCGCCAGGATGCCCGGAAGGCCGCGATCTGCTCCGCCTGGAGTTCGTCGAACGGCATCCCGCGGTCTTCGGTGAGGAGCGTCGACGACATGAGGTTCACGCCGACGCGGCCCGCCCACTCGGCCGTGTCGCGGTTGCCCGCGCCCCACCAGACGCGCGAGCGCAGCCCGGGGGAGTGCGGCTCGATCCGCTGCCGGCCCTCGCCGCCGCCCAAGGGGCTCGAGGGATCGGCTTCCGCGAGGCCGACGCCGTCGATGGCGTCGAGGAAGCGGGAGAACTTCGCCCGCGCGAGGTCGGCACCGCGCGGGTCGGTCGAACCCGTGTAGCCGAACGCCTCGTACCCGCGCACGACGCTCTCGGGCGACCCCCGGCTCACGCCGAGCGCGAGCCGACCGCCGCTGATGAGGTCGACCGCGGCCGCTTCCTCGGCCAGATAGAGCGGGTTCTCGTACCGGAGGTCGATGACGCCCGTGCCGACCTCGATGCGCGACGTGCGTGCGGCGATCGCCGCGAGCAACGGCATAGGGGAGGCCTGCTGACGGGCGAAGTGGTGCACGCGGAAGTACGCGCCGTTCACGCCCAGCTCGTCCATCCCCTCGGCGAGCTCGATCGCCTGGAGCAGCGAGTCCGCCGCGCTCAACTCCCGCCCGGCGCCGATGGGGCCGTAGTGGCCGAACGACAAGGTCCCGAATCTCTGCATGCCGGGTGCAACCGGGCGGCCGCTGCCGCCATTCCGTGCGGCTCGATCGCGCCGGGACTAGCATCCCGAGGATGCCCGCCGAACCGACCGCGCCGCACGTCGCCGCCCTCGCCGTCAACGTCGAGATCCCGGAGCGCCTGCGCTGGCGCGACGAGCGCCGCGGCGAGGAGTTCGAGCTGCAGTCGATCACGATCCGGCTGCTGCCCGACGGCGCCCTCGCGGCGAAGGCCTACGGCAGACCCGTCGCGGGCGGCCGCGGCGCCTACGTGTCGTTCCCCGTGCGCCGCAACCCCGAGATCGACGCCCTCGTCGATGCGGCCGCGCACGAGGCGGCCCGGCGATGGACGGCGCACCGCGGCCTGGAGTGAGCGGAACGGCGCATCAGGGCAGTTCCGCTCGCGTGGCGGAGGCCGCCTGCTCGGACTCCCTCCGGCCTTCCGCCCGAGCCTCGGCACGGGCGGCTTCGAGCAGTTCGTCGATTCGACGCCGATTGCGACGCCGCCCGGCGAAGACGGCGACGACGATGAGTGCGATGCCGGCCGCCGCGAGCAGCTGCACCCACGGCATCGCCCAGAGCACGATCGTCTCGGTGACCGGGGTCGCTGCGAGCTCGTCCTCGGGGACCTCGCCGGTGACGGCGACGTCGAGGAACAGCAGGCCGAGCGGCCACGCGGGCAGATCGGCCACCTGGACCGCGCGCGACTCGCCGGGCAGCAGCGAGCCATGGTCCGTCTCGGTGCCGCCGATCGTGTCGCCCACGACGAGGGCCGTGTTGCCGGTGTTCGCGACGACGTACTCGACGCTCACCCGACCCGGGGCGAACAGGTTCCAGGAGGCGGCGTAGGCCGCGCGCAGCCCCTGCACCTCGAGCGCGGGCGCCAGCCCGCCGGAGACCCGTGCCGAGACGCGGAAGCCGACGCGGCTGTCGACGCCCACCTGCGAGCCGTCGGCGTCCGTGGCGACGGTGCGCACCGACGCGGCGATGCCCGCGGTGTGATCGCCGGGGACGGCGTCCTCCGGGACGGCGACGGTGAACGGGATGACGGCGGTCTCGCCCGCCGCGATGGTCACCGTCGGTTGGACGGAGATCCACGTCCCCGCGTCCGTCGACACCTCGTCCGCCGCGAGCATGTTGAAGCGTCCGGAATCGGTGTAGTACCCGTCCGCAGCGACCAAGGAGAACGTCGTCGCCGCCTCGCCGAGATTGCGGACGGCGAGGTGCTCGACGACCTCGACGCCCGGGTCGACCGACAGGTTCATCGATGCTCGCCCGTCCGGGCCGTCCGTATCGGAGGGGGTCACCGCCCAGGTCACGGGAGCGTCGGCAGGGTCCGCCGACGCCGACCAGGCCGCGCCCGCGGGTGCGGCGACGAGGAGCGCGGCCAGGGCCGCGGCCGACGCCGCCGCACGCGGTGCGCGAAGGAACGAATCGGTGCGCATGATGGAGCGCTCTACCTCAGTTGCCGTCGTCTTCGAAGAGCGAGAGGGTCAGCGTGGCACCGTACCGGCCGGGCTCGACGTCGAGCGGCGCCTCGAGGGTGAGCTCCGCGTTCGCGGTCCAGACGCCGGGCTGGCTCGGGGCGCCGGGCGTGTAGGTCTCGTAGAGCAGTTCGTGGCTGTCGGCCTCGAAGCCGCCCTCTCCCGGCTCGACGACCTCGCCGGCGCCGACGCCGGCCGCGCCGGAGAGCACCGACGGCGCCCAACCGAACGAGTCGGACGAGCGGATGACGGGCTGGCCCGCATCACCGCTGAAGTCGGTGATCGAGCCCATGACGTACCACTCGACCGCCGGGTCGGTGATCGTGCCCGCCGGTCGGGTGTCGGTCACGGTGACGGTCGGGAGCGTGCCGGTGAAGACGCGGTCGGTGACGGTCGGGGCGGCCTCGGCGAGGGCGACGGAGTTGTTCGCCACGGTGAGGGACAGCGCACCGGGGTCCGTGCCGGGCTCGATCTCCACCGAGACGTCGATGTTCTCGTCGGCGACCGCGGCGCCCGTGCCGACGGCGGCCAGGATCCCGACGCCGAGCGCGGCGATCCCCACTCGCGCGGCGAGCCGCGGGCTGATGTGCTTCTGCATGGAAGTGACCTTCGTTCTCTGGCGCTCGGGCGACGACGAGCGCGCGTGCGGCGCCGCGGTGGCGGCGCCGTGTTGCGGACGGCCGCGGGCGGCCGGTGAACGACGGGAGCCCGACGTCGGAAGCGGGCCAGGAGAGCGGAGAGCATTCTCGTGGCCACGCTGTCGCGAGAATCGGATTCTTCGGGTTCGAGGAGAACGTAGTGTGAATACTCGACGGAAGTCAAACAAAAGATGCTCGACGGTGAACAAATCCGATGAACCCTGAAAATGCGCGTGATTCCAGGCGATTGTTCGAATATGAATCCCGCTCGACATTCCGTTTTCCGTGGCTCGAGCGGTGGTCGAGTCGGGATTCTGAATTCTCGCAAGCAAGTTTTGTAGACAGGCAGTCAAAAGGCGCCCTACGCTGACGTCGTTTGTCGTCGGCAGCGGTGCGGCTGTGCGTCCCCCGGGTCGGCGCGACATCGATTCGAAGGAGCAACGATGCCCATACGACCCGTCCCGTCCGGCCCGCGCCGGCAACCTCCTCGCCGCGGGGTGAGACCGCTCCTGGTGGCGGCGCTCGGCGGCGTGCTCGCAGCCGGCACCCTCGCACCCGCCGTCGCCGGTGCGGCCGACCTCCCCCAGCAGGAGCCGGGCGTGACCTTGCGCACGTACGCGACCCCGCCGCTCAGCGAACTGTGCACCCTGAAGTCGGGTCAGACCCCCAACGTCGACAAGCTCATGTCGGGCATCGACTTCACGAGCGACGCCGACTTCGGCCTCGCCGACAACTTCGTCGCCCACGTCACGGCGAACCTCACGCTCGCCACTCCCGGGACGTACGCGTTCCGCCTCACGAGCGACGACGGCTCGAGACTCGAGCTCGACGGCACGCGGATCATCGACAACGACGGCCTGCACGGCACGGAGTCCGTCGAGGGCAGCGCGACGCTCGACATCGGCGTCCACGAGATCTTCATCGAGATGTTCGAGGCCACCAACGGCCAGCGCCTGCTGCTCGAGTGGAAGACGCCGGGCTCGTCGAACTTCGTGCCCGTCCCGAACAGCGTGCTGAGCACCGAGGCCGGCGTCGTGCGCGTCACGGCCCCGGGCACCAAGTACTGCGAAGGCAGCGAGGACTCCGCGGGCGACGGCCTGCGGCTCGACGCCGTGAACCCGAACTACGAACTCGTCGACCTGCGCCCGGCCGGCTTCCAGCCCAAGGTCTCCGGTCTCGCGTTCACGGAGGGCGGCGAGCTCGCCGTGCTCACGACCGGCTCGGTGAGCGCCGGCGGCTGGGTCCCCAACGCCCAGCCCGGCGAGGTCTTCCTCCTCTCCGGCGTGCAGGAAGCCGACGGCCCCGAGGACGTCACCGCGACGAAGGTCGCCACGGGACTCAAGAACCCCATGGGCATCGACATCATCGGCGACGAGATCTTCGTGTCGGAGCGCCACCAGCTCACGAAGCTGACCGACCCCGACGGCGACGGCACGTTCGACGTCCGCACGAAGGTCGCCGGATGGCCCGACGGCGGCAACTTCCACGAGTTCGCGTTCGGCCTCGTCCACGACGACGAGAACTTCTACCTGAACCTCTCGGTCGCGATCGACAACGGCGGCGCCACCACGAGCCCGCAGCCCGCAGCCGATCGCGGCACCACGGTCAAGGTGAACCGTGCAACCGGCGAGGTGGACTTCGTCGCCGGCGGCCTCCGCACGCCGAACGGCATCGCCTTCGGACCCGACGGCGAGCTGTTCGCCATGGACAACCAGGGCGGCTGGCTGCCGAGCTCGAAGCTCGTCCACGTCGAGCAGGACCGGTTCTTCAACCACTACACGAACCCCGCCGGCCGGTTCGACGCGCAGCCGGTGACCCAGCCTGCCGTGTGGATCCCGCAGAACGAGATCGGCAACTCGCCGAGCACGCCGATCCTCCTGGAGGAGGGACCGTTCGCCGGGCAGATGCTCTTCGGCGACGTCACCTACGGCGGTCTGCAGCGCGCCTTCCTCGAACAGGTCGAGGGCGAATACCAGGGCGCCGTGTTCCGCCACTCCGCCGGGTTCGAAGTCGGCGTGAACCGCGTCATCGTCGGCCCCGACGACGCGCTCTACGTCGGCGGCACCGGCGAGGGCGGCAACTGGGGCGAGGGCGGCAAGCTGCCCTACGGCCTCCAGAAGCTCGTCCCGGTCGGCGACGAGGCCTTCGACATCACGTCCATGGAACTCGTCGACGGCGGCTTCCGGCTCCAGTACACCGAGCCGCTCTCGGAGGAGACGGTCGCCGAGATCGCCGACTCGTACCGGGCCAAGCAGTGGCGCTATCTCCCGACCTCCAACTACGGCGGGCCGAAGCTCGACGAAGAGGTCCTCTCCGTGGCATCCGCCGTCGTCTCGGAGGACCGTCGCACCGTGACGCTCCAGATCGACGGGCTGAAGCAGGGACGCGTCGTGTACCTGCGCTCGCCGCGACCGTTCGCGTCGGAGTCGGGCAAGGAACTCTGGAGCACCGAGTCCTGGTACACGCTGAACACGCTGCCGGGCTACGTCTCTCCGGCCGACCGCGGCTGGTACGAGGCTGAAGAGGCCTCGCTGACCGGCGGCGCCAAGGCCGACTGGGAGCACAGCGGATACTCGGGCGCGGGCTTCGCCGGCGGCATGTGGAACGCCGGATCGGCGTTCACCTTCACGGTCGACGTGGATGCGGCGGGCACCTACCCGGTCAACGTCCGCTACTCGAACGGCCCCAACCCGGCGCCGGGCACGAAGGACGTGGCCCTCTACGTCAACGGCGAGCGGATCGGCCCCTGGGCCTTCCCGTCCACCGTCGACTGGAAGACGTGGGCGACGGTCACGCGCGAGCTCGACCTCGTCGCGGGTGCGAACACGATCTCGCTGCGCTACGAGTCCGGCACCAAGGGCAACGTGAACGTCGACGTGCTCTCGGTCGGCTCCGCGACCGACATCTGCACGCCGGCCGCGATCGAGGACGGCTACCGCGGACTGTTCGACGGCACGCTCGCGAGCCTCGACGACTGGCGGATGGCGGGCCCCGGCGGCTTCGGTCGTCAGGACGACTGCAGCATCCGCGGCGAGGGCGGGCTCGGCCTGCTCTGGAACCGCACCGAGGAGCTCACGGAGTACAGCCTGAAGCTCGACTGGAAGCTGGTCGCCGACCACAACGGCGGCGTCTTCGTCGGATTCCCGAACCCCGGCACCGACCCCTGGGTCGCCGTCAACCAGGGGTACGAGATCCAGATCGACGCGACCGACGCGGTCGATCGCACCACGGGTGCGGTCTACACGTTCCAGGCGGCCGACAACGAGGCGGTGGCCGCCGCGCTGCAGCCCGTCGGCTCGTGGAACGCGTACGAGATCGTCGTGCGCGGTGAGAACCTGAAGATCTACCTCAACGGCGTGCTCGTGAACGACTTCACCAGCACCCAGCCGGCACGCGATCTCGCGGGCTTCATCGGCGTCCAGAACCACGGCGGGGGCGAAACGGTCTCGTACCGCAACATCCGCGTCAAGGACCTCGACGAGCCGGCTGCGCTCGCGATCAGCGCGACGAGCGAGGTCCGCTGCAAGGCGGGCAAGGCCACGCTCACCGTGCTCGCGACGAACGACGACACGGTTCCGGCCGACGTGACCCTCACGTCGGAGTTCGGCGAGAAGACGTTCGCCGACGTCCAGCCCGGTGCCACCGTGTTCCAGACGTTCACGACCCGGCGCGCCGCCGTCGAAGCCGGTACCGCATCGGCCTCGGCCGTCGGCGACGGCCGGACCGGCGAGGCCTCGGCGCCGTACGCCGCGAAGAGCTGCAGCTAGCAGTCCTCCGCATCCCCGCCGGCGGTCGACGCTCCGTCGACCGCCGGCGGGACCCCCCTTCCCTGCCGCCTCACCTCTTGGAGGATCCGGAAATGCTCGCCGCACTCGGACGAT
>NZ_WSTA01000098.1 GCF_009789225.1 Agromyces seonyuensis | reverse complement strand
GCCGCGCAGGCCGCGGCGGCACCGCCGCCCGCACCCGCGGCGCCGGCCGGCGGCGTCGACATCGTCGCCGAGCTCCAGAAGCTCGCCGCGCTCCAGCAGCAGGGCATCCTGAGCGCCGACGAGTTCGCGGCGGCGAAGGCCAAGCTGCTCGGCTGAGCGCCCGCCGAGACTTCCGACGGGGTCGCGCCTTCAGGGCTCGACCCCGTCGGTGCGCTCGGCTAGGCTCCCGGCAACCGGGGGCCGTACCCGGATGCATGACGGGAGGCCGACGATGTTCGACACCGCCGAGATCCGCGCCGCGGAGCCGCTCGTGCTCCGCGCCGACCGCCCGGAAGCCGCACCCGAATCGGCCGCCGTCTGGGTGCCGCAGCTCTGCGCGACCGGCACCTCGGCGCGCGTCATCCACGTCTCCGGTCTCGCGCCGCGCACGTACACCGCGTTCGCCGCGCTGCTCGGAGCCTGCGAATCCCGCGCTTTCGGGGACGTGCTCGTCAGCGTCGACGCGACGGGCGCGGCCCCGCTGCTCGACAGCGTGGTGGTCGACCGCCTCCGACGTCTCGCCTCGGCGGCGGACATCCTGTTCATCGGGGCCGACACGGCTCGCGCGGTCTGGGGATCGCACGGCCATATCGCCGGCCGTCCCGAGGCGCCGCGCCACGTCGTGGTCGGCGACCCGCGCCGCGGGGCGAGCGAGTACTGCGACGACGGCGTCACCGTCGTGCCCTTCGGTCCCGAGGCGATCTCGGGCGCGCTCGTCTACGACCCCTACGGCGAGGCCTTCGTCGACGGGTGGTACGCGGCGCTGCTGGACGGCACCGGGCCGTTGCTGCGACTCGCCCGTGCGCACGAGGCGGCCGCCGCGGCCGCCGTCCTCGGGGTTCCCGCGGTCGGCTGAGCCCCCTCGCCCCGACGGCGCCCCCGCGGACTCAGCCCTGCGTCAGCGCGAGCGAGAACTCGACGAACCCGGCGTCCTCGACGGACACGAAGCCGAGGTTCGGCGCCTCGACGCCGTAGTCGGCGAACGTGATCGGGATGCTGCCCGCTACCTGGCCGGACTCGCCGTCGAAGACGGCCTGGAGCTCGACCTCGACGGGCTGCGTGACGCCGGCGATCGTGAGGTCGCCCGTCACGGTGAGCGTCTGCACCTCGCCGACCGCGGGGGTCTCGGGCGCGTCGACGACGCCGGTGAGCACGAAGGTCGCCGTCGGGAACTCCTGGACGCGGAGCGCGCTGTCGCGGAAGTAGCCGTCGCGCGAGGAGGAGTCGGTCTCGATGGAGGCCACGTCGACCGTGAACTCCGCGGCGGTGAGCTGGAGGCCCTCGACGGTCGCCGTGCCGGTCACGTCCTCCGTGCGGCCGACGACCGTGACATCCGTGCCGTTGAGCACCTCGTCGACGCGATAGCCCGCGTACGACCCGGAACCCGCCGTCCAGGTACCGGAGAGGTCGTCGACGGCATCGCCCTCGCTCGCGCCGGGGGCGACGGTCGAGGGTTCGAGCGTGATCGTCGGTGCGGCGGCCTGCTCGCCGACGATGACGTCGCGGTAGACGATCGGACCCGCGACGGCGGCGACGCCGCCCACGACGACGAGTCCGGCGGCGACGCCGAGGATGACCTTGGTGCGCTTCTCCATGCCGCCATCCTGCCGATGGTTGCCATGGAAACCCTGTGGGCGCCGCAGGGAGCGGCTCTGGAGCCGCTGGCGTCAGACTGGAACCGTGCTCGCCCCGCTCGCCCTCCCCGCGCCCCTGTCCGCCTCCCTCCCCGACGCCGTGCTGCGCCACGCGACTCCGAGCGACCTCGACGCGATCATCGTCCTGCTCACCGACGACGACGTCTCCGTCGAGCGCGGGCACGGTCCCGAGACCGTCGACCGGGCTGCCTACCTCCGAGGCCTCGAGGCGGTGCTCGGCGACCCGTCGAACACGATCGTGCTCGCCGTGCTGGGCGATGGCCGCGTCGTCGGCACGATGCAGCTCACCCTCATCCCGGGCATGACCCGCGGCGGCGCGAGCCGGCTGCTCGTCGAGGCGGTTCGGGTGTCGAGTGCGCTGCGCTCCGGCGGCATCGGCAGCGCGATGCTGCGCTGGACGATGGATGTCGCCGCCCCGGCCCTCGGGGTCGCCCTCGTGCAGTTGACGAGCGACGCGCGCCGCTCCGATGCGCATCGGTTCTACGAGCGGCTCGGATTCGCGGGCTCGCATCGCGGATTCAAATGGGCGGTGCCCGCGAACTGAAGCGGTCCGCCGTTCGCGCCGTCGGGCGTCGAGCGTCGGGTCAGCTCGGCACCGGGAAGATCCGCTCCCAATCGTCGCGCACGCTGATCACGGTGAACCCGTTCGCCGCCGCGGCCTCGAGCGCCTGCTCGGCGCCCTTGTCGTAGGGGAGATCGCCGCGCTCGGGGTCGTCGTGGTGCACGAGCAGCGCGAGGCTGCGCGGGCTGCCCTGGGCGAAGCGCAGCATCGGCACGTCGCCGTTCGAGTTGCCGGCGGCGAGGATCGGGCGCCGGCCGATGCGGGTCCAGATGCGCACCGGCTTCACGGGTCCGTCGTCGAAGAAATCGAGCGCCGCGGCGTAGTGCACGGAGTTCGTGGCCTCGTCGTAGGTCAGCCCCAGCGCCGTGCCGATGACGCGCTGGGACGGGATGCCGTAGTACTGCTCGGTCACGACGCGCATGAAGTCGCGCTCGCCGCCCGAGACGATGTACGTGCGGAAGTCGTTCGCGTCGAGCAGCCGCACCAGTTCGACCATCGGCTGATAGACCGCCTCGGCGTAGGAGCCCCCGAGCGAGAGGTGCTTCGCGTCGCGGAAGAACGCGGCGACGGACTCCGCGTAGTCCTCGACGCTCGCGCCCGACGAAGCCGCTGCGACCGCCTGGATCAGGAGACCCATGTCGGCGTCGTCGCCGGCGTAATGGCGATCGACCGCTTCGCCGAGCCACGCCAGGTCGCCTGAGACGGCCGCCCGGTACGGCTGGCGCTCGGCGAGCGACGGGTCGGCCGTCGCGGCGGACTTCCACTGCTCGAGCAGGTAGTGCAACTGCACGACCATCGGCTTCTCTGTCCACAGCGTGCCGTCGTTGTCGAAGACCGCGACCCGAGCCGCCGGAGGCACGAAGTCCGCTCCGTGCTCGTCGGTCACGGCGGCGATGAACTCGAGGATGGCGCGACGCGTGGCCGTGTCGCGCCAGGACGGCAGCGGTTCGCTCATGACTCGAACCTATCGGTTGCCCGTCGCCGCGGGGCGTGCTTGCATGGGCGTGCGGCGGGGGCCGCAGCCGACTTGGGGGAACACGAAATGACGGACAAGCCGAACATCCTCATCATCTGGGGCGACGACATCGGGATCTCGAATCTCAGCGCGTACTCGGACGGCCTGATGGGCTATCGCACGCCGAACATCGACCGCGTCGCGAACGAGGGCGTGAAATTCACCGACTACTACGGCGAGCAGAGCTGCACGGCGGGTCGGGCGGCCTTCATCACGGGGCAGAACCCGTACCGCACCGGCCTGACCAAGGTCGGCATGCCGGGCGCCGACCTGGGCCTGCGCGCCGAGGACCCGACGATCGCCGACGCCCTCAAGCACCACGGCTACGCCACCGGGCAGTTCGGCAAGAACCACCTCGGCGACCGCGACGAGTTCCTGCCGACGGCGCACGGCTTCGACGAGTTCTTCGGCAACCTCTACCACCTCAACGCGGAGGAGGAACCGGAGCACCCCGACTACCCGACCGACGAGGAGTTCCCCGGGTTCAGCGAGAAGTTCCGCCCGCGCGGCGTCATCCACTCGTGGGCGAACGACGACGGCACGCAGCGCATCGAGGACACCGGCCCGCTGACGAAGAAGCGCATGGAGACGTGCGACGAGGAGTTCCGCGACGCCGCGGTCGACTTCATCCGTCGCCAGGCCGACGAGGACACGCCGTTCTTCGTGTGGTTCAACTCGACCCACATGCACTTCCGCACGCACACCAAGGAGGAGAGCAAGGGTCGTGCCGGCCGGTGGCAGTCGGAGTACCACGACACGATGCTCGACCACGACGACGTCGTCGGTTCCCTGCTCGACCTGCTCGACGAGCTGGGCCTCGCCGAGAACACGATCGTCATGTACTCGACCGACAACGGTCCGCACATGAACAGCTGGCCGGATGCCGGCATGACGCCGTTCCGCAACGAGAAGAACTCCAACTGGGAGGGTGCGTACCGGGTGCCGGCGTTCGTGCGATGGCCCGGGCATATCCCGGCGGGCACGACGCTGAACGGCCTCGTCAGCCACAACGACTGGTTCGTGACCCTGCTGGCGGCCGCCGGCGACACCGACATCGCCGAGCGGCTCAAGCAGGGCACCGAGCTGCACGGCGCCGAGTTCAGGGTGCATCTCGACGGCCACAACCAGCTCGACTACCTCACCGGTGCAGCCGAGCACAGCCCGCGCCGGCACTTCTTCTACGCTTCCGACGACGGCGACCTCACCGCCATGCGGTTCGACAACTGGAAGGTCGTCTTCCTCGAGCAGCGCGCCGCGGGCACCCTGCAGGTCTGGCAGGAGCCGTACACGCACCTGCGGTTCCCGAAGCTGTTCAACCTGCGCACCGACCCGTACGAGCGGGCCGACATCACGTCGAACACCTACTGGGACTGGGTGCTCGAGCACATCTTCCTGTTCGTGCCGGCCCAGGCCTATGTCGCACGGATGCTCCAGTCCCTCGTGGAGTTCCCGCCGCGCCAGGAATCGGCCTCGTTCACGATCGACCAGGTGATGGCGAAGCTGCAGGACGCCACGGCGGGCGCATCCTGACACGCACGGCATGGATGCCCGGCGCGCGCGAGCGTGCCGGGCATGCTGCGGTCTCGGGTCCGCTCGGCGCGCCGCCGGAGCACGGACGTTAGCGTGGGAGCCGTGACCGACGACATGGTGCTCATCCCGGCGGCGACCTTCCTGATGGGATCCGACGAGTTCTACCCGGACGAGCGGCCGGTGCACGAGCGGGCGGTCGCCGCCTACCGGATCGACCGATACGAGGTCACCAACGCCGAGTACGCCCGGTTCGTCGACGAGACGGGGTACGTCACCGTCGCCCAGCGCGACCTCGACCCGGCCGGCTACCCGGGGGCCGACCCCGCCGATCTCGTGGCGGGTTCGATGGTGTTCACCCCCACCTCCGGTCCGGTCGACCTGCGCAATTGGCGCAACTGGTGGCGCTGGCAGCCCGGCGCGTGGTGGCGCGAGCCCTTCGGCCCCGGCTCGTCGGTCGACGACCGGCAGCGGCATCCGGTCGTGCACATCGCGTACGAGGATGCCAGGGCCTACGCGACGTGGGCGGGCAAGCGGCTGCCCACCGAGGCCGAGCACGAGTACGCCGCCCGAGGCGGCCTCGTCGGCGCCCGCTTCGCGTGGGGCGACGAGCCCTACCCCGACGGCCAGGCGCTCGCCAATAGTTGGCTCGGGCATTTCCCGTACGACAACCAGGGCGTCGGGGATGCCGCGCCGGTCGGCTCGTACCCCGCGAACGGCTTCGGGCTGTTCGACATGACCGGCAACGTGTGGGAGTGGACGAGCGATTTCTACACCCAGCGCCACGTGCGGCTGAGCGACACACCCGTGGATCCCGGCAAGCGGCAGAACCTGCTCGCGACCGCGAGCGCCGAGCCGGGGTTCCCGGGCATGCCGCGCCGCGTGCTCAAGGGCGGCTCGCAGCTCTGCTCGCCCGAGTACTGCCTGCGCTTCCGGCCGGCGGCGCGCTCGCCGCAGGCCGAGGACACGGGGATGAGCCACATCGGCTTCCGTTGCGCGCAGGACGCGTAAGGGCACCGGCGCAGCCGATCGGCCCGGACGAATAGCATTCGAGGATGACGAACCCGGCTCCGATCGACGACGTCCCCATCGGCGGCGACATGATCCGCCTCGGCCAATTCCTGAAGTTCGCCGGGGTGCTCGACACCGGCGGCGACGTCAAGGAGGTCATCGCCGAGGGGCTCGTGAGCGTCAACGGCGAGGTCGACCGCCGCCGCGGGCGGCAGTTGCAGCCCGGCGACGTCGTCTCCTTCGAAGGGCACCGCTTCCGCGTCCGCCCGTGAGGGTTTCGTGCTGAACGATCGGGGAATACGACCGCGGCGGTCCGAAGTTGAGTCTTGTAGGCTCAATTTACGGAAAGGAGCAGCCTTGGCCAACATGCAGGGTGCGCCGAGCTCCCAGGAGGAGCAGCAGTCGGCGCTCGAACAGTTCGGCGTCAACCTCACCGACCTCGCGCGAGCGGGAAAGCTCGACCCCGTCATCGGACGCGACAGCGAGATCCGCCGCGTCAGCCAGGTGCTGACTCGGCGCACGAAGAACAACCCCGTGCTCATCGGCGAGCCCGGCGTCGGCAAGACCGCCGTCGTCGAGGGGCTCGCGCAGCGCATCGTCGCCGGCGACGTCGCCGACTCGCTGAAGGACAAGGACCTCGTCTCGCTCGACATCTCCGCGCTCGTCGCGGGCGCGATGTACCGCGGCCAGTTCGAGGAGCGCCTCAAGAGCGTGCTCAAGGAGATCGACGAGTCCGAGGGCCGGGTCATCACGTTCGTCGACGAGCTGCACCTGCTCATGGGCGCGGGCGGTGGGGAAGGCTCCGTCGCGGCATCCAACATGCTCAAGCCGATGCTCGCCCGCGGCGAGCTGCACCTCATCGGCGCGACCACCCTCGACGAGTACCGCGAGTACATCGAGAAGGACGCGGCGCTCGAGCGACGCTTCCAGCAGGTCTACGTCGGCGAGCCCTCCGTGGAGGACACGATCGCGATCCTCCGCGGGCTCAAGGGGCGCTACGAGGCGCACCACGGCGTCACGATCTCCGACGCGGCGCTCGTCGCGGCGGCCTCCCTCTCGAACCGCTACATCAGCGCCCGGCAGCTCCCCGACAAGGCGATCGACCTCATCGACGAGGCCATGTCCCGCCTCAAGATGGAGATCGACTCGTCGCCCATGGAGATCGACCAGCTCAAGCGCCAGGTCGACCGCATGAAGCTCGAGGAGCTCGCCCTCAAGAAGGAGAAGGACGACGCCTCCAAGGAGCGGCTCGCGAAGCTGCGCGAGGGGCTCGTCGGCATGGAGCGCGAGCTCGCCGACCTCCAGGCCCGCTGGGCGCGCGAGCGCCAGGGGCTCAACCGCGTGGGCAACCTCAAGAAGCAACTGGATGACGCCGTCACCCAGCGCGACCTCGCGCTGCGCGCGGGGGACTACCAGAAGGCGTCGAAGCTCGAGTACGAGACGATCAAGAACCTGCAGCGCGACCTCGACGCCGCCGAAGCGGCCGCCGACACGGTCGATGCGGACGGCGAGCCGCGCATGGTCAACGAGCAGGTCACCGACGACGACATCGCCCAGGTGATCGCGCAGTGGACGGGCATCCCCGTCGGCCGGCTCCTGCAGGGCGAGACCGAGAAGCTGCTGCACCTCGAGTCGGAGCTCGGCAAGCGGCTCATCGGGCAGAAGCCCGCGGTGGCCGCGGTCGCCGACGCGGTGCGGCGCTCCCGCGCGGGCATCAGCGACCCGAACCGTCCGACCGGCTCGTTCCTGTTCCTCGGCCCGACCGGCGTCGGCAAGACCGAGCTCGCGAAGGCGCTCGCCGAGTTCCTCTTCGACGACGAGCGCGCGATCGTGCGCATCGACATGTCGGAGTACGGCGAGAAGTTCTCGGTCTCCCGGCTCGTCGGCGCCCCGCCCGGGTACGTCGGCTACGACCAGGGCGGCCAGCTCACCGAGGCTGTGCGTCGTCGCCCCTATTCGGTCGTGCTCTTCGACGAGGTCGAGAAGGCGCACCCCGAGGTGTTCGACGTGCTGCTGCAGGTGCTCGACGACGGTCGCCTGACCGATGGCCAGGGCCGCACGGTCGACTTCCGCAACACGATCCTCATCCTCACCTCGAACCTCGGGTCGCAGTACCTCGTCGACCCGTCGCTCTCGTGGGACGAGAAGGAACAGGCCGTGCTCCAGACCGTGCGCCAGTCCTTCAAGCCCGAGTTCCTCAACCGGCTCGACGACCTCGTCGTCTTCTCGGCCCTCGGCGAGGGCGAGCTCGCGGAGATCGTGAACCTCTACGTCGACCGGCTCGGCGATCGCCTGCGCGAGCACCGGCTCGAGCTCGGCGTCACCCCGGATGCCCGGGCGTGGCTCGCCGAGCGCGGCTACGACCCGATCTACGGGGCCCGGCCGCTGCGCCGGCTCATGCAGAAGGAGATCGACGACCGGCTCGCGCGGGCGCTGCTGGCCGGCACGATCCGCGACGGCGACGTCGTCATGGTCGGGCTCGCGCCGGATGCCGGATCGCTCACCGTGCTGCGGGGCGAGCATGCCGGGACGTCGCGGGCGGACGGCGACGGCGACCTGCGCGACGCCGAGTCCGACGAGTAGGCGGCCCTCCGCTGGTCGGGTAGCGGCCGAGCCGCGCATCGAGACCCGGTCCCGTGGTCTCGATACGGCGCTTCGCGCCTACTCGACCGGCGGGCGCATCGAGACCCGGTCCCGTGGTCTCGATACGGCTCGCGCCTACTCGACCGGCGGGGGCATCGAGACCCGGTCCCGTGGTCTCGATACGGCGCTTCGCGCCTACTCGACCGGCGGGCGCTCCGAGACGGCGGCGTTCCGCACGGCGGGCACGCCGTTCGCCGCGGCGGGGAGGCGCCGCTCCAGCGCGAGCGCCAGCACGCCGACGGCGAGGCAGCCGATCGCCATGAGCCCGATGTAGGCGCCCTCGAGCCCATGGTCGAGGAGGAGGCCCGCGACGATCGGGCCGGCGATCGCGCCGCCCTGGAACGCGCCGGCGTTGACCGCGTTCGCGCGCCCGCGGTTGCGGTCGTCGGCGAGGTCGTTGACGATCGCGGGGATCGTCGGCTGCATGAGGGTCTCGCCGAACGCGAAGACGCCGGTGAAGGCGAGCACGCCGATCGCTGCCGCGAGCGAGCCGGGCAGCAGCCCGGAGGTGCCGAGCACCAGCCAGGATCCGGCCCACACCGCCGCCATGACGAGGAGCACCCGGGTGCGGCGATGGCCTGCGATGCGGGCGAGCACGGTGAACTGCAGCAGCACGATGACCGCGGTGTTGATCGCGAACGCGAAGCCGACGACCTGCGTCGAGACCTCGGCGACCCCGCGGGCGTACGCCGGGAAGCCGGCCTCGAACTGGCCGTAGCCGACGAAGACCGCGACGAAGGAGAGCAACGTGATCCACCGCACCGCGGGCTCGCGCAGCAGCGCGCGGTAGCCGCCGTGCTGCCCTCGGGAGTCGTCGTCGTGCCCGTGCGCCGTCGCGTGCGTGCGCACGTGCCGGAGCGGCCCGAGCAGCAGGGCGATCGGGACGAGGCAGGTCAGCGCGTCGCCGAGGAAGATCAGGGTGAACGTCATCGGCTCGTCGACGTTCACGAACAGGCCGCCGACGATGCCGCCGACCCCGATGCCGAGGTTGACGAGGGCGAAGTTCACGCCGAAGTACTGCTGGCGCAGCTCGCCGTCGACGACCGCGGCGATGAGGGCGTTCTGCGCGGGCCACGACGTGCCGAAGTTGACGCCGATGAGCACGATCGCGAGCGTCGCCACCGCCGGATGCTCGGCGAAGGCCAGCAGCACGCAGCCGGCGATCATCGAGGCGAGCCCGACGAGCAGCACGTTGCGGGCGCCGAAGCGGTCGGTGAGCGCACCGGCGGGGCCCGTCACGACGAGGCCGACGGCCGCGATGAGGCTCATCAGGAGCCCTGCGAAGCCGAGGTCGAACCCGCGCACCTCGTGCAGGTAGATGACCGTGAACGGCAGCGTCAGACCGCGCCCGAAGGTGTTGATCGCGACCGTCGAGAGCAACCACCGCCCCTCGGTCGGCAGTGCACCCCAGAAGTCCCGCATTCCGCTCACCTGGATATCCTGCCGGTCGGCGCCGACATCGCCGGACGGAGGGTCCCTTTCGGCGTGCTTCCCCGTCCCGATACGCTCGGGGCAATCGTCGACACTTTGGGGGAAGCATCATGACGGAGAGTTTCGAGACGGGCGGACCCGTCTGGACGAAGGGTCAGGCCCGGATCGTCCGCCTGAGCGGGCTCGCGGGCATCATCGGCGGCATCCTGCTCATCGTCGTGGCGATCGTCGCCTGGGTCATGGTCACGTCGCAGTTGCGCGCCGAGCAGATCACGATCCCGGACGATGCGATGGCCTTCCAGGGGCAGATCGTGGACGGCCCGATCGACGCGTTCATCCAGGCCGACATCATCAACCACCACGCGCTCGAGATGACCGACGGCAAGACGTACGCACAGCTCGATCAGGACGACCCGACGCGCGCGGTCGTCATGAACGCCTCGTTCCTGCGGGCTTCGCTCTTCACCTCGGTGATCTCGTACGGCCTCGCAGCATTCGCCGCGGGCGCGGGCGTGCTGTTCATCCTCTTCGGCTGGTCGATGCGCACGATCGTGCCGCCGCTGCCGAAGCAGGCGACGGCCTGACGCGGCCCGGGCAGGCGGGATCGGTCCTCGGCCGGGACGTTCGTGACTGCGGCGTCGCCAGTCGCGCCGGAACCGCCCCGGCGCCGAGGATTCAGCCGTGCGGCTTCGGTCGAGATCGGGCTACCTTCGGGGGATGCGAGCAACCGTCATCCACGGCGCCGGCGACGTCCGGCTCGAAGAGGTCCCCGATCCCGTCCTCGGCGGAGCGCGCGAAGCGGTCGTCCGCGTCGTCGCGGCCTGCGTCTGCGGCTCCGACCTCTGGCGGTATCGCGGCATCGCGCCCGTCGACGAGCCCAAGCGCATCGGGCACGAGTTCGTCGGCATCGTCGAGGAGGTCGGCGCGGACGTCGTCGACATCGCCCTCGGCGACTTCGTCATCGCGCCCTTCTCGGGCAGCGACGGCACGTGCGCGAACTGCCGCAACGGCGTCTACACGTCCTGCCTCCACGGCTTCGACTGGGGCGGAACGGATGCCGAGGGGCGCCTGATCGATGCCGGTCAGGGCGAGCGGGTGCGGGTGCCCGACGCCGACGGCACGCTCTTCCCGGTGCGCGACTCGTTCGAAGACGCGCTCATTCCGGGCCTCCTGACCCTCTCGGACGTCATGGGCACCGGCCACCACGCCGCGATCTCCGCCGGGGTCGGGCCCGGCTCGACCGTGGCGGTCGTCGGCGACGGCGCCGTCGGGCTCTGCGCGATCATCGCCGCGAAGCGCCTCGGCGCGACGACGATCATCGCGATGTCCCGGCACGAGGCGCGCACCGCGCTCGCCCGCGAGTTCGGGGCGACGCACGTCGTGGCCGAACGCGGCGACGACGGCGTGCGGGCCGTGCGGGCGCTGACGGGGGGCATCGGCGCCGATCAGGTGCTCGAGTGCGTGGGCACGAAGGAGTCCATGGATCAGGCCATCCGCTCGACGCGCCCCGGCGGGATGGTCGGCTACGTCGGCGTGCCCGCGGGCGGACCCGAGCTGCCGATCCGCCGCCTCTTCAACACGAACGTCGGCGTGAACGGCGGCGTCGCCTCGGTGCGCGGTTACATGGCGGAACTGCTGCCCGAAGTGCTGAGCGGCGCGATCCGTCCCGGCCTCGTGTTCGACCTCGAGCTCCCGCTCGCGGAGGTCGCGGAGGCGTACGCCGCGATGGACGAGCGCCGGGCCACCAAGGTGCTGCTGCGCCCGTAGCCCGCTGCTTCCCGCCGGTCGAGGAGCGAAGCACCCGTTGGTCGAGTAGCGAAGCGTATCGAGACCCGGTGAGGTGGTCTCGATACGGCGCTGCGCGCCGACTCGACCGGCGGGTACTGCCCCGCTGGTCGAGTAGCGAAGCGTATCGAGACCCGGTGAGGTGGTCTCGATACGGCGCTGCGCGCCTACTCGACCGGCGGGCTCCGTTCGCCGAACCGACCGATCCGTTCGCCGACTCGACCGACGAAGCCAGTGCCTCAGGCGGCCGGCAGCACGATCTCCTCGAGCGTGAGACGGGTGCGCGGCGCCGTCTCGCGGGCGCGGAGGGTCTCGTCGAGCTGGTCGGGCGAGCCGACGACGCCGACCGCGGTGACGGAGAAGGGCACCAGGTGCTCGCCGAGGCCGAACACCTCGCGGAGCTTCTCGCGGTCGATGCCGCCCATCTGATGGGCGTGCAGGCCGTCGGCGTGGGCCTGTACCGAGAGGTGGGCGACGGCCTGGCCGAGGTCGTAGGTCGCGAAGGGCCGCTCGCGGCCGTCGGCGCCGACGGTCTCGATGACGTTCACGACGAGCACGCCCGCGCGGTCGGCCCAGGCCTGGTTGAAGCCGAGCAGAGCGTCGTGGATGCGGTCGAACGTCTCGGTGCCGCGGACGCCCACGATGAAGCGGGACGGCTGCGAGTTGTTCGCTGAGGGCGCCCAGCGTGCCGCCTCGAGGAAGCGGCGGATGGACTCGGCGGGGACCTCGGCTTCGGCGTCGTAGGAGCGGGGGCTCCAGCGCTCGGCGAGGACGTCGAGCACGGGGATGCTCGTGTCGGCGGTGCGGGTCGCGGGTTCGGCGATCGTCATGGGGTGCGTTCCTTCCGGTGGTGCGTGGCCCCGAGCATCAGGGCGATGGCGCGCCACCCCGTCGTGTCGCACTCGCTGCAACCGTAGGCGCCCGCATCGGTATTCCCAGTGCCGGCACTGTTGCGGCCGACTTCCAGCGTCACTCCGGGCGCCTCCGGCTGCGCCCGTCGCCCGTCCGGCGAACGGCTGCCCCGGCGCGGATCGGCCGTCATCCGCTGCACCACGCGTGTTACGGTGGGCCCGCGATCGCACCCGGATCGCCTGCGGAACCCGCATCCGCTGTCCCGACCGGCAGGTACCCGTCGTCCGGTCGAACCGACCCGATCCGTCCCGCCACCGGAAGGCCGCCGTGAGCGACGACCGCACCCGCCTGCTGGCGCTCCTCGAACCGAGCGAGTCGTTCCGGCCGGGCGTCCTCGTGCGCACCGACGCCGACGCCGTCCTCGCCGCGCTCGGGCGCGAGGCACCGGCGATCCTCCGGATCGACGGGTTCGTCGGCGGGGAGGGCATCGCCTTCTCGGGCATCGCCCGGGCGACCGCGAACCGCGACCGGGAGCTCGCCGCACTGCCCGACGACCAGCAGGACGCGATCGCCGTCGTGTCGGGCCGGCTGCACGAGGCCGCGCCGAAGGCGCCCCTCGTCGGGCTCGCACTCCGCGAGTTCGTGCGCGCGGCGGCAGGACCGGTACCGCTGCTGCTGCTCGTCGACCGACCGCAGTCGATCGACGGCGACTCGCTCGCGGCGTTCGCATCGGTCGCCCGGCATCCCGTCGACGGCGTAGCGGTGGTCTTCGCGCTCGGCGGCGGCGAGGTCCCGGAACTCCTCGACGACCTCCCGGAGCTCGCGCTCGACGTCGACGAGGCCGAGTTGCACGACGGCCGCGATGCCGCCGCACTCGACGCCGTCGTCGCCGGCCTGCCGCGCGCGGCACGGGAATGGCTCATCATCGCGGCCGCCGAACCGGAACGCGACCTCGAACGCGTGGGCGAGGCCGCCTTGTCGGTCGGGCTCGAGGCCGACGCCCCGGCGCCCGCCATGCTCGCCGGCCTCGTGGATGTCTGGACCGACGCCGTGTTCACGTCGCAGTCGGCGTACGACGCCGTCCGCCGGGCCGCGGACGGCGCCCCGTGGCGCGACGCGCACCGCCTGCTCTGGCAGACGGCGGCCGCCCGCGAGGACGCCGACCGGCTCGCGTGGCACCTCTCGCAGTCCCTCGAAGCGGCCGACGACCGCGTCGCGAACCGGCTCGAGGCGTCGGCCGAACGCGCCGCCGCGCGCGGCGCCTACCGTGCGGCCGCCGTGCTGCTCGAAACGGCCGCGCGGTGCGCGGCGACCGAGACGCGCCGCGCGGACTGCGCCTGGAACGTGGCTGCGCCGGCTCCACCCTCACA
>NZ_WSTA01000097.1 GCF_009789225.1 Agromyces seonyuensis | reverse complement strand
GACCGGAGCCAGGTGCGTCGCGTCGCCGTGGTGTTCCGGGCGGCCCGCGCCGAGAGCGGCGCCATCCGCACGGCCGTGCGGTTGCTGCAGGAGGCCGCGGCCGCGCTCGGGACGGACGCCGAGCCCGGCATCCGTTCCGTCTGACCGGCGCGCGAGCGGGCCGGAGCGCGAGCCCCGGCTCGCGAGCCGGCCCGAGCGCGACGGGTCAGCCGACGACGGCCGGCCCCGGTCGCGGCGGTCGCTCCCCCGGCGGCCCGTACTGCACCGGCGAGGCGACGAAGAGCCCGACCGCGAGCACCGCGACCGCCGTGGCGACCGCGCAGACCCGCGTCAGCGCGGGGAGGGCTCGTCCCCGCGAGGCCCGCCCGATCGCCCGGACGACGGCGAGCCCGATGAGGCCGCCGGCGGTGTTCACGATGATGTCGGTCACGTCGGTGCTGCCGGTCGCGAGCACGTACTGCGCGGCCTCGAGGGCGAGGCTGCCGCCGGCGAAGACCAGGGCGGCGCGCGGCCGCGACCACGTCGGCCGGAGCAGCCCGAGGTAGAGGCCGAACGGCACGAAGATCAGCACGTTGGCGAGCACCTCGCGCGGGGCGCTCGCCCCGAAGCCGCCGCTCGCGACGAACGGGACGAGCTTCAGCAGGCGGCCCGACTGCCCGGCCTCCCACGGCAACTGGAAGCGGAGCACGACCATCCAGGCGAGCAGCACGAGGTAGATCGCGAAGAGGACGGCGGGGGTGCGGGTTCTCGTCGCGCGGGAGCGGGACGCGGCGGGCACGGCGCTCATCCTCGCATCCGCGGGTCGGCGGTCGGATCGGCGTAGGGCACGGGGCAGCCCGTCCGAGCGGCGTCCGGCCGGAGCTCGAAGTGCCACGGCTCGTTCGCGTAGACGCTGCAGAGCCCGGAGTCGGCGCCGTGCTCGGCGAGCCAGGCCGACGCCGCCGTGCCGAGGTCGACCGCCTCGCCGCGCACGTGCGGGGACGTCTCGGCGGTGGCCACCCACCGCGCCGCCTCGGCGGCCGAGCCGTACTCGGCGACCGCGTCCGCGAGCAGTCGCTCCTGGTAGGCGCCCGAGCGCCAGCCGCTGTTGAGCTCGAACACGACGCCGTCCCCGGCGGCATCGCTCGCCGCGCGGCGCAGCGCGTCGAGGAGGGCGGGGTCGAGGTTCGCGAGCGCCGGGACGTCGGCGAAGATATCCGTGCCGTCCGGGACCACGCCGTCGGCGGCTGCGGGGTCGGCGGCATCGGTCTCGGGTTGCAGGGGCGGGGCATCCGGACCGGATGCGTCGGCGGAGCTCGGCGCGTCGATCGGTGCGGGCAGTGCGGTGGCGCCGCCGTCGCGGGTCGCGGCGACCGCGAGCGCGACGGCGACGGCCGACGCGGCGAGGACGACGACGGCGAGCATCCGGTTGCGCCGGACCCGTCGTGTCGGAGGGTGCGTGATCATGGCTCCAGTCCACGCGCCCGCGTGTTGCGAGGGCGTCTGCGTTTCCCGATACGCCGGCGATACACCCCGGCTCGTAGCATCGAGGGCATGCGCGTGCTGATCGTCGAGGACGAGCCCCTCATGGCGGCGGCCGTCCGCGACGGCCTCCGCCTCGAGGCGATCGCCGCCGACATCGCGGGCGACGGCGAGCAGGCGCTCGAACTCCTCGCCGTCAACGCGTACGACATCGCCGTGCTCGACCGCGACCTCCCGGGCATCTCGGGCGACCGGGTCGCCGAGCACATCGTCGGCTCCGGCAGTGGGATGCCCATCCTCATGCTCACGGCCGCCGACCGGCTCGACGACAAGGCGAGCGGTTTCGAGCTCGGCGCCGACGACTACCTGACGAAGCCGTTCGCGCTGCGGGAGCTCGTGCTGCGGCTGCGGGCGCTCGACCGCCGCCGTGCCCGGTCCCGGCCGCCCGTGCGCGAGATCGCCGGCCTGCGCGTCGACCCGTTCCGGCGCGAGGTGTTCCGCGACGGCCGCTACGTCGCGCTCACGCGCAAGCAGTTCGCCGTGCTCGAGGTGCTCGTCGCGGCCGAGGGCGGCGTCGTCAGCGCCGAGGACCTGCTCGAGCGGGCGTGGGACGCCAACGCCGACCCGTTCACGAACGCCGTGCGCATCACCATGTCGTCGCTGCGCAAACGGCTCGGCGAGCCCGGGATCATCGCGACGGTGCCCGGCGTCGGGTACCGCATCGAGGCCGGATCGGACGCGGGCGCAGCCGGGTCGGGCGCGAGCGATCCCGCCCCGGAGGCAACGGATGCCGCCGAGCCCGGTTCCGCCCAGGAGGGCGCATGGCGCGGCCCCCGGGACTGAGCGTCCGGCTGAAGCTCACCCTGAGCTACGTCGGGCTGCTCCTCGTCGCCGTCGCGCTGCTGCTCGGCATCGTCTGGGTGTTCCTGCTGCGCTACGTCCCGGCGAACGCCGCGTGGACGAGCGAGGGCTTCACGCCGGGGCGGGGCGACCTGCTGCGGGCGTTCGCCCCGGCGCTCGGCTGGGTGCTGCTCGCGCTGCTCGTCGTCGGCCTCGCCGGCGGCTGGTTCCTCGCGGGACGCGTGCTCGCACCGCTGCGCCGGCTCACCGCGGCGACGCGGCAGGCGGCGGCGGGCTCCCTCTCCCACCGCATCGAGCTCGAGGGCCCCGACGACGAGTTCCGCGAGCTCGCCGACAGCTTCGACGACATGCTCGCGCGGCTCGAGGCGCACCTCGCCGAGCAGCAGCGCTTCGCCGCGAACGCCTCCCACGAACTGCGCACGCCGCTCGCCATCACCCAGACGATGCTCGAGGTCGCCCGCGACGACCCCGACGGACGCGATCCCGCCCTCGTCGAGCGCCTCCTCGCGGTGAACGCCCGGGCGATCGAGCTCACCGAGGCGCTGCTGCTGCTGAGTCGCGCCGACGGGCGCGCCTTCGTGCGCGAGCGCGTCGACCTCTCGCTCCTCGCCGAGGAAGCCGCGGAGACGCTGCTGCCCCTCGCCGAGCGGCGGGGCGTGACGCTGGAGACGAGCGGCGAGGCGGCGTTCGCGCTCGGCTCCCCCGCACTGCTGCTCCAGCTCACCGTCAACCTCGTCCACAACGCGATCGTGCACAACGCGCCCGAGGGCGGCTGGGTGCGCGTGCGGTCGGGCCGCACTGGCGGTCGTGCCGACCTGATCGTCGAGAACGGCGGGGAGCCGCTCGACCCCGGCTTCGTGGCGACGCTCGCCGAACCGTTCCAGCGCGGCGCCGAGCGCACCCGGGGCGATCACGCCGGCGTCGGCCTCGGCCTCGCGATCGCCACGAGCATCGTGCGCGCCCACGACGGCCGGCTCGACCTCGCACCGCGCGAGGGCGGCGGGCTCGTGGCCGCGGTGCACTTGCCGGCGGCGGCGCCGGACGTCCGCGGCGCGTTCGATCGGCCCGACGACCGCTAGACGCTGCTCTCGCCGGTGCCGCCGGGCGCGGGCGCCTCGTCCGCGAGGTCCGGCAATTGCACCGCGAACAGCGTGGCCTTCCGCGCGCCGGCCGGGCGGAGCGACGGGTCCTCGCGGCGCCCTCGGAAGCGTTCGGCCAACGCGTGGATCTGCTCCCGCACCTCGGCCAACTCCTCGGCGCTCGCCCAGTATTCGGCCTTCGTGACGGTCATCGCCTCGATCCACTCCGGCGCGGGCGGGGCGGCTCCGGCCGCCGCCAGCCACGCCCGGATGCGCTCCGTCTCGCGCTGGACGACGAGGTCGGCGAGCGCGGCCCCGGCGAGGGTCGAACCCTCGATCTCCGGATCGGGAGTGGCGTTCCAGGAGGTCTGCGTCGCGCGCCAGGGCCGCTCCCGGCCCCGCTGCGGCAGCCGCTCGACGAAGCCGTACTTCTCGAGCATCCGGAGGTGGAAGGAGCAGCTCGACGGCGATTCGCCGACGATCGCGGCGCACTCCGTCGCGGTGGCCTCCTCGACCTCGCCGAGATGGTCGAGCAGGGCGAGCCGGGTCGGGTGGGCGAGGGCGCGGATGCGAGCGGGATCGTTGATCCGGCGGTTCGCGTCGTCGGCCATGCTCCGACGTTACCGGCTGCGTGCGGCGACGAGGCACGCGGCCGCGGCGAGCAGGATGACCGCGCCGGTCACGACCACGAGGAGGCGGTAGTCCACCGCGAGGATCAGGGCGGTGCCGGCGACCATCGCGATCGTCTGGGGCACGTTGAGCAGCACGTTGGAGGCGGCGGCCGTGCGCCCCTGGAGCCGAGCGGGCGTCGAGCGCTGGCGCACGGTCACGTAGGCGACGATCGCCCACGTCACCGCGAGGCCGATCGCTGCGGAGGCGACGGGCAGCCCGACGACCACGGGCACGAACCGCTGCCAGCCGCCGAGCAGCGAGAGCAGGCCGACGCCGAGCACTGCGACGCCGATGGCGACCGTGCGCGACTCGCCGAGCCGGGCGACGATCGGGGCGACGGTGAGCCCGCCGGCGAGGGCGCCGAGGCCCTGGAAGGTCGTCACGACGCCGAGCCACGCCGGGGCGAGGTCGAAGCCCTGCTCGAGCGCTGGGAAGACGACGACGTTGGTGAGGCCGGTCGCGGCGAAGGCGACGGCGAGCACGACGGTGAGGATGCCGAGGCGGCGATCGCCGAACAGCAGCCGGACGCCCGCGGAGATCTCGGCGCGGAACGGCTCCCGCTCGGCGGGCGGCTCGGGCTCGGACTCGGCGGCGCCGAGGAAGCGGAAGACGCCGGCGGCGACGAGGAACGACACGAGCGCGATGGCGATGACGGGCTGCGCCCCCACGAGGACGTAGAGGCCGGTGCCGACGAGCGGCGCGACGAGCCGCGCGGCCTGGTCGATCGTCGCGAGGAGGCCGTTCGCGCCGGCGAGGTCGTCGTCGGCGACGAGGTCGCGCACGAGCCCCGACTGCGCGGCCGAGGTGAGGTAGCCGACCGCACCGTAGAGGAAGAGCACGATGTGCACGATCCAGACCCGCTCGGCGTCGACGAGGAAGAGCGCCGCGAGCACGGCGGCGGCGGCGAGGTTCGCGACGACGAGCAGGGGCACCCGTCGCATCCGGTCGGCGAGCTGGCCGAGGAACGGCGCGGTGAACGCGGCGAGCCCGTAGGCGACGAACACGCCGCCGGCGAGGGCGTCGGAGCCGGTGAGCTCCTTCACCCAGACGGCGGCGACGATGAACAGCAGGCTGTCGCCGAGGTTGCTCGCGACCCACGCGGCCGTGAGCCGGCGGAACACGGGGTCGCGGAGGGCGGGGTAGCGCGGGGGGCGGGCGGTCTGCGTCGAGGTCATGTCCCGACGATAGAACGTGAAAGAGTTCTTTCGCAAGCTATCTTTCATATTGAGCCGACTCGCCCCCGCTCCCCGTCCGCTCCCCGTCCGCTCCCCGTCCGCTCCCCGTCCGCTCGCGAGTGGGTAGGCGACGCGGGTGCACGGGACGGAAGACCCGCAAGACCTACCCACTCGGGAATCAGGGCGGGCGGAGACCGGTCCGGATGAAGCACGCGACGGGAACGACGAAGCGCCCCGGGGATCCCCGGGGCGCTTCGCGAGACGGCTGCTGCGGACTACTCCGCCAGCAGCTGCTCCTTCACCTTGCGGCGGATGACCTTGCCGATGAGCGAGCGCGGCAGCTCCTCGACCTGCACGACCTGGCGCGGCACCTTGTAGGGCGTCAGCTTGCCGCGCGCGAACTCGCGGATCGCCGCCTCGTCGAGCATGACGCCCGGCTGCAGCACGACCGCGGCCACCACGTCCTCGCCCGAGTGCGCCGAGGGCAGGCCGACCACGGCGACGTCCTCGATGCCGGGGAACGTGCGCAGCGCCTCCTCGACCTCGGTCGGCGCGACGTTGAAGCCGCCCGTGATGATGAGTTCCTTGATGCGGTCGACGATGCGCACGAAGCCGTCTTCGTCGATCTCGACGATGTCGCCCGTGCGGAACCACGGCGCTCCCCCGTCGGGATCCTCCAGGAAGACCTCGGCCGTCTCGTCGGGCTTGCCCCAGTACCCCGAGAACACCTGCGGACCGCGCACGGTCAGCTCGCCGGCCTCGCCGATGCCCTTCGCGACGGTCGGCTCGTCGGGGTCGACGACGCGGCACTCGGTCGAGGGCAGCGGCAGGCCGACCGTGCCCGCGCGCCGGTGCGGCGCGACCGGGTTGGCCATGAGCACGGGCGAGCACTCCGAGAGGCCGTAGCCCTCGACGAGGTAGCCGTGGGTCTGCGCCTCCCACGGCTCGACGACCTCCTTGGAGAGCGCCATCGCGCCGGAGATGGCGATCTCGATGCCGTCGAGGGAGACGCCCGCCGCGACCGCGGCCTTGGTGAGCCGGTCGTAGATCGGCGGCACGGCCGGCAGGAAGGTCGGCGGATGCTTCTTGATGACCGGCAGCACGAGGTCGGGGTCGAACTTCGGGAAGAGCACCAGCCGCGCGCCCATGCTCATCGCGAAGGTGAGGCAGAGCGTCAGCCCGTAGGCGTGGAACATCGGCAGGATCGCGTAGACGACGCAATCGCCGCGCGTGATCGCCGGCACCCAAGCACGCGCCTGCGCCGCGTTCGAGACGAGGTTCAGGTGCGTGAGCGTGGCACCCTTCGGATGCCCCGTGGTGCCGCTCGTGTACTGGATGAGCGCGACGTCGTCGACGGACGGCCCCGGCACCCGCGCCGCGATCGGCTCGTGGTCGAGCACCTGCTCCCACGTCGTCGTGCCCTTGGCGCCCGACGTGAGTGCGGCCCGCGACTCGCGCGCCTTGGCGATCGGCAGCCGCAGCGCGAACCGCATCGAGAGCGGCATCGCGCGCGTGACATCCACCGAGATGATCTCGGCCACCCCGAGGTCGGAGGGGAAGCTGCGGAGCGTGTCGACGACCGAGTCCCACACGATCGCGAAGCGCGCGCCGTGGTCCTCGAACTGGTGCCGGAGCTCGCGCGGCGTGTAGAGCGGGTTGTGCTCGATGACGATCGCGCCGAGGCGCAGCACGGCGTAGAAGGCGACGACGTGCTGCGGGCAGTTCGGCAGCACGAGCGCGACCGTGTCGCCCTTCTGCACGCCGAGGATGCGCAGGCCCTCGGCCGCGCGCCGCACCTGCTCGCCGAGGTCGGCGTAGGTGGTCTCCTTGCCGAAGAACTCGAGGGCGACGGCATCCGGGTAGTCGCGCACGGAGTCGCGCAGCAGTTCGACGAGGGAGTCGGGCTGCGGCGCGAGCTCTTCGGGCACGCCGTCGGCGTAGCTCGCGAGCCACGGCCGCGGGGTCGAGATCGTCATGCTCAGGCGGCGCCGTCGAACATGCTCGTGACGGAGCCGTCCTCGAACACCTCGGTGATCGCGCGGGCCAGGAGCGGGGCGATCGAGAGCACCGTGAGGCGGTCCCAGCGCTTCTCCTCGGGCACCGGCAGGGTGTCGGTGACGACGACGCGGTCGATGAAGTCCGACTGGAGGATCTCGACGGCCGGGTCGGAGAACACGGCGTGGGTCGCGGCGACGACGACGCCGATCGCGCCGGCGTCCTTGAGCGCCTCGGCGGCCTTGACGATCGTGCGGCCGGTGTCGATGAGGTCGTCGACGAGCAGGCACACGCGGCCCGCGACCTCGCCGACGATCTCGTGCACCGAGACCTGGTTCGGCACGAGCGGGTCGCGGCGCTTGTGGATGATCGCGAGCGGGGCGCCGAGCTTGTCGCTCCAGATGTCGGCGACGCGCACGCGGCCCATGTCGGGCGAGACGACCGTCAGCGTCGACGGGTCGAGCGTCTCCTTGAACTCGCTGAGCAGCACCGGCATGGCGAAGAGGTGGTCGACGGGGCCGTCGAAGAAGCCCTGGATCTGCGCGGCGTGCAGGTCGATCGACATGATGCGGTCGGCGCCGGCCGTCTTGAACAGGTCGGCGACGAGGCGGGCCGAGATCGGCTCGCGGCCGCGGCCCTTCTTGTCCTGGCGCGCGTACGGGTAGAACGGGGCGACGACGGTGATGCGCTTCGCCGAGGCCCGCTTAAGCGCGTCGATCATGATGAGCTGCTCCATGAGCCACTCGTTGATCGGCGAGGTGTGCGACTGGATGACGAAGGCGTCGGCGCCGCGGATCGACTCGTCGAAACGGGCGTAGATCTCCCCGTTCGCGAACGTGCGGGCGTCCGTCGGCACGAGCTCCGAACCGACCTCGCGGGCGATCTCCTCCGCGAGGGCGGGATGCGCCCGCCCGGAGACGAGGACCAGTCGCTTCGAACCTGCGGCTTCGATACCTGACATGCTTGTGGGTCCTTCTCTCCGCGGCGGTCTGCCGCTTATCGCTCCGACGACTCCCCCTGGGCCGCGGCGGCGTCGGCGGCCGCCGCAGACTCGGTTCCAGCCCGGTGGAGCTGGACCCAGCCTTCGATGTTCCGTTGCGGTGCGACGCTCATGGCGAGGGCGCCCGGCGGGACGTCCTTGCGGATGACGGCGCCGGCGCCGGTTTTCGCACCGTCCCCAATCCTAACCGGGGCCACGAAAACGTTGTGGGAACCCGTATGCACGTGGGCGCCGATCTCGGTGCGGTGTTTGGCGATGTCGTCGTAATTCGCGGTGATCGCGCCGGCGCCGAGGTTCGTGTGCTCGCCGACGTTCGTGTCGCCGACGTAGGAGAGGTGCGGCACCTTGGCGCCGCGGCGGATCGTCGCGTTCTTCGTCTCGACGAAGGTGCCGATCTTGCCGTCGGCCTCGAGCACCGTGCCCGGTCGCAGGTAGGCGAAGGGGCCGACGAGCGCATTCGCGCCGATGACCGCGAGCGTCGCGTCGGTGCGCTTGACCGTGGCGCCCGCGCCGACCTCGGTGTCGACGAGCGTCGTGTCGGGACCGACGACCGCCCCGACGGCGACGACGGTCGCGCCCCTGAGCTGGGTGTTCGGCAGGATCGTCGCGTCGGGCTCGAGCACGACGTCGAGGTCGATCCACGTCGTCGCCGGGTCCTGGATGCTGACGCCGTGCAGCTGCCAGCCGCGCACGATGAGCGCGTTGAGCTGGGCGGCGGCCTCGGCGAGCTGCGCCCGGTCGTTGATGCCGGCGACCTTCCACGGCGCCGTCGGGAGCGCCGAGACCTCCGAGCCCGCCTCGCGCAGCAGCCCGATGACGTCCGTCAGGTACTGCTCGCCCTGCGCGTTGTCCAGCGTGAGGTGGGCGAGCCGGTCGCGCAGCGCGGCCGCGCCGAACACGTAGACGCCCGAGTTGACCTCGCCGATCGCGCGCTCGGCGTCGGTGGCGTCCTTCTGCTCGACGATGCGGTCGACCGAGCCGTCGGCTGCGCGCACGATGCGCCCGTAGCCCGTCGGGTCGCCGGGCTCCGAGGTCAGGATGCTCGCCGCACGGCCGGACTCGCGGTGACCCGCGACGAACTCCGCGAGCGTCTCCGCGTCGAGCAGCGGCACGTCGCCGGAGAGCACGAGGACGTCGCCGGCGAAGGGTGCGTCGCCCGCAGCATCCAGCGCTTCGATCGCCTGGGCGACGGCACGGCCGGTGCCGGGCGTCGCATCCTGGTCGACGACGACGATCTCGGGCGCCGCCTCGCCGAGGTAGGCGGCGACGCGGTCGCGCTCGTGCCGCACGACCGCGAGCACCGTGCCGGGGCCGAGGGCGCGGGCCGTCGCGGCCACGTGGCCGAGGAGGGGGACGCCGGCGAGCTCGTGGAGCACCTTCGGCGTCGCCGACTTCATGCGCGTGCCCGTGCCCGCGGCGAGGATGACGACGGCCAACTGCTGATCGCTCATGCTCCGCCACCAGGATTCGAACCTGGTCCTCACAGCTCCAAAGGCTGTCGTGCTGCCGTTACACCATGGCGGACTGCCGCTCCGGGATCACCCGGACCAGGGCGCCGGAAGCCCGGCATCCCGTCCCCGCCGGCTCGATGCGGCGGAGGCCGCTCAAGTCTGCCAGACCCACCGGCGGACGACCTGCACGGCGGCGCGCCCGGCGGTCCGATAATGGAGGGATGGCCGAGCAGGATGAGGTCGACCGCATCGTCGGCGACTGGGAGCGGGAGCGCAGCGACCTCGAGTTCGCGCCGCTGCAGGTGTTCTCGCGCGTCGACCGCCTCTCCAAGCAGCTCGACCGGGCCCGCAAGCAGGCCTTCGCCGAGTCCGGGCTCGAGTCCTGGGAGTTCGACGTGCTCTCCGCACTGCGCCGAGCGGGGGCGCCGTATCAGCTCCCACCGAAGGCCCTGCTCTCCCAGACCCTCGTCTCGAGCGGCACCATGACGAACCGCATCGACCGGCTCGTCGAGCGCGGCCTCGTCTCGCGGCACACCGACCCCCACGACGGGCGCGGCGTGCTCGTCGTCATGAACGAGGCCGGGCGCACTCGCGTGGACGCCGCGATCAGCCGCCTGCTGGAATCCGAGCGGGCCCTCCTCGCCTCCCTCCCGGCGGTCGAGCAGCGCCGCCTCGCCACGCTGCTGCGCAAGCTCTCGCTCGGCTTCGACTGAGCCGACCCCGAGACGGATGCCGCCGACGGCATCCGTCTCACGGATGAACCTCTGGATGCCGCGAACGGCATCAAAGGCCCGTCGGGTGCTCAGGAGCAGATCTCGCCGATCGCCGCGAAGGCGTTCTGCATCTGCGTCGCCTGCTCGGTCAGCGCCGAGAGATCGGCCGACACGGGGTCGGCGACGACGCCCTCCACCGTGACGACGAGGCCGTCGAACGCCGCGCCCGCGTCGTCGGCGGCGGCCTGCACGGTCGGCGAGGTCAACGCGGCGCGCGTCGCCGAGAAGCCCGCGGCGAAGTCCTGGAGCGTCGCGACCGCCGCGGCCGGGTCGGTGCTCGCCTGCGCGTAGGCGGACTGGAGCGCCTCCGAGGCGGCGGTCGGGACGTCGGCGAGCGTCGCGCAGTCCGCGGCACGGGCCTCGTCGTCGGCGTTCGCCGGCGCGGTCGGTTCGGGAGTCGGCGCGGCCGACGTCGCCGCGGGGCTCGGCGTCGGGAGCGCTGTCTCCGAATCGCGGTCGGAACCGCCGGTGCAGCCGGCGAGCAGGGCGGCGAGTCCGAGCGCCGAGACGACGAGCGCGGCGGGCCGGATGAACGCTGGGACGGGCATGGACGAGCCTCCGGGGGTCGGGTCGGCAGGACGGGCGCCTCCCGACGATACGCGACGCCTCGGCCGCGCGCCGGAGGACGTCGGCTACTCGAGCAGTTCGCTGAGCTCCAACCAGCGCAGTTCGAGGTCGGCGACCTGGCCCTCGAGCGCCGAGAGCCCGTCGCCGAGGGCGCCGAGACCGACGTAGTCGGCCTGGTCGTGCGCGGCGAGCCGCTCGTGCTGCGCCGCGATGTCGGTCGCGAGCTTGGCGAGCTTGCGATCGATCGCCGAGAGCTCCTTCTCGGCGGAGCGGCGATCGGCGCCCGCGAGCGCGGGGGTCGCCGGGCTCCCGGTCGAGGTTGGAGCGGATGCGCCCGGAGCCTCGGCGGGTGCCGCGGCGCCCGTCGGAGCGGTCGGCCGTGCGGCCGGCGCCGTCGCCTGCACGGCGCGCAGTTCGAGGTACTGGTCGACGCCGCGCGGCAGATCGCGCAGGTGCCCGTCCATGACCGCGATCTGGCGGTCGGTGACGCGCTCGACGAGGTAGCGGTCGTGGCTGACGACGAGCAGGGTGCCCGGCCAGGAGTCGAGCAGGTCCTCGATCGCGGCGAGCATGTCGGTGTCGAGGTCGTTGGTCGGCTCGTCGAGGATGAGCACGTTCGGCTCCTCGAGCAGGATCAGCAGGAGCTGCAGCCGGCGCTTCTGCCCGCCCGAGAGGCGCCCGACCGGCGTCGAGAGCTGCGCGCTCGAGAAGCCGAGGCGCTCCAGCAGCTGGCCGGGGGTCAGTTCCACGGCCTTGGAGCCCGAGCCCACCGTGTAGCCGCGGCGGAGGTCGGCGACGACGTCGGAGACGCGCCGGTCGGTGTGCTCGGTGAGCTCGGCGAGCTCCTGGCTGAGGGTCGCGATCTTCACCGTCGTGCCGCGCTTGACGCGCCCCGCGGTCGCCGTGACCCGGCCCGTCACGAGCCCGAGCAGCGTCGACTTGCCCGCGCCGTTGACGCCGAGGATGCCCGTGCGTTCGCCGGGGGCGATGCGCCACGTGACATCCTGCAGGACGGTCTTGGCGGCCGCGCCCTCGGCACGGCCGGGGTAGACGACGGCGACGTCCTCGAGATCGACGACGTCCTTGCCGAGGCGGGAGACCGCGAGGCGGTTCAGTTCGATCGGGTCGCGCACGGGCGGCACGTCCTCGATGAGCTGGTTGGCGGCGTCGATGCGGAACTTCGGCTTCGACGTGCGCGCCGGCGCGCCGCGGCGCAGCCACGCGAGCTCCTTGCGCATGAGGTTCTGGCGCTTCGCCTCGGAGGCCGCGGCCATCCGGTCGCGCTCGACGCGCTGGAGGATGTACGCCGCGTAGCCGCCCTCGAACGGCTCGACGATGCCGTCGTGCACCTCCCACGTCGCCGTGCAGACCTCGTCGAGGAACCAGCGGTCGTGGGTGACGACGACGACGGCGCCGGACCCGGCGGCCCAGCGGGCCTTGAGGTGGCGGGCGAGCCACGCGATGCCCTCGACGTCGAGGTGGTTCGTCGGCTCGTCGAGGAACAGCACGTCCCAGTCGCCGACGAGCAGGGCGGCGAGACCGACACGACGTCGCTGGCCGCCCGAGAGGTCGCCGATGCGGCTCTCCCACGGCACATCGCCGAGCAGGCCCGCGAGCACGTCGCGCACCTTCGGGTCGCCCGCCCACACGTGCTCGTCGATGCCGCCGACGACGGCCTTCGCGACGGTCAGGTCGGGATCGATGGCGTCGGCCTGATCGAGCATCCCGATCGTGACGCCGCGACGGGTCGTCACGCGCCCGCCGTCCGGTTCCAGCCGGCCCGCGAGCAGCTTCAGCAGCGTCGACTTGCCGTCGCCGTTGCGGCCGACGATGCCGATGCGGTCGCCCTCGTCGATGCCGAGGGTGACCTCGTCGAAGACGACGCGGGTGGGGAACTCGAGGTGGAGGCGCTCCGCGCCCAGCAGATGTGCCATACGGCCTCCGAGCCTACTTCGGGCGGCTGTGGACCGCCCTCACGCCGGAGTCGGCGGGCGCGGGCGGAACCGCACCCGCGCGCCGGGCGGCAGCTGCAGCGCGAGGTCGAGGTCGACAGCTGCGACGACCGCGATCACGGGATAGCCGCCCGTCACGGGATGGTCGCGGCCGAAGAGGATGGGCCGGCCGTCGGGCGGTACCTGCAACGCCCCCGGGACCAGTCCCTCGCTCGGCAGCTCGACGCCCTCGAAACGCGGCGCTCGGGCGAGGGCGGGGCCGTCGAGCCGTGCGCCGACCCGGTCCGATCGCGGGGTCACGACCCACTCCGCGTCGGCGAAGCGGGCGAGGGATGCCTCGTCGAACCAGTCGTCGCGGGGGCCGAGCACGACGTCGAGCAGGGTGGTCGCGCCGGATGCCGGCGGGCGCGGGAGCGGACCGGGGGCGCCGACCGCGCCGCGACGTGCGGGCGCGACCGCGAGACGGTCCCCCGGGGCGAGCGCCGCCGGTCCGAGGCCGGCGAGCGTGTCGGTCGACGCCGAGCCGAGGATGCCCGGGACGTCGAGCCCGCCGCGCACCGCGATCACCGTGCGGATCCCGCGCTCCGGTTCGCCGAGCACGAGCCGCTCGTCCGGCAGCAGCACGAAGGCGCGGCCGCGGGGTGCGAGAGCGTCCCCACGGCGTCCCTCGATGATCACCGGCCCTTCCGCGCCCGTGACGGCGACGAGCAGTTCGCCGTGGGCGCGGAGGACGGCGCCGCCGCCCGCGGCTTCGAGCGCGGCAGTCCCCGGCACGTTGCCGACGAGCCGGTTCGCCTCGCGCAGCGCGCCGCGGTCGGCCGCCCCCGACACCGAGACGCCGAGCGCCGCAACTCCGGCGCGGCCGAGGTCCTCGACGAGCAACTGCGCTCCGACAACCTGCCCGGCAAGTTCGACACGCCCTCGTACCTGAAGTACCTGCTGCTGCTGCCCAAGGCGACCAAGCCGGTCTTCCGCAGCTACACCGTCGC
>NZ_WSTA01000096.1 GCF_009789225.1 Agromyces seonyuensis | reverse complement strand
GTCGGGCTCGGCCGGAACCCCGTGCCCGGCGGCGCTGCGGGCGGCCTGCTCGGCGGCGAGGGCTGCACGACGGAGGTCGCCGCGGCTCGGATATGCGGGCGCGACCGGCTGCGACGACGGTGCCGAAGCGGCGGGCGGAGCCGCCCGGCCCGCGCTCCCGGTGCCCGGTCCCTGCTCGTACGACGGCGCCTGCAACTGCTCGAGTCGGAGACGCTCGCGGAGCTCCCGACGCGACAACGCGGCGTCGGGGCGCGCGTTCGTCGCGGCGCCGGGCTCGCGGCCGGGCGCAGGGGTGGGCTCGTGCACGGGTGGTGGCTCTCTCCGTCGGGGGCTGTATCTCGGAGCCGAGATAACGGATCGGTAAAGACTAACCCCGTGCGCGTCATGAATTCCACCTCCGCGCCGGGGTCGGTCGTCCTCCGAACGGCGGACCCCCGATCAGTCGCGGAAAACCCGAGTCGTCACTCGATGCCGGCCGCCAGCAGCGCCGCTTCGAGCGGGCCGAAGAGCTCGGGAGCGGCCGCGATCGTCAGCGCGTGCCCCGCCGGCGCCCCGTGCAGTCCGGCGACACGGGCGCCCGCCTCGGCCGCGATGAGGGCGCCGGCCGCGTGGTCCCACGGGTTCAGGCCGCGCTCGTAGTAGGCGTCGAGCGTGCCCGCCGCGACGGCGCAGAGGTCGAGCGCGGCCGAGCCGATCCGGCGGATGTCGCGCGCCTGCGGCAGCAGTGCGGCGACGATCGCCGCCTGCTCGGCGCGCACGTCGGCGCGGTAGCCGAAGCCGGTCCCGACGAGTGCTCGGGAGAGCGGCACGTCGCGGTTCACCTGCAGTTCGCGCCCGTCGGCGCGCGCGCCTCCGCCGGCGGAGGCCTCGAAGACCGTGCCGGTCGTCGGCTGGGCGACGACGCCCGCGAGCGCCCGCCACGAGGCGGGCTCGGGCTCGCCCTCGACGACCGCGACGGAGACGGCCCAGGCCGGGTTGCCGTAGAGGAAGTTCACCGTGCCGTCGATCGGGTCGACGACCCAGCTCACGCCGCTCGTGCCGACGACGCCCTCACCCTCCTCGCCGAGGATGCCGTCGTTCGGACGCGCGTCGAGGATGAGCGAGCGGATGAGGTCCTCGGTGTCCCGATCGACCTCGGTGACGATGTCGACGTCCGAGGACTTCGTCGCGGCGACCGACACCCCCCGCCTCCTCGCCTCGAGGGCCGACGCGGCGGCACGGGTGGCGATCGAACGGGCGAGGTCGAGGAGTTCGGTGCTCATGCCCCGACGCTATCGGGCGGCCGGTGCGGGCAGCATCCTCAGGAGACGAGCGCGGCGACCGCCCGCTCGAACTCCCAGTACTCGCCCACGCGCACCCAGCAGCGGCGCTGCCGGTCGACGACGCGGGCCATGAATCGCTCGCCGTCGCGCGCGACGAACACGTGCACGACGCCGAGCGCGACGCCCTCGCGGCTCACCCGCCACATGCCGTCGCCGATGGCGACGGTCTCCACCGCGGCGGCGGTCCGGGCATCGCTCATGCGGACGAGGCTAACCCGGCCGGCCGACGCCGCCTACTTCACCGCGCCCGCCGTCAGCCCGCCCACGATGTACTTCTGCAGGAAGAGGAAGAGCGCCATGACGGGCAGCGCGGCCATGACCGCGCCGGCCGAGAACGCCGACCAGTCCGCGTAGCGCGGGTTCGAGACCAGCTTCGTGAGGCCGACGGCGAGCGTCTGCTGCTCGGTGTCGACGAGCAGCACCGACGCGACGACGAACTCGTTGACCGTCGAGATGAAGGAGAGCAGCGCGACGACGGCGAGGATCGGCGCGACGAGTCGCAGGATGATCGTGAAGAAGATGCGCGCGTGGCCCGCGCCGTCGATCTTCGCCGCCTCGTCGATCGACGCCGGCACCGTGTTGAAGAAGCCGTACATGAGGTACGTGTTCACGCCGAGCGCGCCGCCGAGGTAGACCATGATCAGCCCGAGGTGGGTGTTCAGGCCGATCGCCGGGAACAGGTCGCCGATCGAGCTCATGAGCAGGAAGATCGCGACGACCGCGAGCAGCTGCGGGAACATCTGGATGACGACGATCGAGATGAGCCCGAACCGGCGGCCCGCGAATCGCATCCGCGAGAACGAGTACGCGGCGAGTGCGCCGAGGAAGACGGTGCAGACCGCCGTGACCCCCGCGATGAGGAGGGTGTTGCCGAACCAGGTGAGGAACGGCACCTGCGGGTCGTTCAGGATGCGCGCGTACGCGTCGAGCCCGAGCTGCGAGAACAGGGCGTTGGAACCCATGAGCGTGCCGTTCGGGTTGAGCGAGGACGACACGACGAACACGATCGGGAACAGCGAGAACACGACCACGACGATGCCGACGGCGTGGCGCCAACCGGTCGCGGCGAACCACTTCCCGAAACGGAAGGGCCGCTTGGTCGGGATCTCGGCGATGCGCTCGGCGTCGGTGCGGCGCGGCGCCGAGGCATCCTCGAACACCCGGATCTCGCCTTCGGTGAGTCCGGTCGCGGTACCGGGGACGGGAGTCTGGGCGGCCATCAGTTCAGCTCCTCGAGGCTCTTGGTGCGGCGGAAGGCGAGGATCGCGATGATCGCGACGACGACGAAGATGATGATCGAGTAGGCGCTCGCGAGGCCGTAGTCGCGGGTCTGGCCCGTGAAGGCGACCTTGTAGACCATCGAGATCAGGATGTCCGTGTGGCCGACGGGGATCGGGGCGTCGGAGTCGCGCGGACCGCCGTTGGTCAGCATGTAGATGATGTTGAAGTTGTTGAAGTTGAACGCGAACGACGAGATCAAGAGCGGCGCGACGCTCACGAGCAGCAGCGGCAGCTTGATGTGCCGGAAGATCGCCCAGGGCCTCGCCCCGTCGACGCGCGCCGCCTCCTGCAGCTCGTCGGGGATCGACTGCAGCGCGCCCGTGCACACGAGGAACATGTAGGGGAAGCCGAGCCAGAGGTTGACGATGAGGATCGCCACCTTGGCGAGCACGGGGTCGGTCAGCCACGGGATCTCGGCGCCGCCGAAGAGCACCTGGTTGAAGAAGCCGAAGCTGCGGTTGAACATGCCCGCCCACACGAGCGCCGAGAGGAACGACGGGATCGCGTACGGGAGGATCATCAGGACCCGGTAGATCTTGCGGCCGCGCATCCGGAGGTCGTTGAAGACGATCGCGAGGAAGAGGCCGAGGAAGAACGTGGTCGCGACCGAGAGGATCGCGAAGGCGAACGTCCAGAGGGTGACGTACACGAGCGGACCGGCCAGTCGCTCGTCGGTCACGGCCCGCACGAAGTTGTCGAAGCCGACGACGATCTGCCAGCCGGGCAGCAGCTGCGAGCCGTCCTCGGCGGTGAACGCGCCGACGCCGGTGTCGGAGTACACGACGCCGGTGGACGTGTCGGTCATGGTGCCGGCGGCCTCGTCGTACTCGAGGGTCGAGACGTAGCGGTAGCCGCTCTGCCCGTCGGGCGTCTGGATCGCGCCGTCGTTCGGGTTCTCCGAGTAGGGCACCGCGAGCGCGGTGATCTCCTCGGTGCGGTTCAGCACGTCGGCGAACTGGAGCGAGGTCCAGCCCTCGACCGCGACGGCCCGGTCGCCGTCGAAGTCGGCGTCGACCTGCTCGAGCGGCTGCTCGGACGTGCCGACGTAGGCGTCGCCCGTCTCGGGGTTCGTCACGAGGAGACCGAGCTCCCCGGCACGGTCGACGACCGTGACGGGGTAGGTCGGCGAGTCCTCGACGCGCTCGAGCGAGGAGGCCATGAGCGAGGACACCGCCTGCTCCTTGGAGCCGTTGTGACCGGTGCCGTAGTTCGTGAGCCCGATGTAGAAGGTGTAGACGAGCACGAACACCTGGAACACGACGAGGAAGATCACGCCCGGCGTGAGGTACTTCGCCGGGAGGCGCTTGCGCGAGAAGTAGATCCAGTTCACGAGCGCCGTGACGGCGACGACGACGCCCGTCACGAGCCACTGCTCGTGGGTCGCGAGCACGAGCACGCCGTACACCGCGATCGCGTCGACGACGCCGAGCAGCACGAGCTTGAGCACGACGGCCAGGAGCCCGCCGGATGCCTCGTCCGCGATGCGCGCGGCACGGCGCTGCTTGGGCGTGGGGGGCGGCGGCGCGGGTTCGCCCGCCAGGCGCACCGGTTCGTCGGTCTGGATGCTCATCACTGCTCGCTTTCGGGTGGTACGGACGCGCCGGTCCGCTGGTCGCATCCACCGATGGTCGAGTAGCCGCGAAGCGGCGTATCGAGACCGGGTGACGGGTCTCGATACGCCCTTCGGGCTACTCGACCGACGGACGGGATCGACCGACGGACGGGATCGACCGACGAGGGGTGTCAGCCGGCGATCGCGGCGGCGACGTCGGACGTGAGCTTCTGCCACGTCGCGACCGGGTCGGCGCCATTGATGATCTCGGCCTCGGCGATGCCCCAGTACTGCCACACGGCGCCCATCGCGGGGATGGCCGGCATGGGCACGGCGTCGGCGCCGACGGTCGCGAAGCCCGCGATGATCGGGTCGGACGACGCGGTCTCGGCGGCGGCGCTGAGGGCCGGGAGGATGTTGCCGGCCTCGAAGAGGGCGAGCTGCACGTCCTCGGTGCCGAGGTAGTTGACGAGGAAGTCGTTCGCGGCGACCTTGTTCTCCGACTCGGCCGAGACGAAGAAGCCCTTCACGCCGGCGAACGGCGAGGCGACCTCGCCGGTCGGGCTCGGGACCGGGTCGATGGCGATGTCGAGGCCGGCGTCGACGGCCGCGCCGACGTTCCACGGACCGGTGAGCCAGAAGGCCGACTTGCCGGTGAGGAACGAGTCCTTGGCGATGTCGCCGTCGATGTCGGTGTTGAAGGCGCCGGTGCCGTTCTTGCCCTGCGTGCCGAGCCAGGTCGCGAAGGCCTCGCCGCCGGCGTTGCCGATCTGGAGGTCGTCGGCGTTGTAGCCGTTCTCGTCGGAGCCGAAGACGGGGGCGCCGAACGCGGTCTGGAAGGGGTAGAGGTGGTACGGGTTGCCCTCGGCGCCCTGCTCCACGACGAAGGGCTGCTCGAGGCCCGCGGCCGTGCCCTTGGCGATCATGTCGTCGAAGCTCGTCGCGGCCTCGGGGACGAGCGCGGTGTTGCGGATGACGGCGATGTTCTCGACCGCGTACGGGAGCATGTAGACGGTGCCGTCGTAGGTGGCCGCGTTGATGGCCACGTCGAGGTAGTCGCCGGCGGTGTCGCCGAGCTCGAGCGGCGCGACGACGCCGTTGGTCGAGAGCTCGCCCAGCCAGTCGTGCGCGCCCATGACGACGTCGGGGCCCTTGCCCGTCGGCGCCTGCTGGATGAAGTCGTCCTTGATGGTCGAGACGTCCTTGCCGACGAGCTTGACGTCGACGCCGGTCTTCTCCTCGTACGACGCCGCGGCGCCCTCGAGGGCGTCGACCCGCTCGGAGTCGACCCAGACGGTCAGGGTCGACGTCGACGCCGACTCCTCGGTGCCGCCGGAAGCGTCGCCTGCGGCGCATCCGGTCAGCGTCAGGGTCGCGAGCGCGAGCGTCGCGCCGGCGGTCAGGAGTCCCTGGGACTTGGTCACCTTCATTGGTGCTGCCTTCCTCATGTGATCGTCAGTGATCGTCGGTCCGGCTCGGGAGGCCGTTCCCTCGACTGCGCCCGCTTGGTGCAAGCGGTTACAGTTCTACCTGCCGTTTTCACCGTTGGCAACTCGGCGATTCTCGCCGATACCGATCTGTGACCGTTGAACGGTTCGCGATTTCCTGCAATCGCTTCCATCAGAATGTGGCATAGAGTCTCCGTCATGACTTCAGCCCCCGAGGACGTCCGGACGGCCACGCGCCCGTCGGCGAACGCCCCCGCCCGCCCGGACGCCCCCGCAGTCGCGGGCGCCGAGTGGTGGCGGAGCGCCGTCATCTACCAGATCTATCCGCGCTCCTTCGCCGACTCGAACGGCGACGGGATCGGCGACCTCCCGGGCATCACGAGCCGTCTCGACGCCCTCGACCGCCTCGGCGTCGACGCCATCTGGCTCTCGCCGTTCATGACGAGCCCGCAGAAGGATGCCGGCTACGACGTCGCCGACTACCGCGACGTCGACCCGCTCTTCGGCACCCTCGACGACTTCGACCGGATGCTCGAAGAAGCGCACGCGCGGGGCATCCGCGTCATCGCCGACCTCGTGCCCAACCACTCGAGCGACCGGCACGTCTGGTTCCAGGAGGCCTTGGCCGCCGCGCCGGGCTCTCCCGAGCGGGGCCGCTACCTCTTCCGCGAGGGCCGCGGCGTCGACGGCACCGAGCCCCCGAACAACTGGCAGTCCGTGTTCGGCGGCCCGGCCTGGACGCGCATCGTCGAGGCCGACGGCACCCCCGGCCAGTGGTACCTGCACCTCTTCGACTCGAGCCAGCCCGACTTCGACTGGACGAACGAGGAGGTCCGCTCCGAGTTCGAGGACATCCTGCGCTTCTGGCTCGACCGCGGGGTCGACGGCTTCCGCGTCGACGTCGCCCACGGGCTGATCAAGGAGGAGGGGCTCCCGGACTGGTTCCCGCCCGCCGACTCGAACTCCATGGGCGGGTCGCAGACCGCGTCCGAGCCCGTCGAGATCGACGAGTTCGAACCGGCTCCGACCGAGTTCGTCCCCGCGCCCTACTGGGGCCAGGATGGCGTGCACGAGGTGTACCGCGCCTGGAACCGCGTGCTCGCGGAGTACGAGGGCGACCGCGTGCTCTGCGCGGAGGCGTGGGTCGACCCGCTGCCGCGCATGGCGAAGTGGGTGCGCTCCGACGAGATGCACCAGGCCTTCAACTTCGGCTACATGTTCACCGACTGGGACGCCCCCGCGCTCCGCCGCGTCATCCGCCAGTCGATCGAGGAGTTCGGCAAGGTCGGCGCCCCCGCCACCTGGGTGCTCTCCAACCACGACGTCGTGCGGCACGCCTCGCGCCTCGCGCTGAAGGCCGAGAACCTCCAGGGCGACGGCATCGGCCCGAACACCCCTGGCCTGCCCGACGCCGCGCTCGGCCTGCGCCGCGCCCGCGCCGCGACCGCGCTCATGCTCGCCCTGCCCGGCTCCGCCTACCTCTACCAGGGCGAGGAGCTCGGCCTGCCAGAGCACATCTTCCTGCCCGACGAGGCCCGGCAGGACCCGACGTGGTTCCGCACCGCCGGCGAGCGCTACGGCCGCGACGGCTGCCGCGTGCCGCTGCCCTGGGAGCACGACGCGACGGCCTTCGGCTTCGGCTCGGGCGACGCCTCGTGGCTGCCCCAGCCGGCCGAGTGGTCGACCCTCGCCCGCGACGTGCAGGCCGGCGACCCCGGCTCGACGCTCTCGCTCTACGAGGCGGCGCTCCGCCTCCGCCGCGAGCACGCACTCGGCACGGGCGACCTCGAGTGGATGCCCGATGCGCGACGCGACCTCGTCGCCTTCACGAACCGCGGCGTGACCGTCGTCGCCAACACCGGCGCCGAGGCCGTCCCGATCCCCGCCGACGCGATCGTCCTGCTCGCGAGCGAGCCCGGCATCGTCGCCGGCGGCGACCTGCCCGCCGACACGACGGTCTGGCTCGCGGCGTAGCCGCCGCCGGTCGAGTAGCGCGCAGCACCCCTCGCCGGTCGAGTAGCGCGCAGCGCGTATCGAGACCCCGCAGGTCTCGATACGGCGCTCCGCGCCGACTCGACCAGCGACCGCCGACCTCCGACTTCCGACCTCCGCGCCAGGGAGCCCCGGTAGGGTCGTGCGGTGAGTTTCCGCATCCTCCTCGTCCGTCACGGCGAGACCGACTGGAACGCCGCCGGCCGCGTCCAGGGCACGACCGACATCCCGCTGAACGATCGCGGCCGGGCGCAGGCGGCCGGCCTCGCCGCGCGCCTCGCGGACTCCGCCGAGCGCGCCCGCATCGTGCGGGTCGTCGCGAGCCCGCTGCAGCGCGCCGCCGACACCGCCGCCGCGATCGCCGCCTCGCTCGGGCTGCCCGTCTCCGAGCTCGACGCCGATCTCGCCGAGCAGCACTTCGGCGCCTTCGAGGGACGCACGTGGGCCGACGTGCACGCGGAGCACGAGGGGCCGCTGCCGGGCGTGGAGTCGCACGAGGACGCGATCGCCCGCGTGACCGCCGCACTCACCCGTCACGCGGTGCCCGAAGGCACCCTGCTCGCGGTGTCGCACGGCGGCGTCATCAATGCGATCAACGCGCGCCTCGCGGCGCGTCCCGAGGACTACGTGCGCGCCGAGAACGTCTCCGTCCACGAGTACACGCTCACGGGCGGGCGCCTCGAACGCGTGCCCGCGTCGACGGAGGACGCCGCCTGACGGCATTCTGCCCGGAGCTGCTCGCCGAGCGCACCCGTTCGGTCGTCGCGACCGAGCCGGTCAGCCGATCGGCGCGATGAGCTGCGGGCCGTCGTCGTTCGTGCGGATCTTGCCGACCGCGTACGACTCGAGCCGCTCCGCGACGGGTAGCGCGGCCTGCACGGCGGCATCGACCATGGCCTGGTCGCCCGTGACGGTCGGGTCGGTCCACCAGTCCCAGAGGTCGGCCGGCAACGGCACCGGGTTGCGGTCGTGGATGCCGATGAGGTTGTCGACGGCGTCGGACGTGAGGATGGTCGCCGAGAGCAGCCAGCGGTCGGGGTCGTCCTTCGCCTTGGACGGATCGGCCCACCACGAGTAGAGGCCCGCGAGGCCGAGGCGTTCGCCCGGCAGGTGGATGTAGTGCGGCGTCTTCGTGCCGTCGTCGGCCGTCTGCCACTCGTAGTAGCCCGACGCCGGGATGATCGCCCGCTTGGACTGCAACGGCGCCTTCCAGCTCGCCTTGCTCGCGAGGTCTTCGCTGCGAGCGTTGAAGGTCGGGAACTTCGTCTTCGGTTCCTTCGACCAGCTCGGGATGAGCCCCCATCGCGCCGGTTCGAGGCGCCGGATCGGCGTGCCGGCCTCGTGCGATTCGTCTCCGTCGCGCGGCATCGACTGCACGAACACCGGCACCGTGTCGGTGGGCGCGAAGTTGTAGGACGGCCGCCACTCCCGGAAGTCGCCGCCCTCGGCCACGAAGTCGGTGATCAGCTCGTTGATCTCATCGCTCAGCGCGAATCTCCCGCACATGCTCCGACGCTACGCCTGCCCGGGGACAACCGTCGCGCGCCGACGCGCTCGAGACCGCACCGGGAACGACGAAGGCCCCGCCGAAGCGGGGCCTTGCGTCGGTGGCGAGTGAGGGATTCGAACCCCCGAATGCTGAGCAGTCTGATTTACAGTCAGATCCCTTTGGCCGCTTGGGTAACTCGCCGTGCGCGCTGCGCGCTTTCGCGCGCGGCAACCTGTACATCGTACCGGGTGATCGGCGTGGTGCGAAATCGAGGCCGAGGTCGCGCGGGCGGGGGCTCAGTCGTTGCCGCTGCCGCTGTCGGTCGTGCCGAGCGTGACGTTGCTCGCGAGATCGTACGAGCTCACGTGACCCCCGTTTCCCTTGCGGGGACCGCCGGGGCGGCGCTGCTCGCGCCGACGCTCGATTGCGAGGCCGGCGAAGAAGATGCCGACGACGACCCCGACGATCAGGACGAGGACGAGGATCAGCAGCAGGACGTTGATCACGGCTTCCATGGCGTCATGCTGCCACACCGTGCGCGGCGCGACGGGCGCTCAGAGGCCGCCGTCGCCGCCCGAGGCCCCGCCGCCGTCGCCGCCGCCGAACGAGCCGCCGCCGTCCCAGCCGCCGCCGGAGGGCCCGTCGTTCGGCGTCGGGAAGTCCGTCGCCGGAGGCTGCTCGCCGCCGGCCCCCGGGACGGCGCCGCCCACGACCGCGCCGCCCGCGAATGCACCCGGAGCGGCGTCCGTGCTGGCGGTGGCGTCCGGCTTGGGCGGACCGTTCGACGCCCGGCGGGCGTTGACGACGAGCACGGCGACGAGGCCGAGGATGACGAGCACGCCGGCGGCGATGAGCCACGGCATGACGTTCGCGCCGGTGTCGGCGAGGAGCGCGGTCTGCATAGCGCCATCGTGGCACGACGGTGCCCGTGCGGCTGCTCTCCGCGTGCCGAGCGGCCGCCCTGCGACTATGGGAGCGCTCCCCCGCGGCATCCGCGCGGATAGGCTGTCTGCAGCCGCCGGGCTCCTCCCGGCGCGACCCGGATCACGACGAGGGGTTCCATGGCGGGCATCGACGACGTCGCGAAGCTCGCGGGCGTCTCCACCGCGACCGTCTCCCGCGCCCTCTCGGGGCGCGGCCATGTCTCGGCCGGGGCGAAGGCGAAGGTCGAAGCGGCCGCGCACGAGCTCGGCTACGTCGTCTCCTCGAACGCGTCGAGCCTGGCGACGGGGCGCACGCGCAACGTCGGCGTCGTGGTGCCGTTCCTCAACCGCTGGTTCTTCTCCTCGGTGCTCGAAGGCGCCCAGCAGGCGCTCCTGCGCCACGGCTACGACTTGACCCTCTACAACCTCGCGGGCGACGGCGCCGAGCGCGGGATCGTCTTCGACGAGTTCCTGCTGCGCAAGCGCGTCGACGCGGTCATCGCGATCTCGCTCGAGGTCTCCGAGGGCGAGGTCGCACGCCTGCACGACCTCGGCAAGCCGATCGTCGGCGTCGGCGGTCCGATCGAGGGCGTGCGCACGCTCCTCATCGACGACGTGGCCGTCGCCCGGCTCGCGACCGAGCACCTGCTCGGCCTCGGCCACCGCCGCATCGCGCACATCGGCGGCGACCTCGAGTTCGACCTCGACTTCCACCTGCCGACGAACCGCCGGCTCGGCTACGAGGCGGCGCTCCAGGACGCGGGCGTCGAGCCCGACCCGACGCTCTTCGCCGCCGCCGACTTCACGGTGGCCGGCGGCCATCACGCCGCGCTGCAACTGCTCGGCAGCCCCCGCAACCGCCCGACGGCGATCTTCGCGGCGTCCGACGAGATGGCGATCGGCGCGATCCTCGCGGCGCGCGACCTCGGCCTGAACGTGCCGCGCGACGTCTCGATCGTCGGCATCGACGACCACGACCTCAGCGAGTTCTTCGGCCTCACGACGGTCGCGCAGTTCCCCCACCGGCAGGGCGCCCGCGCCGTCGAGATCCTCATGGAGCAGCTCGAGCCCGCCGCGGAGGCCGGTCCGCCGACCGCGACCGCGCTCCCCTACGAGTTGCGCGTCCGCTCGTCGTCCGCCCGTCCGGGCCCCGACGCCGCCTGACCAAGACGCCGCCCGACCGCGACGCACCGAGGATGCCCGCGAGCCCCCTCTACGCGCGCGACTTCGCGCCGCTCGAACCGCTGCCGCGGAGACCGGCGCGGGCGAGCGTGCGCTGGATCGTGAGGTCGCGCTCGTCGGGCCAGCCGACGTAGCGGATCTCGCGCAGGCCCTGCGCCTGCGCGGCCGATTCGAAGACGAAGTGGCCGTAGTTGAAGATGCGGCCGATGAGCGGCTTCTCGACCGAGATGTCGAGGATGCGCGAGAGCGGCATCGTCGCGAGGTGCTGCGTCAGGATGCCGTGCACGCGGAACACGCGCATGTTGGTGATGACGAAGCGGTCGTACTGCGCCTCGAGGATGCGCCAGCCGGCGTGCAGTGCGATGAGCAGGGCGATCACGATCGGCACCCACGCCCACTGCGACGGGACGAAGAAGGCGATGAGCAGGATCGGCACGCAGGCGAGCAGTTCGAAGATCGGGCCGACGACGGCCATCGGGTGCTTGTGGACCTCGTCGATGATCTTCTCGCCCTGATCCTCGATCAGGTAGCGGGCGACGTGCGGATCGAGGAGGACCCCGAGGCTCATGTGGCCAGCGAGGTGAAGAACTGCCCGATGGACGCGATCGCGCCGAACACCGCGTTCACCGCGCCCTGCACCGCGTTGGCGGCGTCATCCGGCCGGGAGATGACGTACACGAGCGCGAAGATCACCACGGCGGTGACCAGAATGCGCTTGACCCACTTCACGATGCGGTTCCTTTCGAGACGGCGAGCGTGGCCGCCCGTCCCTCCCCTGGACTTGCACGATCATCGAAGTTTCTACCGCACACCTCGGACGCGGGCAACGCGACAGCCCGCGAACCGCGGAAGCCGTCATCCGCTCGGTAGAATCGCCCCCATGGCAGATTCGACGTTCGACATCGTCAGCAAGGTCGACAAGATGGAGGCCGACAACGCGGTCAACCAGGCCCGCAAGGAGATCGAGCAGCGCTACGACTTCAAGGGCGTGGGCGCATCGGTCGAATGGTCGGGCGAGAAGATCCTCCTCAAGGCCTCCAGCGAGGAGCGCGTCAAGGCGGTCCTCGACGTCGTGCAGTCGAAGTTCATCAAGCGCGGCATCACGCTGAAGAGCCTCGACGCGGGCGAGCCCTTCGCCTCCGGCAAGGAGTTCCGCATCGAGATCGCCCTGAAGAACGGCATCGATCAGAAGAATGCCAAGGAGATCGGCAAGATCATCCGCGAGCAGGGCCCGAAGACCGTCAAGTCGCAGATCCAGGGCGACGAGCTGCGGGTCTCCTCCAAGAGCCGCGACGACCTCCAGGAGGTCATCCGCCTGCTGAAGTCGGAGGACCTCGAGATCGACGTGCAGTTCATCAACTTCCGCTGAGCGGCGCCGGGCGACCCGAACCGGTCGCGCGCTGCCGAGAATTCCTCTTGTCCTCCCGGTACCCCGCCGGGTACGTTCAACTTCCCCGCCCCCACTCGAGCAAGGTCCGACCCGAATGCCCTATCGCGATCAATCGACCGTCCAGAACTGGGTGTCGGAGTTCCTCCGCAGCCAGTCCGACTCCGCCCCGGACATCTCGGTCCTCGAGCAGGTGTACCCCGAGGGACGCGACATCGGCATGGTCACCGTGGTGTTGAACACCGCACCGACCAGCGCTTACCTCCGCCCCGTCCAGGTCGACGACGCGCCCCGCTGGAGCGTCCATTTCGAGGCCCGGGACGAAGGGTTCGACCTCGACGCCTCCGGCGTCCTGACCCTCGCCGCCGACCTCACCGTGCTCGGCGAGCTCTGCGCGTACCTCCAGGACCGCACGGACGCGACGCTGCAGGCCGGCTGATCGGGCGTCGCCGGCGCGCGACGAATCTGCAACACGCGACGCGTAGGATGCCGCAATGCCCCGCCTCGCACCGCACATCCTCGACGTGCCCGCGTCCGGCATCCGCCGGATCTACGAGATCGCCGCGACGCTCGACGACGTGGTCCAGCTCGCGGTCGGCGAGCCGGACTGGCCCGTCGCGCCGCACATCATCGAGGCGGCGCGCGATGCGTGGGCCCGCGACGACACCCGCTACACCGCCAACGGCGGGATCGCACCGCTGCGGGCGGCGATCGCCGCGAAGCTCGCCCGGGAGAACGGCGTCGAGGTCGACGTCGAGCAGGTGTGGGTGACGGCGGGCGGCACCCAGGCCCTCAACCTCGCGATGCACCTGACCCTCGCCCCCGGCGACGAGGTGCTGCTGCCCGACCCGGGCTACACGACCTTCACGATGAACGCGCGGATGCTCGGCGCCGAACCCGTGCCGTACCGGCTCGACCCGGCCCGCGGCTTCATGCCCGACCTCGACGAGCTCGAGTCCCTCGTCACCCCGCGCACGCGGCTGCTCATCGTGAACTCGCCGTCGAACCCGCTCGGCGTCGTCTTCCCCCGGGCCACGCTCGAGTCGCTGCTCGACTTCGCCCGCCGGCACGACCTGTGGATCCTCGCCGACGAGGTCTACGAGCACTTCGCGTGGGGCGAGCCGCATACGGAGCTGGCCTCGCTCTCGGGCGCGGAAGGCCGCGTGTTCTCGGTGCACTCGTTCTCGAAGAGCTACGCCATGACCGGCGTGCGCGTCGGCTACCTCGTGACGCCGCCCGGGTTCGACGCGACCCTGCGCACCATGCAGGAGGCGACGATCAGCTGCGTCGCGACCCCCGACCAGTACGCGGCGCTCGCCGCACTTGAGGGCCCGCAGGACACGGTCGCACGGGCCCGGGCCCGCTACCGCGCGGCCTTCGAGCTCGCCGCGGCCGCACTGGACGCCAAGGGCGTCGACTACCTCGTGCCCGGCGGGGCGATGTACCTCTGGGTCGACGTCGCCCACGTCTCTGCCGGCGACGTCGCCGCGTGGGCCGCCCGGTTCGTGCGCGAGCAGCGGGTCGCCGTGGCGCCGGGCTCGGCCTTCGGCGCCTCCGGCGAAGGCTGGATCCGACTCTGCCTCGCCGTGGACCCCGACGCGCTCGCCGCCGGGATCGAGCGCATCCCGGCCCGCCTCGCCATCGCGGCGGAGGACGGCGACGCCGGCGGCGCGGGCGCCGGCGAGCGC
>NZ_WSTA01000095.1 GCF_009789225.1 Agromyces seonyuensis | reverse complement strand
CTGCTCGCGCGGGGCGACGGCCTCGATCGAGCCGGTCGGCTGGGTCGCGCCCTGGCCGGCCGTCGCGCCGGCGCCCTGGCCGCCGCGGGTGCGACGACGCGTGCGCGTGCGGGTCGAGCCGTCCGAGCCCTCGGCGGTGCCGGCATCCTGGACCTGCGACGGAGCGACCTGCGCGCCGCCCGATCGGCCGCGGCCGGTGCCGGGGGTGCGGGGCTCGCTGCGCGGCGCCGCGGCGGACGGCTTGAGCCGGCCCTTCGTGCCCGCGGGGATGTCGAGGTCCGTGAAGAGGTGCGGGCTCGACGAGTAGGTCTCGGTCGGCTCGGGCTGGCCGAACTCGAGGGCCTTGTTGATGAGGGCCCACTTGTGCAGGTCGTCCCAGTCGACGAACGTCACCGCGATGCCGGTCTTGCCGGCGCGGCCGGTGCGGCCCGCGCGGTGCAGGTAGGTCTTCTCGTCGTCGGGGATCGTGTGGTTGATGACGTGGGTCACGTCGTCGACGTCGATGCCGCGGGCGGCGACGTCGGTGGCGATCAGGACATCCTTCTTACCGGCCTTGAAGGCGGCCATCGCGCGCTCGCGCTGGTCCTGGTTGAGGTCGCCGTGCACCGCCGCCGCGTTGAAGCCGCGGTCGCCCAGCTCCTCGACGAGCTTCGCCGCCGCGCGCTTGGTGCGCGTGAAGATCACGGTCTTGCCGCGGCCCTCGGCCTGGAGGATGCGCGAGATGACCTCGTCCTTGTCGAGCGAGTGCGCCCGGTAGACGAGGTGCTTGATGTTCGCCTGCGTGAGGCCCTCGTCGGGGTCGCTCGCCCGGATGTGGATCGGCTTCGACATGAAGCGGCGCGCGAGCGCGACGATCGGGCCCGGCATCGTGGCCGAGAAGAGCATCGTGTGCCGGTCCGCCGGGGTCTGGGCGAAGAGGCGCTCGATGTCGCTGAGGAAGCCGAGGTCGAGCATCTTGTCGGCCTCGTCGAGCACCATCTCGCGGACGTCCGCGAGGGACAGGAGGCGCTGCTTGGCGAGGTCGAGGAGGCGGCCCGGGGTGCCGACGACGATCTGGGCGCCGTCCTTGATGGCCTCGATCTGGCCCTCGTAGGCCTTGCCGCCGTAGATCGAGACGACCTTCGTCGGGCGGTTCTTGGTGGCGAGCTCGAGGTCTTCGCTCACCTGCACGGCGAGCTCGCGCGTCGGGACGACGACGAGGGCCTTGACGCCCGGCTCGGGGTCGTCGCCGAGGCGCTGGATGAGCGGCAGGCCGAACCCGAAGGTCTTGCCCGTGCCGGTCTTGGCCTGGCCGATGATGTCCTGCCCGGTGAGGGCGAGGGGGATGGTCTGTTCCTGGATCGGGAAGGCATCCGAGATGCCTTTGTCGGCGAGCGCGGCGACCATGTCGGCCGCGACACCGAGATCGGTGAAAGTGGTCACTGAAAGACTGCCTGTCATTCGATTGCGGAGTTTGCGCCCTTTCGAACCCCAGGCGCACGGTCGCGACTCCACGGCCGCGACGGGCACAGTCTACCCGCGGGTGCCTCGGAACCCGCTCGGTTAGGCTGCACGGTGTGGTGATCCGGTACCTGCGCCGTCGAGGCGGCGACCAGACGCGGCTGCGTCCGCGCGTCGCGGCGACCGTCGACCTCGACCGCGTCGACTTCACCGAGTTCACGCCGGAGCCGGCACGGTTCCTCGGCCAGGCGGCGTGCATCCAGCTCGAATTCTTCGAGGCCCTCGGCCACGCGGTCGCCGGTGCGCCCGGCCTCGCCGAGAAGGAGGCGCTGTCGCGCGTCGCGGGCGTCGCCCTGCGCCGCCACGGCGCGCTCATCGACGAGGTGCGCAAGGCCGGCGGCGATCCCGTCGAAGTGATGGCGCCGTTCGCGGCCGACATCGCGCACTACCGCGAGTCGATCACGGGCGCCGACCAGTGGGAGCTGCTGCTCGGCATCCACGTGACGACAGGCATCCTCGACGACTACTTCCGCCGGCTCGCGGGCGGGCTGCCCGGCGAGCAGGCGGTGCGCGTCGCCGCGATCCTCGCCCCCGATGCGCTCGGCGCGGGCGTCATCGCCGCGCAGCTGCAGGTCGGCATCGAGGCCGAACCCGGACTCGCCGACCGGTTGGCGCTCTGGGGCCGCAGCCTCGTCGGCGACGCCCTCCTGCTCGCCCGGCGCGCCCTGCGCGGTTCCGAGCGGGACGGCGCCGAGCGCGCGGTCGAGCCCGTCTTCACCGAGCTGATCGCGGAGCACACGCGCCGCATGGACGCGCTGGGCCTCACGGCCTGAGACGACGAACGGCCGGATGCTCCGGGGAGCATCCGGCCGTTCGTGCGTTCGTCGTCGCGACCGGCGTCAGGCGACGCCGCTGCCGGGGCGAGCGAGACGCTCGAAGCGGATCTGATCGGCCTGCTCGCGACGCGGGCCGAGGAACAGGTCGACCGCGACCGGCACGGCGATCGAGACGGCGATGGAGATCACCCAGATCCAGCCGCCGTCCCACGCCATGCCGAGCCACGTGAGCGCGACCCAGACGACCGCGGCCGTGGCCGCGCCGATCATCGGCAGCAGCACCGCGCCGTGGAGGGTGCGACGGGGGAGGAACCAGTGGGCGCCGAGCCCGAAGATCGCTCCACCGACCGTGATGAAGAGGAGCTCCATCAGCCGACGAACCCGATGCGGCGGTTCTCCTCGGTGCCGATCTCGACGTAGGCGAGGGCCGCGGACGGGACGACGTAGACGTTGCCCTTCGAGTCGGCCAGGCGCAGCACCGGGGCCGTGCCCGCGACCGCGGCGGCGACCGCCTGCTCGACCTCGGCCGCGCTCGAGTCGGTCTCGAAACCGAGCTCGCGGGGGGAGTTCTGGATGCCGATGCGCACGTCCACGTTGGCCCTTTCTGTCGTTGCTGACCAACCTACGATACGGGCGCACGGCGCTCGCCCGGGTTCGCCCCCGGCGGAACCGTCGGCGGTGCCACGTATCGTTTCGGCCATGCAGCCCGAGACCCTCCCGGCATCCGTCCTGGATGCCTCGCAGCGGCGCGTCCTCGCGCTCGAGGACGGCGTCTCGGCCGCGGTCTTCGGCGCGCCGGGCACCGGCAAGACGACGACCGCGCTCGAACTCGTCGCCGATCGGGTGCTGGGCCGGGGGTACGCGCCGGAGGAGGTGCTCGTGCTCTCGGCGAGCCGCGTGGCGGCGACCGCCCTGCGCGACCGCCTCGCCCTGCGGCTCGGCGTCCCGACGGTCGGCCCGTTGGCCCGTACGGCGAACTCCGTCGCGTTCGACCTCGTGCGCGGGCGGGAGGGCGAGTCGACGATGCTCCTCACGGGCGCCGAGCACGACCGGCTCATCGCGGAGCTGCTCGAGGGCGAGCTCGACTCCGGTGCGGGCGACCGCTGGGCCGAGCCGCTGACGCCCGACGTGCGCCGCCTCCGCGGCTTCCGCACGCAGCTGCGCGATCTCGCGATGCGGGCGGCCGAGCACGCGGTGACCCCGGCCGAGCTCGCCGCGCTCGGGCAGCGCGCCGGCCGCCCCGAGTGGGTCGCCGCCGCGGCCTTCCTCGACGAGTACGCCGACGTGAAGGACCAGGCGCGCGCCCTGCGCTTCGACGCCGCCGAGCTCGCCGCTTACGCGGCCGCGATCGTGGGCGCGAGCCGCGTCGACGCCGAGGCCGCGGCGGCGCTCGGATCGCTCGCACGGCTGCGGCTCGTCGTCGTCGACGACGCCCAGGAGCAGACGGCCGCCGCGGGCCGCATCCTCGCCGCGTTCGCCCAGCGCGGCGTCGCCGTCATCGCGCTCGGCGATCCCGACGTCGCCGCCAACGGCTTCCGCGGCGGTCGGGCCGACCTGCTCGGCGACCTCGGCGCGGTGCTCGGCCTCGGCGACGTGCCGCGGCTGGTGCTCGAGACGGTGCACCGCGGGCGGCCCGAGCTGCGAGCGCTCGTCGCCGGAGTGTCGGCGCACATCGGCACCGCGCTCGGCGGTCTCCACCGGCGTGCGGTCATGGCCGCGGCCGACGACGTGCGCGACGACGCCGTCCCGGCCGACGCCGATCCGCTCGCGCCCGTGCTCGGCATCGAGGCCGTCTCCTCGGGCGTCGAGATCCGCCGCGTCGCCGAGCTCCTGCGCGAGCGGCACCTGCTCGACGACGTCCCCTGGTCGCGCATGGCGGTCGTCCTGCGCTCGGGCGGCGACGTGCCCGCGTTCGAACGAGGGCTCGCGCTCGCCGACGTGCCGACCTCGGCCGGCACGGCCGCTCGGGTCGCCCTGCGCGACGCCCCGGCCGCGGCCGCGCTCGCACTCGTCGCCGAGGTCGCCGTCGGGCGGCGCGCACTCGACGCCGAGGTCGCCGTGCGAATGCTCGTCGGCCCCGTCGGCCGGCTCGACGGTGTCTCGCTGCGCCGGCTCCGGCTCGCCCTCCGACAGGAGGAGCTCGCCGCGGGCGGCGCGCGCACGGGCGACGAACTCCTCGTCGAGGCGCTCTCGGCCGCCGGCCGCTTCGCGACGATCCGCTCGCAGCCGGCGAACCGTGCCGGCCGGCTCGCGAAGGTGCTCGCCGACGCGCGGGCCGTCGCGACCGACGGCGGCACCATCGAGGAGATCCTCTGGGCGATCTGGCAGGGCGGCGGGCTCGCGGGCGAGTGGTCGACGCAGGCCGAAGGCACGGGGCTGCTCGCCGAGGAGGCGAACCGCAACCTCGACGCGGCCGTCGCCCTCTTCGCCGCCGCCGAGCGGTTCGTCGAGCGCAGCCCCGAGTCGACCCCGAGCCGCTTCCTCGGCGAGCTGCTCGAGCCCGACGTACCCGAAGACACGCTCGCACCGCGCGCCGCCGCCGACCGGGTCCTCGTCACGACGCCGGCCGGTCTCGTCGGCCGCGACTTCGACGTCGTCGTGCTCGCCCGCATGCAAGAGGGGGTGTGGCCGAACCTGCGCCCCCGCGGCACGCTGCTGCACGCCGACCGGCTCCCGCTCGTCGCCGCGGCCGTGCGCTCCGGCGCCGAACCGCCAGCGATCGAGACGCCCGCCGAGGTGCGCGCCGCGGTCCGAAGCGACGAGCTCCGGCTCTTCGCGCTCGCGGCCTCGCGCGCGACCCGGCAGCTCGTGCTGACGTGCGTCGCCTCCGAAGAGGAGCAGCCCTCCAAGCTCATGGCCTACGCGACCGAGCGCCCCGCCGGCCGACGCCGCCGACCCGTGCAGCTGCGCGCCCTCGTCGGGGTGCTGCGCGCCGAGGCCGCCGGCGCGGTTCCCGGTGCCGACGGCTCGGAGGCGGTCGCCGCGCTCGCGCTGCTCGCCGAGCAGGGCGTTGCCGGCGCCCACCCGGAGGAGTGGTACGGCCTCCTCGAACCCTCGACGACGGCCCCGCTCGTCGACCTCGATGGCGACCCCGGGGCCGTCGTCGCCATCTCCCCGTCGCAGATCGAGCGGGCCGAGGAATCGCCGCTCGGCTGGTTCGTCGACCGCGTCGCCTCGCCGCCTTCCGGCGTCGCCGCGTCCGTCGGCACGATCGTGCACGCCGTCGTCGAGGCGGCGGCGGCGAAGAACGCCACGAGCATCGACGAGCTCTGGCCCGAGGTCGAGTCGCGGTTCCGTGCGCTCCGGTTCGAGGCGGGCTGGGTCGCGGAGCGCGAGCTCCGCGGAGCCCGCCGCATGGCGGGCGGCGCGGCCGCCTACCTGGCCGACTTCGCCGACGACGAGCGCATCCTGCTCGGCGCGGAGGGCTCGTTCCGGCTGCGCGTCGGCCGGGTCGAGCTGCACGGCGCGATCGACCGCATCGAGACCTCGCCCGACGGCACGACCGTGATCGTCGACGTCAAGACCGGGCGCACCCCGCCGACGGCGACCCAGGTCAAGACCCATGCCCAGCTCGCCGCATACCAGCTCGCGCATCGCGAGGGAGCGCTCGACGAGCTCCTCGAGGCGGGCGTCGCCGAGGCGGCCGAGCGCGGCGACGAGGTGCCGCAGCAGATCCTGGCGGGCGGGGCGAAGCTCGTCTACGTCGCCAAGCCCTCCCGAGGAACGGAGTTCACCGTGCTCACGCAGCAGCCCTTCGACGACGAGGCCGCCGACGGGTTCCGCGAGCGGCTCGAGCACGTCGGCCGGCTCATGGCGGGCTCGACGTTCGCCGGCTCGACCGAGACCGGGCACGGCTCGCTCTTCAGCGCCTGGCACTACCGCGTGCAGGTCGTGCCGGCGGTGAGCGCGTGAGCGGGTTCCTCGGCGCGGCCGAGATCGCCGAACGCGTCGGACAGCATCCGCCGACCGCCGAGCAGCGCGCCGTCATCGAGGCGCCCGCCGACGTGCGCGCCCTCGTCGTCGCGGGCGCCGGTTCGGGCAAGACCGAGACCATGGCGAACCGCGTGGTCTGGCTGCTCGCCAACCGCCATGTCGACGTCCCCGACGTGCTCGGCCTCACCTTCACGCGCAAGGCCGCCGGCGAGCTCGCCGAGCGCGTCCGCAAGCGCACGCAGCAGCTCATCGACCGCGGGGTCGTGCCGGGCCTCGAACTCGACCCCCTCGAGTCCTCGACCGTCGCGACCTACAACTCCTTCGCCGCGACGATCTACCGAGAGCACGCGCTGCGCATCGGCCGCGAGCCGGATGCCGCCGTGCTCGGCGAGGCGGCCGCCTTCCAGCTCGCCCGCACCGTCGTCGCGGCCTCCGCCGACGAGCGGCTCGTCGAGTACGACAAGTCCCTCGACCGCATCACGACGGCCGTGCTCGGCCTCTCGCGTGCGATCGGCGACAACGTCGTCGACAGCCGCGACGTGCGGCGATTCGCCGAGGACTTCCTGGATCTCGGCTCGCTGCCGACCGGGTCGACCCGCGTCAAGGTCGCCTACAAGGACTTCGCGGACGCGCTCGGCGCCGTCTCGGCGCTGCCCGCGCTCGTCGAACTGGCCGACGCGTACGACCGGGCGAAGCAGCTCAAGGGGTTCGTCGAGTTCTCCGACCAGATCGCGCTCGCGCTCCGCATCGTCGAAGGGCATCCCGACGTCGTCGCCGACTACCGTTCCCGCTTCCGCACCGTGCTGCTCGATGAGTACCAGGACACCTCGGTCGTGCAGACGCGGTTGCTCTCGACGCTGTTCGCCGGGCATCCGGTCATGGCGGTCGGCGACCCCGACCAGTCGATCTACGGCTGGCGCGGCGCGAGCGCGGCGAATCTCGCGCGCTTCGGCTTCGACTTCGCGGCAACCGACGCGTCGGGCGACGGCGGCGATGCCGTGACGTTCCACCTCTCGACGAGCTGGCGCAACCCGCGTCGCGTGCTCGACGCCGCGAACGCCCTCATCGCCCCGTTCGCCGCCGACGCGGCGATCGAGAAGCGGGCCCTCGCTCCGTCGCCGTTCGCGGGCGACGGCAGCGTCGAGGCCGGCTGGGCCGAGACGCTCGAAGAGGAAGCCGATCTCGTCGCCCAGTGGTTCCGCGTGCGGCTCGGCGAGCGCCGCGCCGACGAGGAGCCGAAGACGGCGGCGCTGCTCTGCCGCACGTACACGAAGCTGCCCGTCTTCACGGCCGCGCTCGCGCATCATGGCGTTCCGTTCCGCGTGCTCGGCGTCGCCGGGCTGCTCGAACAGCCGGTCGTCGCCGACCTCGTCGCCACGCTCCGCGTGCTGCACGACCCGACCGCCGGAGCGGAACTCCTGCGGGTGCTGGGCGGTGCGCGCCGTCGCATCGGGCCCGCCGACCTCGCCGAGCTCGGGCGGCTCGCGCGACTGCTCGAGGGGCGTGGCCACGACGCGAGCCCGCTCGACCCCGCGGTACGGGCTGAACTGCGCGGCTCGGTCGCCGCCGAGGAGGGCGCCTCGATCATCGACGCGCTCGACTTCGTCGCCGGGGCCGACCCCGAGCACGGCCTGCTCTCGGGATTCAGTCCGGCGGGGCGCGAGCGGTTGCGCACCGCGGGCCTCGAGCTGCAGCACTTGCGGCGACGGGCGGGCCTCGGGCTCGTCGACTTCGTCGGCCTCGTCGTCCACGAACTCCGCCTCGACATCGAGGTCGCCGCGAACCCCGCGCAGGCGCTCGGCCCGGCGAGCCTCGAGGCGTTCGACGAACTGCTCGCGGGCTTCGTCGACGTCGCCGAGCACCCGACCCTCGGCGCCTTCCTCGATTGGCTCATCGAGGCCGAGCACCGCGACCGGTTGAGCCCCCGACTCGAGGACGCCGACCCCGGCGCCGTGCAGGTGCTCTCGATCCACGGTTCCAAGGGGCTCGAATGGAACCTCGTCGCGATCCCGCGCATGGTCGTCGACGAGCTGCCCGGCCGCACCCACTCGGCGCGCGGCTGGCTCTCCTTCGGCGAGCTCCCGGGCCAGTTCCTCGGCGACGCCGCCGAACGGCCCGAGTTCGTGTGGCAGGGGCTCGAGCACCAGAAGGAGTTCGTCGACAACTTCGCCGAGTTCCAGTCGGAGAACAAGCTGCACCATTCCGCCGAGGAGCGACGGCTGGCCTACGTCGGCGTCACCCGCGCGAGCGAAGCGCTGCTCGTCACGGGCTCGTGGTGGTCGTCGCAGTCGCGGCCGCGCGGTCCGGGCGAGTTCCTCCGCGACCTGGCGGTCGCCGGCGTCGTGCCGGTCGATGCGTTCCCGGCGGCGAGCGCCTTCGACGAGAACCCCCGCGAGGGATCGCTGGAAGCCCCCGTGTGGCCGCTCGAACCGCTGGGCCTCCGGCGGGGCGCCGTCGAGGCGGCTGCCGCCGCGGTGCGCGCCGCTGCGGAGGGGCCGACCGGCGCCGGCATCGGTCCCGAGCTCGCGCGCGACCTCGAACTCCTCCTCGAAGAGCGTCGGCGTCGCGACGAGCCGGCCGTGCTCGACGTGCCGACGCGCGTGCCGGCCTCCCGGTTCAAGGACTACGTCGACGACCCGGCCGCTGTGCTGCGCTCACTCGCGCGGCCGATGCCGGAGCGGCCCTACCGTGCGACCCGCATCGGCACGCTCTTCCACTCCTGGGCTGAGCGGCGTTCGCTCGCCGGCGGCAGCCTCGACGCCTTCGACGACGAGTTCGAGCTCGATCTGCTCGAGCCGCTCGACCCCGGCCCGGCCGGGGAGCACGCGGAGGCCGGAGAAGCCGAGGCGGCGGGGGACGCGGAGAACCGCAGCGACCGGATGACCGCGGCGGGCGACGGCGCGGCGACGGGCATCCTCGCCGACCAGGCGCGCATGGATCGGCTGAAGGCGACGTTCCTCGCCTCCGAGTGGGGCCTGCGCAAGCCGGTCGCGGTCGAACTCGAGCTGCACCTGCCGCTCGACGGCACCGTCTTCATCTGCAAGTTGGATGCCGTCTACGAGGTGCCGGCCGACTCGGAGGCCGCGGCGCGGGGCATCCGCTACGAGGTCGTCGACTGGAAGACCGGCCGCGCGCCGACGAGCGCGCGAGATCTCGAGCTCAAGCAGACGCAGCTCGCCCTCTACCGCCTCGCCTACGGGCACTGGGCCGGCGTGCACCCCGACGAGATCTCGGCGGCGTTCTACTTCGTCGACGACGATCGGGTCATCCGCCCCGACGAACTCCAGGGAGAAGCCGAACTGCGTGCGGCTTGGGCTCGGGTCGGCACGGCGATCGGCGGTGCCGAGGCGCTCGACGCGGTCGACGCCGGGCTTCAGCCGGCCGACGGGTCGGAGCGCTCGGTGAGCCCCGTCTGAGTCGGGGGCGTCGCGCCGCGCGCTGCGGTCGGCGTCCCCGCCGCAGCGTCATCGGCAGCATGCCCGGCGGTCTCGCCGTCGGCGTCGCCGGACGCCTGGTCGGCACGCTCGCGGGAGGCATCGCGTTCGTCGCCACCCGAGCGCGCGTCGCCATCGGTCGTCCGAGCCGGCGCAGCGCTCGAGGAGGGACTCGGCGCGTCGGGTGCCGTCGCGTCTGCGCCGGTTCCCGCGGGCGGTGCAGCCGCGGCAGCCGCATCCGGCCCGTCTTCGTTCTCGGGCTCCTCGCCCCAGCCGTCCAGGTCGAGCGGGATCGGCCGCGAATCCTCGGCTCGGTACGTGTCGGGGTCGTCGAAGTCGACGTCCGAGAAGTCGTAGCTGTCGGTGAGCAGCAGCCCGTCGCGCGGCGCCGTGCGGTCCTCGTGCGCCGGGGCGGCGGTGCGCGGGGTGCGATCGAGCAGGTCCTCGACCGCGTCCACGCCGAGGACGGGGCCCGTGTCCGCGCGGAGCGGCTCGCTGCGGTCGGCGTGCACCTCGTCGACGAGCGAGTCGAGAAGGTCGACCGCGTCCGCGACGATCTCGGCGTCGCGCCGGTCGACGCCGTGCAGCAGCCAGCGGGCGAGTTCGAGCTCCCCCCAGAGCAGCGCGCGCTGCGCCATGAGCGCGTCCGCGCCCTCGTCGGCGAGCGTGTAAGCGCTGAGGGCGGCCTCCGCGAATGAACCGCGCGAGGTGAGCATCCAGTGCAGGTCGACGGCGGGGTCCCCGACCTGAAGCGCGTGCCAGCCGATGACGGCCGAGACGTGGTCGCCCTCGACGAGGAAGGAGTCGGCGGTGAGGGCGCCGTTGACGACCGTGGGCTTGAAGCGCCAGAGCGCGTCGTCGTCGACGGCGCGCTCCCAGCGGTTCGCGAGCGCGACGGGCAGTTTGCCGGTGCTCTGGGCCCGGCGCAGCAGCGCCGACGCACGGGCGCGGGTCTCCTCGGCGGTCGCGCGCGGCAGTCCGGCATCCGCGACGAAGGACGGCGGTAGCGCATGCACGGCGGCGATCGCGCGCCCGACCGAGACGGCGAGCGCCTCCGTTTCGGTGAGCTCGTCGGCCGTGCGGCCGGCGCCTGGGAGGAAGTCGTAGACGAGCACGCGGGTCTGCGCGAGCGGTGCCTGCCCGAGCGCCGAGGGCACGTCGAAGGGCAGGCGCGAGCGGATGCCGGGGGTGAACGCACGCAGCGCGACGGCGTCGGCGGACTGCTCGGCCTCGGCGGTCTCGGACCGCGGCGCGCGCACGATGAGCGCCCCGTGATCGGCGGTATCGAGGCGCACGGCGTCGAAGCCGCCGCCCGCGCCGCGCGTGTGTGGCCGGGCCGCTCGGACCTCGAGCCCGGGCACCGCAGCGGTGGCCAACGCGGCTAGAGTGAGTGGGGGTCTGGCCATGGCGAACAGCCTAAGCAGCCTTCCGTTCGAGTCGGCGACCGCCACGCGATCGGCGGAGGACCCGGGTCGACCGGCACCGCCGAGACGATCAGCCCGTCCACGACCGCCGGTCGGGATCAGCCGACCAGGATCAATCCGAACCAGCCCGCGGAGGTCGTCGTGCCCGTTCCATTCGGCACCGACGCGCTGCCGCCGCTCTCCCGGGCTGCGGCCGACCGCGACGAGACCGCCCGCACGGACGCCGCGGCCGTGGCGTTCGAGACCGATCCCGACGCTCGCGTCCTCGTCCTGAGCGAGGGGCGCTCGCTCCTCGCGCTCTCGGTCGACGGTGCGGCGCCCGCGTTGGCGCTGCTCGCCCCGGATGCCGTCCCCGACGCCGTGCTCCGCGGGTACCTCGGACGCATCCCGGCCTCGGCCGACGCGGGCGCCCACGCCGAAGCCGACGCCGACGCCGAAGCCGACGCCGACAAGCGGATGCCCACCCGCCCCGTCGAGGTCCGCATCCTCACCGCCGAGCAGGCGACGGCCCTCGAACCCGATGCGACGCGCTGGGCCTCCCTCCGGGAAGCGAGCGGCCTCGGCCCGCTCGACGCCGGACTGTTCACGCAGTCCCTCGCGCTCGCCAACTGGCACGCGTCCTTCGGGTTCTGCCCGACGTGCGGCGCCCCCTCCGAACCGGTGCAGCGCGGGTGGGCGCGCCGCTGCACGAACGAGGGCAAGCTGCTCTTCCCGCGCACCGATCCCGCGGTGATCGTGCTCGTCGTCGACGACGCGGACCGCGTGCTCCTCGGTTCGAACGCGATGTGGGAGGCGAACCGCTACTCGCTCCTCGCCGGCTTCGTCGAGGCGGGGGAGAGCCTCGAGCAGGCGGTCGTGCGCGAGGTCGCCGAGGAGGCGGGTGTCGTCGTCGACTCGCTCGAGTACGTCGCCTCGCAGCCGTGGCCGTACCCGGCCTCCCTCATGCTCGGCTACGTCGCCCGCGTCACCGCGGCCGAAGCGGAGCGGGCGCGTCCCGACGGCGAGGAGATCCTGCAGGTGCGATGGTTCGCGCGCGAGCAGCTCGCGACCGCCTCGGCCGACGTGGCCCTGCCCGGCCGGGCCTCGATCGCGCGGTGGATGCTCGAGCGCTGGTACGGCGGTGACCTGCCCGACGGGCTGCCCTGGACGAGGCGGAGCGCGTGAGCGCGCTCGGCACCGACGCCGACCTGCTCGACGGGCTCGACGCCGATCAGCGCATCATCGCCGAGGCCCTGCACGGCCCGGTCTGCGTGCTCGCGGGCGCGGGCACGGGCAAGACCCGCGCGATCACGCACCGCATCGCCTACGGCGTGCGCACCGGCACCTACGACCCGGCTCAGGTCATGGCGCTCACGTTCACCTCGCGTGCCGCGAACGAGCTCAAGGGCCGCCTGCACGGACTCGGTGCGGGGCGGGTCGAGGCCCGCACCTTCCACTCGGCCGCGCTCTCGCAGCTCAACTTCTTCTGGCCGAGCGTCGTCGGCGGGTCGGCGCCGAAGGTGCTCGACGGCAAGGCGAGGATGCTCGCGCAGGCGGCCGCGTCGCTGAAGCTGTCCGTCGACACGCCCACGCTCCGCGACGTCGCGGCGGAGATCGAGTGGCGCAAGGTCACCGGTCGTTCGATCGAGCAGTACGCGCTCGCCGGCCGCGGCCCGGTCGGGCGGCTCGGCGTCGAGCAGGTCGCCGACCTCCAGGCCGCCTTCGAACGGCTGAAGGACGAGCGCAAGCAGATCGACTTCGAGGACGTGCTGCTGCTGACCGCCGGACTGCTCGCGCAGGAGCCCGCCGCCGCCATGCACGTGCGCGACCGCTACCGGCACTTCGTCGTCGACGAGTACCAGGACGTCTCGCCGCTGCAGCAGCAGTTGCTCGAGCTGTGGCTCGACGACCGTCGGGAGCTCTGCGTCGTCGGCGACGCGAGCCAGACGATCTACTCGTTCGCCGGCGCGGACTCGGCGTACCTGCTCGACTTCGAGCGCCGTTGGGGTGACGCGCTCGTCGTGCGACTCGAGCGCGACTACCGTTCGACGCCCCCGATCGTCGAAGCAGCGAACAACCTCATGCGCGGCCGGCCCGGCGCACTGCGCCTGCGATCCGCGGCGGTCGAGGCGGACGGCGGCGACCCGGCGGCGCCGGGGGAGGCGGCGATCGACGGGGCGCCGGACGCGGAGCCGTCGGAACCCCGGTCGGCACGTCGGATCCGACGTGGCGCGGCCGCGAAAGCCGCGCCCGACCCCGCCTTCCGCGAGTACGCGGACGAGTTCGCCGAGGCCCGCGGCGTCGCGACGGCCATCCACGCCCTCATCGAGGACGGACTCGCGCCGGAGGACATCGCGGTGCTGTTCCGCGTCAACGCGCAGGCCGTCGTGATCGAGCAGGCGCTCGCGGAGGCCGGCGTCCCGGCCCGGATGCGCGGATCCGCGCGGTTCTTCGACCAGCAGGAGGTCCGGGAAGCAGTGCGTGCGCTGCGCGCCGCGGCGATCGTGCCGGCCGACGAGCCGCTCTTCAAATCGGTGTCCGACGTGCTGCGCTCCCTCGGCTGGACGGTCGAGGCGCCCGACGGGCCCGGCGCGCTCCGCACCCGGTGGGAGTCGCTCAACGCGATCGCCTCGCTCGTCGACCGGGCGGAACCGGGAACGACGTTCCGGCAGTTCGCCGACGACCTGACCGCTCGCGCCGCGGCGAACCACGAACCCACGCTGCCCTCGGTCACGCTCGCGACCCTGCACTCGGCGAAGGGTCTCGAATGGGAGGCGGTCTTCCTGCTCGGCCTCTCCGAGGGATTGCTGCCGATCACCTACGCCGACTCCGAGGCGGAGATCGACGAGGAGCGGCGGCTGCTCTACGTCGGCGTCACGCGGGCACGGCGCCGACTCGAGCTGAGCCGGGCACGACGGAACCTCCGCTCGCGGCAGGAGCCGACCCCGTCTCGCTTCCTGGCAGAACTCGGCATCCGCACCGCGCGTGGGCCTCGGGACGCCGCTCGCTGACCTCGCCGGACTCGGCGAAACGACGCTCGATCGGGAACCCGGTGCCGCGTTGCACGCGGTCGTCGACGACCCCGACCGTTGCCGCGGCGGCGGCGAGGATGACGCGCGGCGACGTGCGCGGCACGGGCACGGCCGGCCCGTGGACCAGTTGGCCGGCGACGGCGGGCCAGGCCCGGTCGGCGTCCATCCGGGTCAGTTCGCGGCAGGCCAGGCACGCGCCGCGTCCGGGTTCGACGAGCGGTCCGACGAGGGCGCCGTGCTCGTCGAGGACGACCGCCAGGTGCGGGACGTCGCGGCGGAGCCACGCGTTCGCGCGGACGGGGCGGATCGTCCAGTCGGCGACGATGACGGCGAGCGCCGGTCGTCGTCCGGGAGCGTCGGGCGAGGCGGCGGAGCCCTGCACCACCTGGGCGCCGCCGGTCTGGAGCGCGTCGGCGACGAGGCGGGCCAAGGGGCCGTCGCCGTCGACCGCGATCCGGGGCCGCCGCGGGCGGCGTCGCCGCGCCGTGCCGCTCGCGACGG
>NZ_WSTA01000094.1 GCF_009789225.1 Agromyces seonyuensis | reverse complement strand
CGCCCGGCACGCGGCACCCGCCCTCGACGGCGCGCGCTCGCTGCAGGAGTCGCGCGCGGCGCAGGCCGCGCTGCTCGGCGCGAGCGAGGAGGAGCGCCGGCGGCTCCGCCGCGAGCTCCACGACGACCTCGGGCCGGCGCTCTCCGGCCTCGCGCTCGGGGCGGCCGCGATCTCGCGGCGGGCCGAGAAGGTGGATGCCGACCTCGCCGAGTCGGCGCGGGAGCTGCAGCGCGACATCAGCGAGACGGTCGCCCGATCCCGCGAGATCTCGCACGGGCTCCGCCCGCCGGTGCTCGACGACTTCGGGCTCGAGGCCGCGATCCGCGAACGGCTCGGACCGGGCGACGACGTCGACCTCGCGGTGGGGGAGCTCGCCGAGCTGCCGGCCGCGGTCGACCTCGCGGCCTTGCGCATCGTGCAGGAGGCCGTGACGAACGTGCGGCGGCACGCACGGGCATCCACGTGCCGGGTGGAGGTCGCGCGGAACGGGGGCGAGCTGGAGATCGTGATCGCCGACGACGGGGTCGGCATGCCGAGCGTCGTGACGCCGGGGCTCGGGCTGCGCTCGATCCGTGAACGCGCGGCCGAGCTCGGCGGACGCGTGCGCCTCACCCGACCGCCGGGCGGCGGCACGCTCGTGCGCGTCGAACTGCCGCTGGCCCCGGCTTCCCAGTCGCCGGCATCCCGCGAGGGAGCGAACGTCGCGAGCGAGGTCGCCCGATGACCCGCGCGGTCGTGGTCGACGACCACCCGGTGTTCCGCAAGGGGCTCGCCGCGCTGCTGCGAGCGAGCGAGGTCGACGTGGTGGGGGAGGCCGGCTCGGGGCTCGAGGCGCTCGCGGTCGTCGCCGAGACGCAGCCCGACGTCGTGCTCATGGACGTCTCGATGCCCGATCTCGACGGCATCGCCGCGACCGAGCAGCTGACGGCGCGGCATCCGGACGTGCGGGTCGTCGTCATCACGCAGCTCGAAGACGAGTCGACGGTGTCGAGGATGCTCCGCGCGGGCGCCTCCGCGTACGTGACGAAGCAGTCCTCGCCGGAGCAGATCCTCGCCGCGGTGGCCGCGGCCGCCGGCGGCGCCCTGTGGCTCGGACCCGGCGTGCCCCGGCCCCTCGGCGGCGGCGGCGCGCCGTCCGCTCCGACGATCCCGCCGCCGCTCTCCGGCCTCACGGCCCGCGAGTCCTCGATCGCCGACCTCGTCGGCCGCGGCCTCACGAACCCGGTGATCTCCGAGCGCCTCGGCCTCTCGACGAAGACGGTCGCGAACTACGTCTCGATCATCATGCTGAAGGTCGGCGCGGCCGACCGCCAGGAGCTCGCGCGCACGATCCGCTCGCTGCGGGGGTAGCGGCGCCGCAGGTCAGGTGACGTGCCCCAGCTTCGCCGGGTTGCCGATGCCGTGGATGACCGTGATGCGGTCATCCGCATACTCGAGCGCGAGCACCGAGATGACGCGGCCGCGGCGGCGCACGACGATGCCGGGCTCCGCGTTGACCGCCGCGACTTCGAAGGTGAAGCCGGGCCCGCCGACCGTCGCGAGGAACTGGCGGGCGATGCGCTCCGCGCCGACGACGACCTCGGTCGGGGCGTCGGGGAAGGCGCCGCCGGAGTCGAAGTGCCCCCGGGCATCCGCCGCGAGCGCCGCGACGAGCCCCTCGAGGTCGCCCTCGGTAGCGGCGGCCGCGAACCGCTCCGACAGCCGCCGTGCCGCAGCCGGATCGACGGCGAAGCGCGCCGAGCCCTGCGCGGCGATGCGCTTGCGTGCCCGCGAGGCCGACTGCCGGGCCGCCCCCGGGTTGACGCCGAGCACGTCGGCGACGCGCTCGAAGTCGAGGTCGAAGACGTCGTGCAGCAGGAACGCCGTGCGCTCGGCGGGGCTGAGTTGTTCGAGCACGACGAGCAGTGCCATGCGCACCGAGTCGTCGAGGGTGACGCGGTCCTCGGGCAGGGTGCGCTCGTCGGCGACGATCGGCTCTGGCAGCCACGGGCCGACGTAGGCGCGGCGGGAGTGCTCGTGCGCTCGTAGCCGGTCGATCGCGAGTCGGGAGGCGACGGTGATGAGCCACGCGCGCGGTTCGTCGAGGGGTGCTGCATCGGCGTCGGCCTCTCGGGCGAGCAGGCGCAGGTACGTCTCCTGCGTGACATCCTCGGCATCGGCGACCGAGCCGAGCACCCGGTAGGCGACGTCGCGGACGACGCCGCGATGGGCATCCCAGAGCTCGGCGAAGTCGGACATGACAGGAAGACGATCCACCCGCCCCGGATGTGACGCAAGCGCCGGATGCCCGCCCGGCTGTCGCACTCGCGGCGGCGCGGTCACATTCGCGACCGCTCAGCCGTCCCAGTTGCATGACCCAGACGAAGCAGCCCTCCGGTCCGCCCCGCGGCCTCGTGAACGCGACCGCCCCCGTCGCCCGCGCCCTGGCCGGCCGGCGATGGATGCCGCTGTGGGCGGTCATCCGCCACCACGGCCGCAAGAGCGGCACCGCCTACGAGACCCCGATCGCGGTCGTGCCGACGACGGACCGCTCGATCGTGATGATCGGCCTGCCGTGGGGCACGGGCACGAACTGGGCGCGCAACGTGCTGGCTGCCGACGGCGCGACGCTCCACTGGAAGGGCCGCGACGTCGCCCTCACCCACCCGCGCGTCATCGACGCCGCGGAGGCGAAGCGGCTCGCCCGCGGCCCGGTGCGCGCGCTGATCGGCCGGTTCCCGGCGGCGCTCGTGCTGGAGCGGTGAGGCTGGCTGCCTGTCGTTCTCTCGTGCAGCGTCAGTCGGCGGCCGGCACGGGGTGCGGCACCACGCCCAGCCGTTCTCCGCGTCGCCCGCGATGAGGTCGACTCGCTCGCCCGCGGCGGCGGGGGAGTTCCGTCGTGTCGTAGGCCACGCGCACGATGCATACGCCGCGAACCCGGACAAGCTGGGGCGGGCCGGACGGAAAGCGAATCTCGCTTGTAGTGCCCGGCAACTCCAGCCGCACCAGCTAGCGGATCTAGCGATGGAATCGCTTAAGGACGCTCGCAATCGCCTTACCGTCAGCGGCAATTTCTGTATCATCACCACTGCGAATGTATATGTCGGCGCCGACGTACGAGACTTCGGTCTGCTTTGGGACGGAAACTACGATAATTCCAAGCCCAAAATAGTCATGATAGCTAAGCTTGCTTAGTACATCCTCACGAAGGGGGCTGCTCAGTTCGGAATTCTTGATGGCGCTCTTCCATCTTGCGAAGTAGATTTCGGTCGATTCATTAAGTGCAGTCGCTTCGCGCCTAACGCCGACCACAGAACGCTTCCCTACCAGCCGGGGTGTGACCGCGTCGAGTTCGATAATCCGCCGGACGTCAGCTGCCTTGTCAGCAACGCCGATGATCACGGTCCCGTCAATCTGCGGGCCATTATTGGCTATGGCGCAAATGGTGTGGATCACTTTATCAAATACGTTCTCGTCGATGGATCTGTCGTTGCTGAGGCGGAGGATGCCTTGCTTGAGTTCGTAGGATGAGTGCTCGATCTCCGAGCGACGAATTGTGCTATCAATGTCGGTTACGGAATGGTTCGAGTAGACTTCTTTTAGGCTACTAGTGACGACGTGAGAACTGAGGAGGCCCTTAACGGCATCAACGTTCTTTCGTCGCTCTTCAGGGCTTGTTGATCCGCGCCCGGTATCGATTCGTCCATCCAGCTTTGTGATTGCAGTCTTGACGCCGGCATAGTTTGAGATCTTATTCTTTCCACCGATTAGAACCTCGTGGAACGCGATCACAATAGTAGCAAAGAGGGCGGCGAATGCGTTGTTGGTCTTTTTTGAGAAGACGATGCTTCGCAACTTCTTGTGCGTCCCGGCATGCGTGACCTTGAGTATCTCGTCAATGCAGTACTTGATCTCGTCGGAGATCGCGTCAGTGCCATACGTTTCCAGTGCTGCAGTCAGTCTCGCGTTTTCTGGGTCACCTGACTGGTATACGGCGTCAAGCGCCTCTTTGGACCTCGGAATTAGCTTTCCTCCGGCAACGCACGCGAGGATATCCGCAATGCACTGCTCGTCCATGCTGTCGCGAAGATCGGTGGAGCGCAGAATGCCTTCAGCGACCCAGAATACCTCGTCGGCACGAACCTGGTACCCGTGCTTTGTCTTAGGGAGGTCAATGCTGATTGACGGCATTGCGCTGAGGTCGAGCATGTCGCTCGACTCGTCTCCGCGTAGCGAGCATCCAAGGGTTCGTACTGTCTCGGATAGCGCATCTTGGACGCCGGCTTGTCGACGCTCCTGGTCGCTAAGCTGGTGTCCGTACGTATTGATTCGACCGAACACGTCATCAATTTCGTCTTCGGTGGCCCCGCGCATTACTGATACCGCGAGAGTATAGTCAAGAAAGGTGCTTACCTCTCTAGGGGCAATCGTGTCGCTGGTCTCTGAAATGGCGAAGCCTCCGCCGTTTGCCCTGTCGTTTGCAGTCGGGAAAGCGGCCACGTCGAAACGTCGGCCATCCAGGGTGTTGAACCCGGTCTCAATGAAAGACATAAGCGTGTAAAGGCGTTGGAGTCCATCAATAATCTCGTAACCACCTTCTGGCCGCTCGGCCAGGAGTACCGCGGGAACGGGATAGCGCTTGAGGATCGACTCGACGAGACGCTGCTTTTCCTCTAGCGTCCATACGAGCTTTCGCTGATAACGTCGATTGACTGTTAGTTTGCCTTCGTTGTACCAGCCATATAGAGACTGAATAGACTTTGGCTGCGAGTCGAGTTCGGCCATCGATTGTGCTCCTGAACCGTGGGTGTCGAAGCCCCGCAAGTTCTGCGGGCCTCGTGGGGCGGTTGGTCAAGCTAAAACGGCGTAGCTTGGGGTCGCCAGTTTAAGGAGCCTATCGATTCTTCGGGTGCTGAATGTTCCACTTTTCAGTGGGCTTCAAGTGATTCGTGGCCCCAGTACGTGGGCTTGCGGTGCCCGCAGGGCACGCCGAGGGAATACGGGTCTGCCTCCCCGGGTTGAACCTGAGCGTACCTAACTCAAGTCTCGATCAGGAGGCAGCTCAGTGCCCGAAGACTTCACCAACGAGAGCGGCCAGCAGGGCTCGTTCGACGAGTTCCTCGCCCGCTACCTCGACGGCGAGCGTGCCCGGCAGACGCGGTCCATCGACCTCAGCCGGTTCCTCACCCAGCGCACCCAGCGCGTCCTGCAGCAGGCAGGCGCGTTCGCGCTCGAGCGCGGTCAGACCGAGCTCGACGCGCTCCACATCCTTCGCGTGATCGTCGACGACGAGACCGTGCAGCAGGCCATCCGCGGCATCGGCGCAGACCCGGAGCGCATCCGCCGCGGAGCGGAGTCGCGTCTGCCCGAGGCATCCACGACCTCGGCGGACGTCAACTCGGCCACCATCACCCCGAGCGCTTCGCGCTCCCTGTTCCACGCCTACCAGGTGGCCCGCTCGTCCGGCGCGACCTACATCGACCCCGAGCACGTCTTCTTCGCGCTCGTGCTCGGCCAGGATGCTCCTGCCGGGCGCGTGCTCGCGGAGGCCGGTGTGACGGCCGATGCGTTGGTGCAGGCCGTGCGTGAGGGGAACGACGGGTCTCGATACGGCGCTGGCGCGCCTACTCGACCGGCGGATGGTGAGGACGGCGAGCCCGAGTCGAGCACTCCGATGCTCGACAAGTTCGGCACCGACCTCACCGCCCTCGCGGAGGCCGGCGAACTCGACCCCGTGATCGGCCGTGCCGACGAGATCGAGCAGACCATCGAGATCCTCTCGCGCCGCACGAAGAACAACCCCGTGCTCATCGGCGAGGCCGGCGTCGGCAAGACCGCCATCGTCGAGGGCCTCGCCCAGGCGATCGTGGCCGACCAGGTGCCCGAGCAGTTGCACGGCAAGCGCGTCATCGCGCTCGACCTGCCCGGCATGCTCGCCGGCACCCGGTACCGCGGCGACTTCGAGGAGCGTCTCACCAAGACCATGGACGAGATCTCCGCTCAGCAGGGCGAGCTCATCGTCTTCGTCGACGAGGTGCACACCGTCGTCGGTGCGGGCGGCGGCGGTGACGGCGGCGGCATGGATGCGGGAAACATCCTGAAGCCCCGTCTCGCCCGCGGCGAGCTCCACCTGGTCGGCGCCACCACGCTCAGCGAGTATCGCCGCATCGAGAAGGACCCGGCCCTCGAGCGCCGGTTCCAGCCGGTGCGCGTCGGCGAGCCCTCCATCGAGGACGCCGTCGCGATCCTCTCCGGCCTCCGCCCCGCTTACGAGGAGCACCACCGCGTGCACTTCACCGACGAGGCCATCCGCGCCGCCGTCGAGCTGTCCGCCCGGTACCTCACCGACCGCGTGCTGCCCGACAAGGCCATCGACCTCATCGACCAGGCCGGTGCACGGCTGCGTCTGCGCCTCGGCGTCGCGGTCGACATCAGCGGACTGCAGAGCCGGCTCGCCGAGCTGGAGGCTGACAAGAACGCCGCCGTGAGCGCCGAGCACTACGAGGAGGCGTCGCGGATCCGCGATGAGGTCGCGAAGGTGCAGGCGAAGCTGGCTGAGGCGACGGGTCTCGAGACGGTCGCTGGCGCTCGCTACTCGACCAACGGGAAGGAAGCCGTCGTCGACGAGGCGCAGATCGCCGCGGTGGTCTCGCGCGCGACGGGCATCCCCGTCAACCGCCTCACCGAGACGGAGCGCGAGCGCCTCGGCACCCTCGAAGCCGAGCTGCACGGGCGCGTCGTCGGCCAGGACGACGCGGTCGCCGCCGTCGCCAAGGCCGTGCGCCGCAACCGCACCGGCATGGGTGACAGTCGCCGCCCGGTCGGCTCGTTCCTCTTCCTCGGCCCGACCGGCGTCGGCAAGACCGAGCTCGCGAAGGCCCTCGCGGGGTCGCTGTTCGACGACGACGGAGCGGTCATCCGCTTCGACATGTCGGAGTTCGGCGAGCGCCACACCGTGTCCCGACTGGTCGGCGCCCCTCCCGGGTACGTCGGCTACGACGAGGCCGGCCAGCTCACCGAGCGCGTGCGGCGCAACCCGTACTCGATCGTGCTGTTCGACGAGATCGAGAAGGCCCACCCGGATGTCTTCAACCTGCTGCTGCAGGTGCTCGACGACGGACGCCTCACCGACGGCCAGGGCCGCACGGTCGACTTCCGCAACACGGTGGTCATCATGACCTCGAACCTCGGTTCGGAGTTCCTGGCCTCGCGTTCCGGCGCGATGGGCTTCGTGCAGGATGCCTCGCGCGGCGCCCTGCCGGACGACGTCCGCGCACGGGTCATGGGCAAGCTCCGCGAGTCCATGCGCCCCGAGTTCCTGAACCGCATCGACGAGATCGTGCTGTTCCAGAAGCTCGAGCGCGTCGAGCTCGCCGAGATCGTGCGACTGCTGCTGGGGGCGACCTCGCGTCGCCTGGATGCCCGTGAGATCGCCTTCGCGGCGACCGACGCGGCCGTTGAGTGGATCGCCGAGCACGGCTACGAGCCCGAGTTCGGTGCGCGGCCGCTGCGCCGCCTCATCCAGCGCGAGGTGGATGACCGCATCGCCGAGCTCTTCGTCAGCGGCGAGCTCGCCGACGGCGGCAGCGTGACGGTCGACGCCCAGGGCGGCATGCTCCTGGTGACGGCCGACCGGCCCGCCTTCGCGGCAGCCGCGTAACCGGCAGTTTCGCAGCACGAACGCCCGGTCCCTTCCGAGGAGCCGGGCGTTCGTCGGTCGCGGAACTCGTCGGTCGAGTAGGCGCGCAGCCTTCGTTGGTCGAGTAGGCGCGGAGCGCCGTATCGAGACCTGGTGACGGGGGTCTCGATACGCGACTCCGTCGCTACTCGACCGGCGTTCGTGGGTCGAGTAGGCGCGGAGCGCCGTATCGAGACCAGCGTGCGGGGGTCTCGATACGCTCCTTCGTCGCTACTCGACCGGCGTTCGTGGGTCGAGTAGGCGCGCAGCGCCGTATCGAGACCAGCGTGCGGGGGTCTCGATACGCTCCTTCTTCGCTACTCGACCGGCGGCGGGTCGCTACTCGACCAGCGTGGCCGGGGCGAGGCGCGCGATGTCGTCGGCCACGAGGTCGGCGTTCAGCGCGCCGGCCATGAGCGAGCCGAGGCCGAGCGAGACCGACACGTTCGCCCGCACGTTCACGACGTTGCCCACCGCCCAGACGCCCGGCACCGAGGTGCGGCCGTCCGCGTCGACGTCGACCCAGGAGCCGAGTTCGCTCTCGGTCGTCGCCGCGCCGAGGGCGCGCAGCAGTTCGTCGCGCGGGCGCATCGTCGGACCGGTGAAGACGACGCCGACGTCGACCGCGTTCCCGCCGACCTCGACGCCGGTCAGATCGCCGTCCTCGATGCGCAGCGCGGAGACCGGGCCGGTCACGACGCGGATGCCGCGGCGTTCGAGCCGTTCGAGCTCGACCTCGGATGCCTCCCCGACGACGTTCTCGAAGTAGACGACGCGGTGCGACCACTGCCGCAGCAGCTGCGCCTGGTGGACGCTCTGCGGCGACGTCGCGACGATGCCGACGACGTCGTCGCGGTGCTCCCAACCGTCGCAGTACGGGCAGACGACGACGCCCCGTCCCCACTGCTCCTGGAAGCCCGGGATGTCGGGCAGTGCGTCCTCGAGCCCGGTGGCGACGAGGAGCCGGCGCGTACGGATCATGCCGGCCGCGGTCTGCACCTCGATGAGTCCGTCGGCCTCGACGCTCGCCGAGCGCACCGCTTCGCGGAGGAAGCGCACACCGTATCCCGCCGCCTCGGCGCGGCCGCGCTCGAGCAGCACGAGGGGCGACAGCCCGTCGTGGCCGAGCACGCCGTGCATGTGGGCGGCCGTGCGGTTGCGCGGCTCGGCGGAGTCGATGACGACGACCCGGCGGCGGGCGCGGCCGAGCGAGAGCGCGGCGCTGAGACCCGCGGGGCCGCCGCCCACGATCACCACATCGGCGTCGCCGCCGGCATCCGACGGCGTCCGTTCATCCACGCGGTCTCGCAGTTCCTCGTTCATACGTCCATGCTCGCCTCGGCCGTCTGGATCGGCAAGAATAGTTGCTGGAACAGCAACGAGCGAGCGAACGGGGTCAACCGCATGGAGCAGCGCGACGAACTGGCCGGCATCGGCGAACGGCTGCGGGCGATCCGCGAGTCCCGCGGCCTGACCCTGCGGGCGGTCAGCGAAGCCAGCGGCATCTCGACGAGCACGCTCTCGCGCCTCGAGTCCGGTGCCCGCCGTGCGCAGCTCGACCTGCTCCTGCCCCTCGCGCGGCTCTACCGGCTGCCGCTCGACGACCTCGTCGGCGCCCCGCCGCTCGGCGACCCGCGCATCCACCCGAGACCGCGAGTGCGGGGCGGCGTCGTCACGGTGCCGTTGTCGGGCGGAACCGGCTCGTGGGAGGCGTTCAAGCAGGTGCTTCCGCCGACGCCGGACACCCCGATCCGGCAGTACGTGCACCCCGGCTGGGACTGGATCTACGTGATCTCGGGGCGCATGCGCCTGCTGCTCGCCGACGACGACCTCATCGTCGAAGCCGGCGAGGCGGCCGAGTTCGACACCCGGGTGCCGCACGGCTTCCACAACCCCGGCCCCGACGTGCTCGAGGTGCTCTGCCTCTTCAACCCCCAGGGCGCGAAGGTGCACACCCGCGCGTCGGCGTGAGCCGCGGCCGGGCATCCCGGTACCCCGCGAGGGGGCCGGGCGCTCTGCGTCCCAACGGGGTGTCCGTCGTGCGGGATATACTCACCGGATACGGCGGATATCCCGCCGGGATATGGAGTCACCGTGATCCGCACGACGGTCTTCAAGAACAACCGAACCCAGGCCGTACGGCTGCCGAAGGACGTGGCGTTCGGCGACGACGTGAAGGCGGTCGACATCCTGGTCGTCGGCGACGCCCGCGTGGTCACGCCGGCGGGCGGCGCCGTCGACTACTGGTTCGATCACGCGCCGCTCGCCCCCGACGATTTCCTGACCGAGCGCGATCAGGGCGTCGCCGAGGAGCGTGGCTGGGCGTGAGCGTCGAGTACCTGCTCGACACGAACATCGTGATCTTCGCCCTCCGCAACCGCACCCCGGTGTTGCGCGAACGCATGCACCGCGTCAGCGGCTTCGCCGCAGTCTCGACGATCACGGTCGCCGAACTCCACGAGGGCGTCTGGCGCTCCGCCGACCCGACCCAGGCCCGCGCCGCGGTCGACGGGCTCCTCGCCCTCGTCGACGTGCTCGACTTCGACCAGGCCGCCGCCGCGCATGCGGGCGGCATCCGCGCCGCACTGCGCACCGCCGGCACCCCGATCGGTCCCTTCGACACCTTGCTCGCCGGGCACGCCAGATCGGCGGGGCTCACCATGGTGACGAACAACGTCCGCGAGTTCGCACGAGTCGACGGCCTGCGCGTCGAGGACTGGAGCGAGCCGGCGACGTAGCCGTCATCCAGGTGCGGCGGCGCGGGCACCGCCCTACCCTGTGCGCATGCCGCCGACCGCCGCGCCGCCCGAGCCGCCGTCGACGACGACGGGGGAGCGGGGCATCCGGCTCGGCCCGATCGCCTGGGGGCCCGTCGGGCTCGCGATGGCGGTGCTCGGCGTGCTGCTCGCCGCGACGAGCAACGCCTACGGGTACCACCGCGACGAGCTGTACTACCGCATGCTCGAACCGGCCTGGGGCTACGTCGACCAGCCGCCGCTCACCCCGCTCCTCGCGCACTGGCTCGCCGGCATCGTCGACGAACCGTGGATGCTCCGGATCCCGGCCATGCTCGCCGGCGTCGCGACCGTGCTCGTCGTCGCCCTCATCGCCCGCGAGGCCGGCGGCGGCCGGCGCGCGCAGACCCTCGCCGCGTGGGCGGCCGCCGGCGCCGGCTTCCCGCTCGTGTTCGGCCACGCGTTCCTGTCGTCCTCGATCGACCTGCTCGTCTGGCCGCTCGTCGCGCTCGCCGCGATGCGCGCCGTGCTGCGCAGCCGTCCCCGCTGGTGGCTCGTCGTCGGCGCGGTCGCGGGGCTCGCCAGCTCCAACAAGCTGCTCGTCGCCCTGCTGCTCGTCGGCATCGGCCTCGGGCTCCTGCTCTTCGGCCCGCGGCGGGAACTCCGCTCGCCGTGGCTCTGGGCGGGCGTCGGCATCGCGCTGCTGCTCGCCCTGCCCAACGTGCTCTACCAGGCGACCAACGAGTGGCCGCAGTTGCGCATGGGCGCGGCGCTCGAGGCCGACGGCGGAGGCGAGGCCCGCATCCTGATGTGGCCGTTCCTGCTGCTCATGATCGGCCCGCTGCTCGTGCCCGTGTGGATCGCCGGACTCGTCGCGCCCTTCCGCCGGCCGGAGCTGCGAGGCATCCGCTTCGTCGCCGTCGTCTTCGCGGTGATGCTCGTGTTCACGTTCGCCGGCGGCGCCCAGCCGCACTACCCGGTCGGCAGCCTCGTCATCCTGCTCGGGGTCGGGTGCGTGCCGACCGAGGCGTGGATGCGCACCCGGCCGCGCGCCGCGTTCGTCTGGGCGGCCGTCGCGCTCAACGGGATCGTCTCCGCCTGCATCGCGCTCCCGCTCGTGCCGGCGACGGTGCTCGGCACGACGCCGATCCCCGCGGTCAACCAGGTCGCGGCCGACTCCGTCGGTTGGCCCGCCTACGTCGCGCAGATCGCGGCGGCCGTCGAGGATGCCCCGGACGACGTCGTCGTCGTGACCGCCAACTACGGCGAGGCGGGCGCCGTCGCCCGCTACGGCCCCGACTTCGGCATCGACGACGCGGTATACAGCGGACACAACGAACTGTGGTTCGCGGCCCGGCCGCCGGATGACGCGACCTCCGCCGTGTTCGTCGGCGGCATCGGCCCGATCATCCGCGGGTCGTTCGAGACCTGCACCGAGGTCGACCGGCTCGACGACGGCGTCGACGTCGACAACGAGGAGCAGGGGCTGCCGATCACGGTCTGCACCGGGATGACGACGACCTGGGCCGAGCTCTGGCCGAAGCTGGCGCACCTCAGCTGAGGCGAGGGGCGGCACCCGGCGAACGGACGTGCGGTCCGTCCGCCGGGCGGCCGATCAGCTGATCCAGCCCGTCCAGCCGGGCACCGTGAGGTCGACCCAGACGAGCCGGTGGTCGCTCGTCACGTTGTACGGCATGAGCCGGGCGAGCGGGTCGGACTGCGTCACCCAGAAGACCCCGGCCCCCTGCACCTTGAGCAGCACCTTCGAGGGCAGCACGTAGTCGGCCCGGAGGTTGCCGGGCGCGTTGTCGGTGAAGTCGGCGGTGTCGTACTTCGGGTCGCCGAGGTGCGTGAGGTTCGCGCCGCCCTGCAGCACGGCCGCCTCGGGAGCGCCTGCCGACGTGGGCTTCGGGTCGATCAGCCGCGGGTGGCCGAGGAGCTGGTCGATCGCGTCGGCGGTCGAGTCGCCGTCGACCGGGTCGGCGTTCTGGTCGCCGAGGATGACGAACGGCTCGGTGAGCCCGATACCGCCGCGCTTGCCGGCGTCATCCACGATGTAGCGGCTCTTGAAGGGGCTGATGTAGTCGGCCCAGAAGCGGATCTCATCGTGGTTGCGCGTGCCGTTGCGGTCCTCCGCGCCGTCGAACGTCGGCGGGGTCGGGTGCGAGGCGAGCACGTGCACGCTCGAGCGGCCGACCTGGATCGGCACGTCCCAGTGCGACTTGCTGGAGAGCCGCACGACCGCGAGCTCCTCCGGGGTGAACCAGTCGTTCGGCGCCGCCGTGGCCGGGTCGTCGGGCAGCAGAGCGCCCGGCATGTCCTTCCAGAGGAAGTTCTGGAAGGTGCGCACGTCGTCGGTGTCGATCGGGAACTTCGAGAGCACCGCCATGCCGTACTGGCCCGGGAAGAGGCCGAAGCCGAACGCGTCGTCCGGGTCGCCGGCGGTCACCCCGTCGTTGTCGAGATCGAAGCCGCTCTGGATGCCCGTGTTCGACGGGGCCGTGAACGCGTAGGGGTACTCGACCGGCGCGGCGCCGTTCTGCGAGACCTCGAGGTAGTTGTCGCGGAAGAGGTCGGCGGCGACGCCGCCCTCCACGTAGTCGAACTCGTTGAGCAGGATGACGTCGGCGTCGGCACGCTGGATGACCTCGGCGACGGCTTTCGCCTGCGCGTTCGTGCCGGAGGTCAGATCGGCGACGAGCTGCCCCTCGGTCGCCCGGTTGAGCGAGAGGTTGTAGGTGGCCACGCGCAGCTCGGTGCTGCGGGGTTTCGAGATGCCGCCCTGGGCGGGTGCGGCCGCGGCCGGCAGCGCGCCGACCGAGAGGGCCGCCGCCGTGCCGACGGCGAGGGCGGACAGGAGGAGGGAGGATCGGGATCGCCGGTGCATGCGTGCTCCTTCGCGGGATGGTTCCGGACAGTGGCCCCCAAACTAGGGGTACTCGATGTCGTCCGGAAGAACCCGCGATGACGGGATTCCTCCGCAGCGGGTGCGCCGTAGGATCGGGCGGGTGCCCCGACCCGACCCCCAGCAGCCTCGCCGCGCCGACCAGGACCTCGGGACCGTCCGCTACGGCCGCATCCGGCCGACGTTCGTGCTCGCCTGCTGCCGCGTGCTCGAGGCGCCCGCCGTCGGCTGGGTCATCGGAGCGGTGCTCGCGCTCACCGTGACGATCGCCGTCGGCATCCTCGGCGAGGAGGTCTTCGCCGCCGAGCTCTGGCGCTCCGGCCTCGAGACCGAGCACCTCTGGCGAGGCAGCGCGGGCGGGATGCTCGCGGGCGTCCTCGGAGCCGTGCTCGCACTGATCCTCGGCGTCATCGGCACCGCGCTCGCCGCACCGCGCGCCCTCGAACGGCATGCGCGAGAGCGCCCCGGCATCGTGCCCGTCGACGCCGACCTCGATCTCGTGCGGAGGTTCCCCCGGTTCGGGTTGCGAATGCTCGCCTGGACCATGATCGGCGTCGCCGGACTCGTCCTCCTCACCACCGTGACGCTGCCCGAGCACTGGGACGAACCGGGCATGCAGCTGACGACGGCCATCGCCGCCGCCGTGGCCGTGCTCGGCGGCGGGCTGCTGCTGCTGCGCAGCTGGGAACCCCGACGGCTGGCGCGGATGCAACCGCTGCTCGACCGATGGGCCGAGCTCGCGCCCGAGGCCGACGCCGAGCGCCGCCGTGCGCGCGCCCGCGCGATCGCCTACGACGGGCCCGATCTGCCCGGGCGAGCGGCTGGTCGGATGCTCGGGATGCTCGCCCGAACCGGTCGCTTCGGCCTCATCGCCGGCGCGGTCGTGTTCTTCATCGGCGTCGTCCTGCGCCAGCCCGGTCGCAACGCGTCCCGGCAGTCCTACGGACCGACGATCGAATCCGTCATCGACGCCGCCGTGCTCGTGGGCACGGTGCTCGCGGCGGCCGGTCTCGTCGTCTGGCTGATCCCGCTGGCGGCCCGCTTCGTCATCCAGGTGCGCCGGGAGCTCGCGGTGCGTCGGGTGCTCGCCGACGGTCGCCCGCGGCGCCTGCGCATCGAGCGGGTGCCGAGCGCGCTCGGGCTGCACCGCCTCGAGTGGCGGCTCGTCGTGATCCTCTCGGCGATCGCCCCGGTCGCGTTCGGCCTCGGCCTGAGCGCGGTATTCGCCGCAGCGCCGGCGCCGGCCGTCGTGCTGCTCGTGATCGCCGCGGCAACCGGCCCCGTGCTCGTACTCGTCCTCGCGTTCCGCGCGATGACGGGGACGGCCTCGGTCGACGAGCGCGACCGGATGCTCATCATCGTCGGCGAGCGGGATGCGGCGACCACGGCGCGGCGGGCGCGCAAGGCCGAACGGCGACGGCTCGCCGGCCGTCGATAGTCGGAAGCCGGCCCGAGGTCGGGCGCGGTCAGTGGTGGTGCCCGCTCTCCACGGCGCGCACGCCGGCCTCCGTCGCCGCGAGCGCCGGGACGGCCACGCCCGTGACGAGCACCGCGCCGAGCAGCAGTCCCGTGAGGGCGACGCCCTCCAGGCGCGGACGCCGTGCGGCATCCCGGCCCGCTGCACGGCGCGAGCGCAGCCGGATGCCCGCCGCGACGGCGACCACGAGGGCGAGCGCCGACGCGGCCAGCAGGGGGAGCGCGGCGACCCCGGCGAGGAGCAGCGCCGCCGGCGCGAC
>NZ_WSTA01000093.1 GCF_009789225.1 Agromyces seonyuensis | reverse complement strand
CCGCATCCACGGCGGCGTCGACGCGCGAGCCCGCCACGCTCGTGGCGACGAGCGCGGCGACGGTGCCGACGACGAGGGCGCCGGCGAGGAAGCCGCCGACCGCCCAGGCGGCATGCCGGCGAGCAGCAGGCTTCGAGGGTGCGACCGGCGCGGCCTCGGCGGCGGCCTCAGCCTCGATGCCCTCGTCGGCCGCAGCGGCTGGGACGGCGGCCTCGACGGGCTCCGTCCGGCGCGCGAGGAGTCCCGCGAGCTCGTCGCGCTGCGCGACCCACTGCGCGCTCTCGCCGCCGCACGCCCGGACGATGCCGTCGACGGTGCGCGCCGACGGCAACTGGCGGCCGGCGAACGCGTCGGAGAGCACCGTCCGGGAGATGCCGGTCAGGTTGTGGAGCTTGGCGAGCGTCGGGCTGCCCGCTTCGAGCCGGAGGCCGCGGAGTCCGGCGGCGAACTCGGCGACGCCCTCGGCGGGGGGCGTCCGACCGTCGGACGGCGCGGTGCCGGCCCGCTGCTCGGCGGCGTCGCCGGAATCGGGCTGGTCGAGGCGTTCGGGGGCGTTCGGCTCGGTCATCTCTGTCGTCCTCGTCGGGGCTCTGCTGGGGGAGTTCCAGAGGTACCAGTGCGGCGGCCCGCTGCACACGAGGAGCGTTGCCCCAGTCCGGGGGGATGGCGAGCCCGATCCGGATGTTCCGGGCCGGACCGAACCGGACGATTCCGGCCACCGCGGGGTCGCTGCAACCGCTTGACTTGGCGGACCGCGAGGGGGAGCGCTCGCGGCGGCCAGGTGCATCAGGGGGCGCCGGCCGCCGCCCGGTCGCCGGTTCCGACGCCGGCGGCCGGGCGCCCGATCCCCGCCCCGACATCGCGTGCGACCCGACACCCCGGAGGCCGACCGTGCTGCAGCCCGCGCCCACGAGAGCGTGGCGAGTGCGTGCGTGCGGGTCACGGCGCCGCCCGCCCACCGGCATCCTCGTCGTGAGCGTCGATCCCGTCTCGAGCGCCGCGATCGCCGACGCCCTGCGCTCCGCGGGTGCTCGATGCGAGGTCGTCGGCCCCAGCGGCCTGGCCGAAGCGCTCGCGCAGCGCTGGGAGCACGTCCTCGTCGAGGTCGACCGCAGCCCGGGCCCGGATCGGTTCCGGGCGGTCGCGGGGCTCGGCGCGCGGCTCGCGCGGGCCGGTCGCGCCGGTGCGATCGCGATCACGGCGGGGGCCGTCGGAGCCGCCGTGCGACTGCGGCTGGCGGAGGCCGGATTCGCCGGCGTCGTCGAGGCGGACCGGCTCGCCGCTCGGCCGGGGGTGCTCGACGCCGCGGAGATCGCCCTCGAGGATGCCGGGCACCTGCGGTCCCGGCTCGGCCTCGCGGCCGAGGGGGCGCTCGAGCCCTTCCTCCAGGTGTGCCGTTCCATGCCCGCGGCCGTCTGGAACGACCCGACCGGTGCGAGCGCCGCCGCGCCGGGTCGGGCGAGCGTGCTCTGCCGGCTCGCGGAGAACATCGCGGGCTTCCCGGGCACGCGGGCCGCGTTCCCCCACTTCGGCCCTCGCGCGGCGCCGCCATCGTGGGATCGGGTTCGGGCGTTCGTGCGGGCCGGGTTCGGGCTCGACGACTGACGGCTGGAGGACGCGTTCCGCGCCCGCTCGCGCCTGTCCACAGCCCGGCGGTCGGCCGCCCATCGCCCCGCTAGAGTGACCGCGCCCCTCACCGATCCGTCAGAAAGGCAGCCGCGTGCCCGAACCCGGCTGGTATCCCGATCCCGCCGCGCCCGGACTGGTGCGCTGGTGGGACGGCGGCGCCTGGACCGCGAACACCGCTCCGCTCGTGCCGAACGCACCGGCGACGCCTGCCGCGCCGCTCGCGCCGGGCCCGCAGGCTCCGAACGTGCCCCCGACGGCGCCGCCGACGCACGTCGCGCAGCCCGCGACGTCCGGGCCGGCGCCCGCGCTCTCCGTCTCCACGACCGCGGGCGTCCCTGCCGGCTGGTACCCGGATCCCGCCGGATCGGGCCTGCCGCGCTGGTGGGACGGCACGACCTGGGCGGCGCACGTGGGCCCCGGCGGCGCGCGCCCGCCGAAGGCGAAGGTCCCGCTGCGCGACCGGCTCACGCGCGGCGTGCTCGTCACGGCGGCGATCGTCCTCGTGGCCGTCCTCGGCACGATCGTGGGCGGATCGGTCAACTACGCCCAGCGCGTCGCTGCGAACGACGCACTGCGACCGCCCGCGGCCGACGAAGCCGTCGCCGAGTACCTGGATGCCCTCGTCGCCGGCCGCGCGGAGGACGCGGACGCGATGCGCTCGGCCGAGTACCGCGCGGATCTCGCGGCGCTCGGCACCGGCGCGACGACGATCGTCGGCGATGCGACGGCGGCCGCCGCGAACGACCTCGAGATCGACTACGAGGTGCTCGACGTCGCGTACTACCAGGAGCACCCCGACAACGGCGATCGGCGCGACGACGACCTGGACTTCGCTGACGAGGCGGTCGTCGCCGTGCGCGTCGACTACGCGCTCGAGGTCGACGGCACGCCGGTGACGGCCTCGAGCGTGCAGGGCTTCCGTCTGCAGCGCGCCTTCTACTACGGCTCGCTCGACGAGCCCGGGTTCGTCGAGGACGGCCGTGAGCCGCAGGCGCGCGGGCCGTGGGCGATCGTCGAACTGCAGTGGAACCTCGACGACGCTGGCCTCGACGGACCGTTCGTCGTGAGCGACTACACGGCGCCGCCGCTGAACGCCGAGTCGGCCGAGTGGGATCGCTGGTGCTCGTCGGCCGACGACGTGCTCGGCGGCATCGCCGACTACGCCCTCGCCGAGAACGAGCTGCTCGCGGAGTGCCTCGCGAACGATGCGGAGTTCCACGGCGTCGCCGAGGACGTCGACCTCGACGGTTTCACCTCGACCCTCGAGCCGCTCGGCCAGAGCGGCGACCTCCCCGAGCTCGTCGGGCTCGAATCGGTGGGCGAGGAGAGCGACCCGCCGATCCTCCAGGCCGTGCTTCCGAACGGCGAGACCGAGCTGGTGTTCACGATGCTGCTCGTCGATCCGACCACCACCGAGTACCCCGAGTACCGCATCACGACGATCACGACGAGGCAGCAGTGACGACTCCCGTGCTCCACCCGCAGCAGGGCGCGCCCGCCCCGGAACCCGAGCGGACCCCGACCGCGACGGCACCCGCCCGTGCCCGCTCCGGCGGTCTCATCGCGCTCATCGCCGGCTCGGGCGGCTTCGTGGTGCTCGTGATCGCGCTCGTGTTCCTCGTGGTCACGCCGCGCGCGCTCGTTGTCCCGCCGATCCCGGACGAGGCGGTCGCCGCCGCCGCCGAGGGGGCCGCGCCCGGCGAGGCGCTCTTCGGCGAGCTCAACGCCGCACTGGAGTCCCAGGATCGCGAGGCGTTCTTCGCCCGCGTCTCCGGCGACGCGGTCGCCCCGCTCACCCTCTGGTGGGACAACATGGAGCAGCTCGGCTGGACGAGCGCGGCCATGTCCGGCGACGAGTACGACGTGCCGTGGAGCGACGGCAGCGTCGAGGTGCCCGTCGTGCTCGGCGCCTCGCTCGCGTTCGCGGCCTTCGCCCCCCGTGGGAGCGGCGGCGACGACGCCGGCAAGCACTTCGTGCAGGGTTTCCGCTACGTGGCGAGCGTCGACGTCGTCGACGAGGTCGCGACGATCACGGGCTGGCGGACCGACGGCCCGAAGGCCGCGTGGGACTTCGAGCCGCTCTACGTGGCGCGCGGCGAGCACGTCCTCATCGCGGGCCGGCAGTCCGAGCAGGCGCTCGTCGACTCGCTCGTCGCAGAGGCGGACGAGGCCGCGGCCTGGGTGCTCGACGACGCCGAGGCGCAGGGCCGCGACCTCCCGCTCGACGGCTTCAACGTCTTCGCGACGGACGATCAGTCGATCTTCGACACGTGGTTCGTCGACGAGGCCACGGCCGGCTGGCAGATGGAGGCGGCGGCGTACGCGGTGCCCACCACTCGCCCGGAGTCCTGGACCGAGGGCATGGACACCACGATCGCGACGGGCGACTCGACGTCGACCTCGGTCGTGTTCCTCGGGCCGTCGGCGATGGAGCAGCTCGACGGCACGCTGCCGCACGAGTTCGAGCACGTCATGCACTACACGGCCGTTCCCTCGTCGTGGTCGGACCCGCCTCGCGTCACCGTCGAGGGCTGGGCGACGTACCAGGAGAACCGCCGACTCTACGACGGCGCGTACGCCCCCGCCGACTCCCAGGCGATCCTCGAGCTCAGCTGGTGCTACGACAACATGTCCTCGAGCGGCATCGCCGACCTCGCGCCGGAGCAGTTCTACGTCGAGGACGCGTTCTGCTACTACCAGTTCGGGGCGAGCATGTTCGCCTACCTCGACAGCCTCGGCGTCGACGCGTGGGACGTCGCGGATGCCGCGAAGTTCGACGGCGTCGACCCGCTCACCGCGGCGGCGGCGCAGGGCGCCGACGTCAGCGAGGCCGCCTGGCAGGCCTGGGTCGACCAGCAGACCGCCGGGGTCGTCGCGGTCCGCTACTGACCGGTCGCCGACCACGGGTCGCCCGCCCGGCACGATCGAGCAGGTCGGGCGGGGCGCCCGGCGGGAGCGCGAGCGCGGGTCAGTCGGGGTCGGGCGCGACGCGGAGCACGAGCTTGCCGCGGACGTGCCCGTCCTCGATGAGCCGGTGCGCCTCGGCGCCGTCCTCCAGCGGGAGCACACGGTCGACGTGCACGCGCACGGCGCCGTCGTCGATGAGCCGGCCGAGCACCGAGAGCACGCGGGCGTCGGGTGCGACCGAATAGCCCGTGGCGCGGATGCCCCGCTCGGCGGCCTCCTCGGCCATGGACGGCCAGCTGCCGGTGGGGACGTTGACGACGAGTCCGCGGGGACGGAGCACGCCGAGCGAGCGCGTGCCGGTGTCGTCGGCGGTGTTGCCGACGAGGTCGATGACGACGTCCTGCTCGCCGGCGACGTCCTCGAAGCGCTCGCTGCGGTAGTCGATCACGCGGTGCGCTCCGAGCGAGGCGACGAAGTCGCGGTTGCCGGCCGAGCAGGTCGCGGTGACCCGCGCCCCGAAATAGCGGGCGAGTTGCACGGCGAAGGCGCCGACGCCGCCGGCGGCCGCGTGCACGAGCATCCGCTGGCCGTCGTGCACCTTCGCGGTCTCGACGACGGCGCCCCAGGCCGTCATCGCGGCGATCGGGACGGCGGCGGCCTCGGCGAAGGTGAGCGTCGAGGGCATCGGGGCGACGCTCAGCGAGGACACCGCGATGAGTTCGGCGTACGAGCCGGAGGTACGGGGCACCCGGCCCATGCCGTAGACGCGGTCGCCCGGGCGGAGCGGGTGGTCCGCGTACGGGACCTCCTCGACGACGCCGGCGAAGTCGCCGCCGAGCACGACGGGCCAGTGCTCGATCGCCTGCGAGACGCGGTTGCCCTTCCGGGTCTTCGCGTCGATCGGGTTGACGCCCGCCGCGACGACGCGCACGAGCACCTCGTCGGAGATCCGGAGCGGATCGGGCACCTCCCGGACCTGGAGTTCCTCCGGCCCGCCGGTGCGGTCGATGACGAGTGCGCGCATGTCCGATCCCCTTCCCAGGCTCCACCGTAATGGCCGTCCGCCGCTCCTCCACAGGTGGTCGGTCGGGGCTTTCGGCATCGCCTAGGGTGGACGATGCTGCCCGAGCACGTCGCCCCGCGCGCCCATTCGGGCCCTGCGGCCCGTACCCGACGGGCCGTGCGTCCCAGGGGAGGAACGACGTGGGCAAGCGGATGACCGCTTCGCCGCCGATGATCGGCGGCTACAGCTACCTCAGGCCTCTCGGTTCCGGCGGGTTCGCCGACGTCTACCTCTACGAGCAGGACATGCCGCGACGCATCACCGCCGTCAAGGTGCTGCACGCCGACACGTTCGACGCGGAGGCGCTGCGCACGTTCAACGTCGAGGCCGACACGATGGCGCGCCTCTCCGCCCACCCGTCGATCGTCACGATCTACCACGCGTCGATCTCGGCCGACGGCCGCCCCTACCTCGTCATGGAGTTCTGCCCCGACACGATGGGTGCGCGCATGAAGCGCGGTCCGCTGCCGATCGCCGAGGTGCTCGACGCGGGCGTCCGCCTCGCGGGCGCGCTCGAGACCGCGCACCGCGCCGGCTTCCTCCACCGCGACATCAAGCCCTCGAACGTGCTCGTGACGACGCTCGGCCAGCCCGTGCTCGCCGACTTCGGCATCGCGGCCGCCCTCAACGCGGAGGAAGGTCCCGAGGTCTTCGCCATGAGCGTGCCGTGGTCGAGCCCCGAGGTGCTGAGCGAGCGCGTCAGCGGTTCCGTGCCGAGCGAGATCTGGAGCCTCGGTGCGACGCTCTACACGCTGCTCGCCGGGCGCAGCCCGTTCGAGTCGCCCAAACGCGAGGAGAACTCGCGGGACGCGCTGAAGGCCCGGGTCATCCGCGCCAAGTACACGCCGCTCCCGTTCGCGGGGGTGCCGCCGCGCGTCGACGAGATCCTCGCGACCGCCATGTCGAAGGACCCGGCGCGCCGGTACGCGTCGATGGCCGACTTCGGCGAGGCGCTGCGCTGGGCCCAGTACGAGCTCGGCATCGCGCCGACCGCGCTCGAGGTCGCGGCACCCGAGTGGGCCGCCGCCGCACCGATCGACTTCTCCGACGGCCGGTCCCGCGGCCCCGTCGTGACGACGGTCAATCCCGACTCGCGCCGGGCCGAGCGCACCCGCAAGCAGCTCGAGGGCGCCGCCGTCGACCGCGACGGGCTGTTCGTCGCCGCGCCGAAGCGCTCTGCGCTCGGTCCCGCGGTCATCGGCGCGCTCGTCGGCGCCGTGGTGGTCGCGGCCGGCACCGTGGCCGCCCTCTTCGCGACGGGCGTGCTGTGAACGCCGCGGGGTCGAAGCCGGCGGGCCGTCGGAAGCAGTGGGTCGGCGCGACCGCCGCGATCGTCTCCGTCGCCCTCGTCGTGACGGGTGCCGTCATCGCGCAGGGCTACGAGGCGCAGGACGTCCCCGAGGTCGAGACCGCCGTCTGGGTGAGCCGCGACGACGGCCGCTACGCGCGCGTCAACACGGAGCTCGGCGAGCTCGACACCGTGCGCAACGTGGACGACCCCTCGGCCGTGCTGCAGTCGGGCGACGACGCCGTCGTCCTCACCCAGGGACTGCGACGCTGGTGGCCCGTCGACGCCGCTGCGCCCGCCGACCTCGTCGACGACGAGGAGGACGAGGAAGCGGCCTCCGCGGAGGCGACCCCCGACGGCACCGTCGAAGTCGACTCCGCCGGCGCGTACGTCGTCTACCGCTCGGAGGCCGGCGGCGTGTCCGTGGCGATCCTCGGCGACGACGGGCTCGGCACCGCCCTCCCGATCGATCCCGCCGCGGGCGAGGTCGTCGAGACCGAAGGTCCCGACTCGGGCTCCGGCCCGGAGGACACGGAGGCGCCGGCCTACGCCGCGTCGGCCGTCGCGGTCTCCGAGACCGGCATGGTCGCCGCATACTCCGCCGCCGAAGGCGGTGTGCGCCGATTCGACGCGACGACCGGCACGTTCAGCGGCGGACTCGCCGCCGTCACCGACGCCCCCGGCGCGGACACCCGGGTCGAGCTCGGGCTCGTCGGCTCCCACTGGGTCCTCGTGGATGCCGACGGCGGCCGCGTATGGATCGACGGCGGAACGCCGATCGACGCCGGCTTCGGCGCCGACGCCCTCGTGCAGGCTTCCGCGGCGGCGGGCGACGAGCTCTTCGTCGCCGACTCGTCCGGTCTCGTCTCGGTCGACCTGCGCACCGGGGCCGCGGAACGACTCGTCGAGGCGAACGGCGTGCCGGCCGCCCCGCTCGTCGTGGACGGCACGGCCTACGCCGCCTGGATCGGGCAGACCGGCGGGACGCTCTGGACGTCCGCGCACCGCACGCAGACCGTGCCGCTCGCGGGCGACGAGGCCCTCGCCGAGGTCCAGGCGATCGTGCCCGTGCTCCGCGGCAACGGCGACCGGCTCGTCGTCAACGAGACGAGCTCGGGCCTCGTGTGGACGAGCGACGGCGACCTCGTCCCGCTCGAGCAGTGGTCGCAGAACGAGGAGGACGACGAGCGCTCCGGCACCGTCGAGGTCGACGACGTCGCCCAGCAGGAGCCGCCCGTCGCGCGCGACGACCGGTTCGGCGTGCGGGCCGGCGCGATCGCCGACCTCCCGGTGCTGCTCAACGACTCCGACCCGAACAAGAAGGACGTCCTCTCGATCGTCCCGACGCTCGGCGGCCTGAGCGACCCCGCATTCGGCACGGTCGGCCTCGTCGCCGAGAACCAGCGCGCCGTGGCGACCGTCGCGGCCGGTGCGACGTCCGCGTCGTTCCAGTACCAGGTGACCGACGGCTCGGCGACGTCCGCGCCCGCGACGGTGACCCTCGACGTCGTGCCCGCAGGGCAGAACTCTCCGCCCGTGTGGTGCCCTGTCGACGGCTGCACGCTCCCCGCGCCCTCCGCGCAGGTCGAGCCCGGCGGCACGGCCGTCGTCTCCGCGCTGCGCGGCTGGGTCGACCCCGAGGGCGACCCGCTCGTGCTCGCGGCGGCCGTGACGGTCGACCCGGAGGCGCCGCTCGACGTCGTCATCACCGACGACGGGCGACTGGCGATCCGGCACACCGACCCGAACGGCGCGGGCGGCATCATCGCCGTGCTGATCGCGGTCGAGGACTCCTTCGGCGCGCGCACCAAGCTCGAGATCCCCGTGACCGTGACCGGCTCGCCCGTGCTCGAAGCCGCGCCCGTCGCCGTGTCCGCGGCGCCGGGGGAGCAGCGCGAGGTCGACATCGCCGATCACGTCCAGGGCGGGTCCGGTTCCTACCGCCTGCTCGACGCCGCGCCGAGCGCGCCCATCGACGGGCTGAGCGTCGCCGCCGACTCGGCGGCCGGCAGCATCCGCTTGAGCGCCGAGCAGCCGGGCGAGTACGTCCTCGCCTACTCGGTGCAGGACACCGAGACCCTCGCCGAGAAGACCGCCGTCCTCCGGCTCACGGTCGCCGAGGGTTCCGCGATCGCCGCCCCTTCGCTCACCGTGTTCGTGCGGCCGAACCAGGATGCGACCGTCGATGTGCTGGACACCGTCGCCTACCGCGGCGGCCGCGTGCTCTACATCGAGTCGGCCGCGGCCGTCGAGGGCACCCTCACGGTCGACGTCGTCGACCTCGACCGCGTGCGCGTCGGCGGCACCACGCCCGACGGCGGCAGCGGCCGCATCGGCACCGCGCGCATCCGCATCGCCGACGGCGCGGGCGCCGTCACCGAGGCGCAGCTGACCGTCTTCCTCCTCGCCGCGCCCGACCCGCAGGCGCCCGTCGCCCGGGCCGACACGGCGACCGTGCGCGCCGGCGGCACGATCGACGTCGACGTGCTCGACAACGACGTCGCGCCGCGCGGCGAGCGGCTCGTCGTGCTGCCCGGCGTCGAAGGCTCCGGCGCGGACGGGGAGCTCGTCTTCTCCGACGGCGACGTCGTGCGCTACCTCGCGCCGAAGACCGCCGGCGTGTACGCCGTGACGTACTCCGCCGCGCTCGAGAGCGATGCCGACCGTCGGGCGAGCGGCATCCTCCTCATCACGGTGCTCGCCGACGGCGTCAACCGATCCCCGGTCCCGACGGCGCTCGCCGCGCGCGTCGGCGCGGGCGAGACGGTCTCGATACCAGTGCCCCTCGACGGTGTCGACCCGGACGGCGACACGGTCGCGCTCGTCGACGTGACGCAGGCCGAGGCCGGCGCGGCGTCGATCGCCGCGACCGGCGACGCGATCCGATTCCGCGCGCCCGACGACGGCGTCCCCGGCGGGCTCGCCACGTTCGAGTACAGCGTGCGCGACGGCGACGGCGAACGCGGCACCGCGACCGTCCGGGTCGCGGTCGTGCCCGAGTCGGGCCAGGTCCAGCCCGTCGCGTTCAGCGACTACGTCCGGATCGCGGCCGGTTCGCCGGCCCCCGTCGTGGTCGAACCGCTCCGCAACGACCGCGATCCGGCGGGCGGAGACCTCGAACTCGTCGCCATCAAGCCGAACGTGCCGGACGCCGAGGGCAACGCCGAGTTCGGGCGCCTGCGCGCGCTCATCGACCCGTCGACCGACCTCCGCGAGGGCAAGATCGTGCTCCTCTCCGGCGATCAGGCCGGGCCGGCATCCTTCATCGTCACGATCCGCTCGAAGCTCACCTCGAGCACGGCGGAAGGCCTGCTCGTGCTCGAGGTGACCCAGTCGGCGAGCGCCGAGCAGCCCGTCGTCTCCGACACGATCGTCACGGCGAGCGATCGCGCCGACCTCTCGGGCGGCGGCATCGATGTCGTCGCGGGCAAGGTCGCGTGGGCCGGCGGCGATGTCGCGGACCTCGACCTCGAGGTGTGGGGCGACGCGGCGAGCCGCTACGAGGCCGAGGGCACTCGCATCTCCGGGCCCGAGCCCGCGAAGGGCGCCGTCGTGCCGTTCCGCGTGAGCGGGCAGGATGCCTCGGGCAACGACGTCGAAGCCTTCGGCTTCCTCCGGATCCCGGCGTTCGAGGACTACCGGCTCGAACTCCGGAGCGGCTTCACGCCGATCCTCGTCGACGAGGAGAAGACGGTCGAGTTCTCGATCGACGACATCCTCGACCTGCCGGCCGACACGTCCGTCGAGATCCGCGACGACGATTCCTTCCGCGTGGGCCGCGCGAACGCCTCGTGCACGCCGGTCGACGACGACACGGCCGCGTACTCGACCGGGCGCGAGGCGCCGTGGTCGGACACGTGCCTGCTGCCCGTGCGGCTCGAGGGCCAGTCCGCCTGGTCGGGCGTCGCCGTCCCCATCGCGCTCCGCCCGAAGGACCCGCTCGCGATCCTCAGCCCGATCTCGCGCACGGTCGCCCCGGCAGCGACCGAGACGGTCGACCTGCTGGCGTCGATGACCACGTGGGAGGGCGGTCGCGTCGGCGACGATGCGCTGCTCGACTACCGGGCGACCTACGTCGGCGCCTCGTTCACCGTCGTCCAGACCGGGGCGACGGTGACGGCCGAGGCGCACGCCGACGCGAAGCCCGGCGCCAAGGAGTCGATCTCGATCGACGTGTCGAACTTCGGCGGCCTGCACTCGACGATCACCCTCGTCGTCGGCATCGCACCGCCGGACGCCCCGCGCGGCGCGACCTTCACCGCGACGTGCGACGTGTCGGACGGCGCGGACTGCACCGTCCCCGTCGTCGGCGTCGCGGGCGAGTACGACCCGTTCGCCGGCAAGACCGGCTCCGGGCTGAAGCTGCGCTCGCTCGCCTCCAGTCGCTGCGAGGTCGCAACGGTGACGGCCGCGAACGAGACGGCCGTGCGCGTCGTGTGGCCGGGCGGGCCGACCCCGCCGGGCGGCACCTGCACCCTCACCTTCGTCGTCGCGGACGCCCAGGGGCGGATCGGCCAGGGCACGCTCTCCCTCGACATCCAGGGCTACCCGCAGAAGCCGGAGTCGGTGACGACCTCGGACTACGGCGCCGATTGGGTCGCGCTCCGCGTCTGGCTCGGCAACGCGCGCCTCGCCCACCCCGGGCTCACCGGCGTGCGGATCCTGGAGGGCGGGCAGGATGTCGGCGCCGACTGCGTCCCGTCGGAGATGTACTTCACCTGCACGCTCCGCGGCCTGACGAACGGCACCCGGCACGACTACACGGCGCGGGCGGTCAACTCGGTCGGCGACTCGCTCGACACGACGCCCGTGACGACCAACGCCTACTCGTCGCCGCAGGTGCTCGGCGTGACGCCGACGCCCGTGTACACCTGGGAGACCTCGACCACCCGCGGAGTCGTCGACGTCGCGATCGCCTCGAACAGCGACGTCGCCGGATTCCGGCTCGAGTGGGACAACGGGCGCGGGAGCCGCGACGTCTCGCGGGACACGCGGAACCCCGCGACGAGCGTGCAGCTCTCGTACTCGCCCGGCAACTACCAGCTCAAGGTGACGCCGATCAGCCAGTTCTCGCCGCCGGACACGTGGGGCCAGCCCGCCTCGGGCGACTCCGCGTACGCGACGCTGACGTTCGCCGGCAGCCCGACCGGTCCGAACGAGGTCGGTCTCGTCTCGGCATCGACGGACGCGATCTCGATCTCGGCGTCGTTCAACGGGAACGCCTCGCCCCGAGCCCTCTCGGTGTACTACCTGCTCTGGGTGAGCGGCACCGCCGAGCCCGCGTGCACCGCAGACGGCGCCGGCGGTCTGATCGTTCCGGACGGGAGCAGCACGACCGGCCAGTTCACCGGCCTGACCGAGGACCAGGACTACTACGGCAAGGCGTGCGCGACGAACGGCTTCGGCGTCGCGACCACCCGGCCGCGCGAGTTCGAGACGAAGAACGGCACGGGAAGCTCCGGCACCGCGTCGTACACGATCGGCACGACGCCGGCGCAGAGCGGCACGACGTACAGCTACGGCGTCACGGCGGCCCCGAACCTGAGCTCGAGCTGGAACCGCAACATGTGGTACAAGCTCTACTCGAACCTCGACTGGACGCAGACGTTCACGACGTCGAACAACCAGCTCGATCCCGAGCGGATCCCGGATGACCGTCAGCATCGGCAGTGCCGGAAGTTCAACTCCGGCGACTGCGACTCCTACGGCGTGATCAACTGGGTCAACGCGCCCACGACCGCCTGGGTGACCTTCGCCTCCACGAGCGGCTGCGTGCCCTACGAGACGCGCACCTTCGACCGCTGGGCGCTCGCCTCCGAGTTCGTGACCGGCGTGTCCGGCGCGGCCCGCGACTCGTACACGCTCGACTTCGTGGCCGACGACACCCTCGTGGACGCCACGACCGGCGAGCGGCCCGCGACCCTGAAGCTGACGTGGACGAACGACTTCAAGAACCTGGACTCGATCACCCGCACCATGACGCTGTGCGCCGAACCGGTCGAACCGACCGAGCCGCCGGAGCCGCCGGAGACGACGGAGACGCCGACGCCGTCCCCCGACCCCGGCACCGGCGGCTGACCCGGCCGCGCGCCGCATCCCGACCCGCATCCCGAACGAAAGCGACCCCATGACCATCGCCCCCGAACAGGCCCGCTGGTTCGCCGACACCTTCGCGCTGCTCGCCGACCACATCGAGCAGTCGATCCTCGGCAAGCGGCACATCGTCGAGCTCGTGCTCGCGACCGCCGTCAGCGACGGCCACGTGCTCCTCGAGGACTTCCCCGGCACGGGCAAGACCGCGCTCGCCCGAGCGATCGCGCAGACGATCGACGGTTCCTCCAGCCGTATCCAGTTCACCCCCGACCTGCTGCCGGGCGATGTCACGGGCATCACGGTCTACGACCAGAAGAAGGGCGAGTTCGAGTTCCACTCGGGGCCGATCTTCGCGAACGTCGTGCTCGCCGACGAGATCAACCGCGCCAGCCCGAAGACGCAGTCGGCCCTGCTCGAGGTCATGGAGGAGGGCAACGTCACGATCGACGGCGTCACCCGCCCCGTCGGCGACCCGTTCCTCGTCATCGCGACGCAGAATCCCATCGAGCAGGCGGGCACGTACCGCCTGCCCGAGGCGCAGCTCGACCGCTTCATGATCAAGACCTCGATCGGCTACCCCGACGAGGCCGCGACGCTGCGCATCCTGCAGGGCGTCGTCAAGGCGAAGCCCGCGCTGCCCGCGCTCGTGACGGTCGACACGCTCGTCACGATGAGCGACCTCGCACGCGGCGTGTACGTGAACCCGCTGATCTTCGACTACATCATGCGCGTCGTCGACGCGACCCGGCGCGCGACGGAGGTCCGCCTCGGCGTCAGCGTCCGCGGTGCGCTCGCGCTCTCGCGCCTGTCGATGGCGTGGGCGGCCTCGCGCGGCCGCAGCTTCGTCACGCCCGACGACATCCGCGACCTCGCCGTACCGGCCCTCGCGCACCGACTCGTGCTCGAGCCCGAGGCCGAGTTCGACGGCGTGACCGCCGTGCAGATCGTCAGCCAGATCCTCCTCGACGTGCCGGCCCCGCGGGAGAACGGCGCCGCGTGAGCATCCACACCGAATCGAGGCTGACCCGCACCGCGGGGTCGACGGGGACGTCGACCCGCAGTCGTGTCGGCACCGTGACCCGCACCTCGCGCTCGAGCGGCGACACCGTCGGCGCGACGGTGTATCGCGCCCGCGTCGCGGGCCGCGCGCTGCGCACCGCGTGGTCGGCCTCGATCGGGTGGGTTCGCGAGACGGTCACGACGGCCGGGCTCGTGCTCCTCGCGGTCGCCGTCGTGGGCATCGCGGGCGGCATCTCGTTCGGCTGGGTCGAGGCGTGGGTCTTCGCGGGCATCGCGATCCTGCTCGTGCTCGTGTGCCTGCCGTTCCTCGCGGGCACCCACGACTACGGCATCGATCTCGCGCTCGGCGCCGATCGCGTCGTCGCCGGTTCGCAGGTCGACGGGCGCCTCGTGCTCGTCAACCGGGGCAAGCGCGCATCGCTGCCCGGCGTCGTCGACATCCCCGTCGGCGAGGGCCTCGTCGAGGTGCACGTCCCCCTGCTGCGCGCCGGGGCGCATCACGAGGAGCAGCTCGCGATCAACGCGGCCCGCCGCGGGGTCATCGACATCGGCCCGATGACGATCGGCCGGGGCGATCCGCTCGGCATCCTGCGCCGCGAGCTGTCGTGGCCCGAGGTGCGCCGCGTCTACGTGCATCCGGTGACGACGGCCATCCCCTCGACGAGCGCGGGACTCATCCGCGACCTCGAGGGCTCCGCGACGACGACGCTGTCGAACTCGGACCTGAACTTCCATGCGGTGCGCGAGTACGTGCCCGGCGACTCCCGCAAGCACGTGCACTGGAAGGCGACGGCGAAGACCGGGCGCCTGATGGTGCGCCAGTACGAGGAGTCGCGGCACGCCCGCATCGCGGTGCTCGTCGACCTCGAGCCCGTCGAGTTCGGCTCGGACGACGAGTTCGAGCTCGCCGTCAGCGCGGCCGCCTCCCTCGGCGTGCAGGGCGTGCGAGAGGGCCGTGACGTCCTCGTCGCCTCGAGCGGGGAGCTGCCGGAGCTCGCCCGAGGCGCCGTGCAGACGATCCGCACGTTCCCGACGCACACGCCGGGCACCCTCCTCGACGGCCTCAGCGAGATCGTGCCGGGCCGACGCGTCATGCGCCTCGAGTCGGTCGCGCAGCTCACCGCGGCGACGTTCACCGACCTCTCGATCGCCTTCATGGTGACGGGCTCGAACGTGCCGCTGCAGCGTCTGCGACAGGCCGCCGTCGCGTTCCCCGCGAACCTCACGGCCGTCGTCGTCCGGGCCGAACCCGGTGCGGAGCCCTCGGTCCGCACCGCGCGCGAGCTCACCGTGATCACGATCGGCACGCTCGGCGACCTCGCCCACCTCCTCGCCCGCGGAGCGATCAAGTGAGCGCCGAGCCGCGGCCGGGGCACGCCGCCGCCCGCACCGCCGCCGCCCGCACCGCGGCCGAAGCGCCA
>NZ_WSTA01000092.1 GCF_009789225.1 Agromyces seonyuensis | reverse complement strand
TGCCGACGAGCGCGAGGGCCGCGGCGACGGACGCCGCGGCGACCCAGGTGCGGCGGCGCCTGGCGCGCGCGGCGTCGAGGTCGGCGACGGGCGCGACGGGCGTCGAGCCGGTCGGCTCGGAGAGATCGGGCTCGTCCTCCTCGTGGCCCGACCCGGCAGCGCCGGATGCCGTCGCCTCGGGCCCGCTCGCCCGGGCCACGACCTCGTCGGCGAAGCCGGCGCGGGCCTCGACGCCGACGGCCGGGTCGGCGGCCCGGAGTCGCTCGATCGCGTCGTCGGTGCCGGCGTGCTCCGCCTCGGGCTGCTCGGGCTGCTCGGGGTCGCGGGGGTGCTCGTCGTGGTCCATGGGGGTGCCTTCCTCGGCGGGGGTTCGTCCTCACCCCGTCTGTGTGCCGAGACGGCCGGACCTTGCACGGCGGCGGTCCCGATCGGATGACTCGTGCCGGCGTCATCCGCCCCGGTGGAACAGCCCCGGATACTCGACGACGAACCCCGCCTCGTCGACGGTGATCGTGCGCGCGAACTCGCTGTCGAGCGATTCGTAGCGGTACTCGCGCGCTCCGGTGCGGGTGTAGCGCTGCGGGTCCGGCGCCACGGTGAGCTCGGGCACCGCGACATACCCGGTCGTGAGGTCGGCCGAGTCGCCGATGCGGAGGGCGAGCCGACGGATGGGGAGCGTGTTGGTCACGGGCGAGATCGAGAGGTCGAGGTCGACCGCGGGGGCGAGGTCGGGTCGCGGGGTCCCGTCGACGGTCCAGCCGGCATCGCGCCGCCGCACGTCGAGCCGTCGGCCCCCGAGCTCGAGCGTCAATTCGGTGAATCGCCACTCCTCGTCCGTGGATGCCCGGTACCCGCATGTCCCGAAGGGGCCGACCACCCGGCTCTCGACGCGCATCCCGCCGCGCGGCGACAGCGCGACGACGCAGCGCTCGGCCGTGCCGTCGTCGCCGATCCAGTCGAACTCCATGCCCTCATCCTGATCGACGCGCGGGCGCGCCGTCGGGCATCCGCTCAGAACGTCAGCCGGGAGCCCCACGACTCGCGCAGGCGCGAGCGCGCCCGGGAGAGCGCCGCGTCCGCGCCCGAACGGGAGATGCCGAGCGCGACCGCGAGGCCCGCTCCGTCGAGGCCCTCCCATGCGTTCAGCAGGAGGATGCGGCGGTCGCGCTCCCCCACGCTGGCCAGCGCGCCGCGCAGTTCGTCGTCGAAGAGCATCCGGAGCTCGGGATCGTCGCCGACGCGCGTCGCGCCGGTCTCGGGCACGTGCTCGACGGGCACGTCGGCGGCCTTGCGGCGGTGGTTGGCGAGCGTGAACCCGGCCGTGCGGTAGAGCCAGGGCAGCACGGCCTCGCGCGGCACGTCGTCGCGACGGCGCCACGCGGTCGCGAACACGTCCGCGGCGAGGTCCTCCGCGTCGTCGCGCGGGCCGCGGCGGGCGAAGTACTTCACGATCGCGCTCGAATGCTCGCGCGCGACGGCGGTGAACCAGGCGAGGTCGTCGGCCGAGGGAGTCACGGCGGCCGGCCCCACCGGAGCGCCGGGTTCGGCGACGCCGGTCGCGGCGGCGGCGTCGCTCAGCGCCTCGTCGCCCTCGGGCATCCGCGCCCTCCGCTCGGTCTCGATCTGCGCCACATCGCTCGTCACACCCCGCTTGTGTCGCCTCGAGCGCGATCCTTGCACGCGGATGCGGAACTCGCCCCGCGTCGTCGCCGAATCGAGATCAGGCGTCGGCGTCGAGCCCGGCGTCGTGCACGAGCAGCGCGAGCTGCACCCGGTTCTCGGCGCGCGACTTCGCGAGGATCGCGCCGACATGGGCTTTCACGGTGGGCACCGACAGGAAGAGCGCCGCGGCGATCTCCGCGTTCGAGCGGCCGGCGCCGAGCTCGCGGGCGACGTCGCGCTCTCGCGGAGTGAGGCCGCCGAGCCGCGCCCGGGCGGCTGCGCGGGCATCGTCGGCTCGGGCGCGTCCGGGGGCCGTCGCCGCGGCGATCACTTGGGACGCCACCGACGGCGAGAGCGCCGGCGCCCCGGCGGCCGCATCCCGGATGGCGGCGGCGAGCCGGTCGGGCGGGGTGTCCTTCAGCAGGAACCCGGATGCGCCGAGCCGGAGCGCCTCGAGCACGGTGTCGTCGGCGTCGAAGGTCGTGAGGATGACGACGCGCGGGGGCTCGGGCAGCCGCAGCACGGCCGTCGTGGCGCTGAGGCCGTCGCGCACGGGCATCCGCACGTCCATGAGCACGACGTCGGGGCGCTCCCGCTGCACGACGTCGATGCCCTCCTCGCCGTCGCCCGCTTCGCCCACCAGCAGGATGCCCGGGTCGACCCCGAGCATCGTCGCCAGAGCGCTGCGCACCATCGGATCGTCGTCGACGACGACGACGCGGATCGGCTCCCCCGTGCTCACGTCGCCCATGGTAGCCAGGCGCTCACGGCGTAGCCGTCGCCGTCGACGCCCGCCTCGAACCGGCCGCCGGCGCGCACGACGCGCTCGCGCAGGCCCGCGAGTCCGGTGCCCGAGCCCGGCAGCCGCGGAGCGACCGTGTTCGCGCGGGGTCCGTTGCGGACGCGGACGGCGAGGCCCTCGCCCGCCTCGCCGGCGATCGAGACCGTGACGCTCGCCCCGGTCGCATGCTTGAGCGCGTTCGTGAGCGACTCGCGGATGACGCGATACGCGGTCTGCGCGGCCGCGGGCGGCGGTTCGCCCTCGACGGCGGAGATCAGTTCGACGTGCATCCCCGCGGCGCGCGACTCGTCGACGAGCGCCGCGACGTCGGCGATCCCGGGTTCGTCCGGGATGGCGTCGGCGCTCGCCGCGACGGCGGCCGGGTCGCGGAGCACGCCGAGCATCCCCCGCAGTTCGTCGAGGGCGAGGCGGGCGTTCTCGCCGATGGCGCCGAGCGCCGCGGTGCGCTCCTCCTCCGGCAGGTCGGGTCGCAGTTCGAGGGCCGAGCTCTGCATCGCGACGAGCGAGACGCGGTGCGCGACGACGTCGTGGAGGTCGCGGGCGATGCGGTTGCGCTCGCCGACACGCGTCGCGAGGGCGCGTGCCGCCTGCTCCCGCTCGGCCGCCGCCGCGCGTTCACGGAGGCCCGCGACGAGCTCCCGACGCTGGCCGATCGAGATGCCCGTGGCGATCACGATCGCGAACCCGAGTCCGAAGATGAGCGTGCTCTCCCACCAGGGCAGGCTCGGGTTCTCGGTCGGATAGACGAGCAGGCCGGTCCAGCGGAAGGCGACGAGATCGCAGGCGGCGACGATCGCGATCTCCCACGACCGCTGGCGGGTGGCGACGCTGCCGAGCGCCAGGAGCGCGGCACCCATCGCCGCGACGGAGCCGAGCAGCACGATCGCGGACGCCGCGATCCCCACCAGCACCGGCGCACGACGAGAGAAGCACAGGACGCCGGCGATGGCGAGGGCGCCGATCGCCGGGTCGGCGGTGAGGTACCAGATCTGCTCGGGCCGGCTCAGCGACCAGTAGTCGAGGACTCCGAGGCCGATCAGCCACAGCACGCCGCCGATCGCAGCCGCGAGCAGCGCGCGCCACACGATCCCCCACGGCGTGCGACGGGGGACGATCCCCCGCTCGTCCATGTCGGCAGTGTAGGGCGCGGCGCCCGCTCGCCGGTGCTCCCGCGGCACCCCCGACCGAAGGAGGGGGTGGATGCATCCCTTCGGCCGATCCGCTGCGGGTCGGGTCGGGGCAATCTAGAGGTGTGGTTCGGAGGAACGAACCGCACACCGCAGGGCCGTGAGCCTGCTCTTTCGAGCGATTCCGACGCGCGTTTCCCCTGAACGAAGGTCGTCGTCTCGTGGCGATGGCCGGCCCCGCGGTACACCCCCGGAGCGTCCCGGTGCCGAGTCCCCCTCGGCGCCGGGACCGCCCGGGACGGGCGTCGACGCCCACCGAGATCTCCGAGACTCGGCGGCCGCGACCCGAACGGCGCCGGAGCTCGGGCCGGTTCGCCGGCGAAGCTCTCCGAGCCCCGGCCGCCGCGACCCGAACGGCGGCGGGCTTCGGAGGCCTTCGCCGGCGGATCTCCTCGAGGCCCGGCCGCCGCGACCCGACGGCGCCGGGCCTCGAGTCGTCTCCGCGCTCGACCACGACGAGCGCATGCGGGCGCGTCGGCACTCAGGCCGTGGGGGCCGCCGCTCGCCGGAAGACGAAGAACCCGGTGACCGGGCCGCGGTTGACGACGCCCTCGCCCGTGCCCCAGACCCGGGCGGACGTGTTCGCACCGGTCTCGACGAAGGTCCAGCCCGCGTGCTCGAGGCGCCAGCCGATCGACTCGACGTGGCTCAGGAAGTAGCCGGTCGACTCGTCGGGCACGATGTGGTTCTCCGAGGAACCCCACGACGACCCGGCACCGCCGAGGTGCGCGACGTCGACCTGGAGGTGCAGGAGCGCGTCGCCGCGCTCGTGAGCGGCGCGGGCGTGCGCGAGGAGGCGTTCGGCTTCGGGCTGGGCGGGCATCGGGTTCCGTTCCTGGTTCGGCCCGGCCTCACCCGGGCTCCGCGAGCAGTGCCCCGCCAGTCTGGCAGTCGGGGCAGTACTGCGCGGTCGTGCTGCCGAAGGCGAAGTCGCGCACCGTGCCGCCGCACTCGCCCGGGCACGGCTCGCCCGCGCGACCGTGCACCTGCATCGCGGCCGTCTTCGCGGCCTTCAGGTCTGCGATCGGGATGCCTCGACGCGCGGCGACCGCGGATCGTACGACGTCGGTCGTCGCCGCGAACAGCCGGTCGAGGGCGTCATCCGCGAGCTCGGACGCATGGATGACCGGAGAGACGCGCGCCGCGAAGCAGATCTCGTCGGAGTAGGCGTTGCCGATCCCGGCGAGCGCGGCCTGGTCGATGAGGATCGCCTTGACCTGCTTGCGCCGGCCGGCGACCGCGTGGTCGAACTGCGCCCGGGTGAACGAGTCGTCGGCCGGGTCGGGCCCGAGTTTCGCGATCGCCGGGACGTCGGCCGGGTCGTCGACCACGAAGAGTCCGAGGGAGAGCCATGTGCCGGCGTCGGTGAGTTCGAGCGCCGGCGCACCGTCGAAGGCGAGGCTCGCGAGGGCGGGCGGGGGCGCGTCGTCGTCGCCCTCCTCAGGTGACGTCGCCCCCTCGGCGACCCAGCGCATCCAGCCGTGACGGCCGAGCGAGACGACGAGGTGACGATCGCCGAAGGCGAGGTCGACGAGCTTGCCGTGCCGGAGCACTCCGGTCGGCTCAGCACCGACGAGCGTGTCGGGCCCGCGACCGCGGGTCTTCACGAGCCGCCCCTCGAGCAGCTCGGCGCTCGAGAGGGCACGGCCGACGAGGCGCTCGGCGAGTTCGTCGGCGAGCGCCTGCACCTCCGGGGTTTCGGGCATCCGCGCTAGTCGTCGAGCCGGAAGCCGACCTTCAGGGTGACCTGGAAGTGCGCGACGGCGCCGTCCTCGACCTCGCCGCGCGTGGAGACGACCTCGAACCAGTCGACGTTGCGCAGCGTCGTGGATGCCCGTGCGATCGCGTTGCGGATCGCGGTGTCGGTGCCCTCCGGCGACGTCCCGACGATCTCGGTGACGCGGTAGACGTGATCGCTCATGTGCGGCTCCCCCTTGCTCGCCCGCGACGATGCGGATGCCCCGCACCCTAGCCGCGCGTCATCCTCGCCGACAGGCCGATCCGAACGGACGTCGGCGCTCGCACGTAGCATCCGCGGCATGACGAAATTCCTGATCTCGTTCCCCAGCAGTGCGATGGCGCTCGACTCGCCGGAGGAGTGGGCTGCGGCCGGGGTCGACTCCCGCGCGGTCATCCAAGCGGCGAAGGACGCCGGCGTCTACGTCTTCGGCGGCGGCATCGACGAGGCGGTCGCGCCCGTGCGCGTCGCCGCCGACGGCACAGTGACGGCGGGCACCTACCCGGAGACCGAGCGACTCGAGGGCGGCTACACGATCCTCGAACTGCCCTCGCGCGAGGTCGCGTTCGAGTGGGCGGCGAAGATCGCGGCCGCCTGCCGGTGCGAGCAGGAGGTGCGCGAGTTCATGTACGACCCGATGTCGTGACGGCACCGCTGCCGGCCGACGCCGGCGGGGGCCGGGCGGTCAGGCCTCGGCGACGCGGCCGTCCTCGACGCGCCAGCGGCGGTCGAGCCGCACGTGCTCGAGCATCCGGCGGTCGTGGGTGACGAGCAGCAGCGTGCCCTCGTAGCCCTCGAGCGCCTGCTCGAGCTGCTCGATCGCGGGCAGGTCGAGGTGGTTCGTCGGCTCGTCGAGCACGAGCACGTTCACGCCGCGCGCCTGCAGCAGCGCCATGCCTGCGCGCGTGCGCTCGCCCGGCGAGAGCTCGTCGACCGGTCGCCCCACGTGGTCGGCCTTGAGGCCGAACTTGGCGAGCAGCGTGCGCACCTCCCCCGACGCGTACTCGGGCACGAGCGCCTCGAAGGCGTCGGCGAGGGGCCGGGAGCCCGCGAGCAGGGATCGGGCCTGGTCGATCTCGCCGATCGCGACCGAGGAGCCGAGACTCGCCCGGCCCGAGTCGGGGGCGATGCGGCCGAGGAGCAGCCCGAGGAGCGTCGACTTGCCGGCGCCGTTCGGGCCGGTGATGCCGATGCGGTCGCCGCCCGAGATCTGCAGCGAGACGGGACCGAGCGTGAAGTCGCCGCGGGTGAGCGTCGCGGCGTCGAGCGTCGCGACGACGGCCGACGAGCGCGGCGCCGTGCCGATCGAGAACTCGAGCTTCCACTCCTTGCGCGGTTCCTCGACCTCGTCGAGGCGCGCGATGCGGCTCTCCATCTGCCGCACCTTCTGCGCCTGCTTCTCACTCGATTCGACCGAGGCCTTGCGGCGGATCTTGTCGTTGTCGGGCGACTTCTTCATGGCGTTGCGCACGCCCTGGCTCGACCACTCCCGCTGCACGCGGGCGCGCGAGACGAGGTCGGCCTTCTTCGACGCGAACTCCTCGTAGTCCTCGCGGGCGTGCCGGCGCACCGTCTCGCGCTCCTCGAGGTAGGCGTCGTAGCCGCCGCCGTAGAGCCGGTTCGAGTGCTGGGCGAGGTCGAGCTCGAGCACCTTCGTGACGGTGCGGGCGAGGAACTCGCGGTCGTGGCTGACGAGCACGACGCCGCCGCGGAGCCCCGCGACGAACGCTTCGAGCCGGTCGAGCCCGTCGAGGTCGAGGTCGTTCGTCGGCTCGTCGAGCAGCACGATGTCGAAGCGCGAGCAGATGAGCGCGGCGAGTCCCACGCGGGCCGCTTGCCCGCCCGAGAGCCCGGTCATGAGCGAGTCGGCGGTGACGGTTGCCCCGGTGGCGTCGGCCGCGGCCGCATCCAGCCCGAGGTCGGCGAGCACGCCCGGCAGCCGCTCGTCGAGGTCGGCCGCGCCGGAGGCGAGCCAGCGCTCGAGCGCGACGGAGTACTCCTCGCCCGGGTCGACGCCCGCGGGCACGTCGGTCGCCGCGAGCAGCTCCGCGGCGGCATCCATGCGGGCGGTCGCCTCGGCGCAGCCCGTGCGCCGCGCGACGTACTGCCCGATCGTCTCGCCGTCGACGCGCTCGTGCTCCTGCGGCAGCCAGCCGACGAAGGCGTCCGTCGGCGCGAGCGAGACCGTGCCCGCGAGCGGCGCGATGGCACCGCCGAGGATGCCGAGCAGCGTCGACTTCCCCGCGCCGTTGGCGCCCACGACGCCGATCACATCGCCTGGCGCCACCGTCAGGTCGAGGTCCTCGAACAGGGTCCGATGCGCGTATCCGCCGGCGAGCCCCTGGCCCACGAGTGTTGCAGTCACCGGACAACCCTACGCAGCCGCCCGCCGCGGCGCTGCCGGCGGAGCATCCGATGCGCCCAGGCGTCCTCGAACGGTCAGATCTCCACCGGCCCGGGTGACGCCGGCGGTGCGGTCGCTTCCCCGTCCAGTATCCCTTCGACCATGCGCATCGCCCGAGGGGTGAGCAGATCACCCGGGTAGAACTCCTCGTACAGTTCTTCGGCGTCCTCGACGTTCTCGATGCCGCACAGCGCCATGAGCAACCGGATGTCGCGGGTGTCACGTCCCGGGCGATTGGCCCGGAGTTTCATCGCGAGCATCACCTCCTTCGCGGCAACCTGGATGACGATGCCGTCGGCGTCGTACAGGGTCTCCCACTCGACGGCGCGGCCGAGCGTCGGGAGCGCATCAGCGCGCGTCACTTCGAAGTTCAGCCACTTCTCGTCCCACCCGTGACGACGGGCGATTCCGGCCGCCGCCGCCGCGACGGCGTCGTCGCTGCCCGGATTCACGTGCAGGACGTCGAGATCCTGCGTCACGCCGCGATCGAAGTACTGCAGCGCGAGGGCAGCCCCGCCGACGAGCCGGATGCCGGCGACCTCGCCGGCAGCACGGAGTTCGGCGACGAGCTCGCGAAGCCCGGCGATGATCTCGTCGCGACCGAGCTCGGTGGCCATGCTCAGACGCTCGCGAACGTGTCGGCCCAGGCGAGCACACCGCGCTCGGCGAACTCGTCGGGGACGTCGGAGAGACTCGGCGCCGGGTCCGCCGGGTCGACGCGGAACACGGTCGGCTCCGGCAGGAATCGCTCGGGTTGCTCCACCCAGGGCGGTTGCGGAATGCGCTCCTGCCCGAGTCGCCAGGCGACGAGGGCGGCGAGCGCGGCATCCCAGACGCGACTCCCGGTCGATTCCGGCTCGGTAAGGCCGAGGACGCCTCGGACGAGCCCGTGCTCGGCGACCAGGTCGTCGTTCAGTTGGAGCAGTGCGCGCAGCGCGCGATCCGAGTCGCCCTGCTTGAGCGAGGCTCGAATGGACGCCGCCGCCGAGGCAGCGTCATCCCGACGGGTCGGGGCTGCATAGAGGCGGTGCCCGGTGCCGGCGAGCAGCCGATCGACTGTGCTGAAGGCGGCCTCGCGCCCGCGCTCATGGTGCGAGACGCTCGCCTGATCGACGCCGGTGAGCTCCGCGAGCCGTACCTGCGTCAGGCGTCGGCTCTTCCGAGCTGCGCGCACCAGGGTCGACGAGGTCATCGTTCCGACACCTCCCAAATATGACGTTCAACACATATTCTAGCCCATCGGATGCGGAACATGTTCAGCCGGTCGCTGCATCCTGGACGAGGAGGCCGCCGCTCACCCATGCGGTGATCTCGGCGAGATCGGAATCGGAGAGTTCGATGCGGGCTCCCCGGCACAGGCCGAGCACGTTCCCGGCCCAGATCGTCGCGAGCTCCGTCGGCGACGGTTCATCGTCGAGCGATGCTCCCGCGAAGAGCAACCCGCTCACCACGTAACTGACGGCAGCGCGTGAGACCGGCATGTCCTCCGCCGCACACGAGTCGCGCACGCGCTTCGCCGTCTCGCTCCGGTTGAACGGGAAGAGGGCCAGATCGAACGCGAGCTGGTCGAGCACCATCCGGTATCCGGATGCCTCAAGCGCGGGGATCTCGGTGATGCCGACGACCTGGCGCTGCAGCGGCGTCAGACCCACCAGCGGAACCGAGGCAGTCGCCGCGGCAGGGAGGTCATCCGAGTTGAAGCGATCCGGGTCCCAGATGAACCCGGGAATGCGCGCCTTGTCGACCGGAAGGTCGGGCAGTTCTCGTTGCAGCCAGCCTCCGAACGATCCAGCACCCTGCCACCCGGACTCGCGAATGCCGGGTTCGGCCTGGGCTGCAGCGGCCGCCGCGATCGCGAGCACGACCGGTCGGTCGGCCGATGCGACGAGCCTCCGCACCGCGGCGACCGCATCGACCGAGACCGGCATCTCGGCCGAACTCCCGGCACCGGCGACCAGCTCGTCGACCGCCGCTGCCGCCGAAGCGTCGTCGCCGAGCGCGACCGCGGTGAGCATCGGGATGAACTCGTCGACCGGGATGACCGTGTCGGCGACCGCACGATACGCGGCAGCCGCCGGGCCCGGGGTGATGATCGTGACCACCCGGTCCGCCGCGCGGCAGCGCGAGACCAGCGGCGTGAAATCTGCGTCGGCCGACAGGAACACGAACTCGTCGAATCGGGTCGCCGCCCCCAACGCGTCGACCGCATCCAGCACCAGGTTGATGTCCGCGCTCGACTTGCCCTGCTGCGTCAGCGACGGGCAGTCGACGACCTGGAACCCGGCGCGGGTGAAGTTCGGCCGATACCTGGAGTACGTCGCCGGGTTGAGATAGCACTTCCGAACGAGGAACCGCCGTGCGAAACGGCCTTCTCCGTCTTCACCGAAGGTCAAGGCATCGACCCAGCGCCCGGGATCTTCGGCGAAGGTCTTGGCGGCTTCGGAATCGAGTCGCTGGAGGCCGGAGTACACATTGTCGAAGTCGACGAACATCGCCGAACGCAGACGTCGGGCCGTCTGAACCGCGGAGGCATCACTCACGCCGTCCATCCTCTGGGCGGCACGCCTGCTTCACGAGTCCCCCGTTCCGGGTGGTTCTCGCCGCCCGCAAGCCGGGCGAGCTTGAGTCTGCGCGGCCAGACGACTCGTCGGAGACCACGAAGAGCCGGCCCGACATCACGCCGGACTCAACGGGGCGCGGACGTCACACGTCGAAGCCGGAGCTCGAGGAACGAACGCGCGACACCTGAGACGGGATCCCCATGCGGCGACTCAGACGTTGAAGCGGAACTCCACCACGTCGCCGTCCTGCATGACGTAGTCCTTGCCCTCCATGCGGGCCTTGCCCTTGGCGCGGGCCTCCGCGACGGAGCCGGTCTCGACGAGGTCCTCGAACGAGATGACCTCGGCCTTGATGAAGCCGCGCTCGAAGTCCGTGTGGATGACGCCGGCGGCCTGCGGCGCCTTGGCGCCCTGCGGGATCGTCCAGGCGCGCGACTCCTTGGGGCCGGCGGTGAGGTAGGTCTGCAGGCCGAGGGTGGCGAAGCCGATGCGGGCGAGCTGGTCGAGGCCCGACTCCTCCTGGCCGGTCGAGGCGAGCAGCTCCGCGGCATCCTCGGGGTCGAGGTCGATGAGCTCGGACTCGATCTTCGCGTCGAGGAACACGGCCTCGGCGGGCGCGACGAGCGCGGCGAGCTCCGCCTTCTTCGAGTCATCCGTGAGCACGGCCTCGTCGACGTTGAAGACGTAGATGAAGGGCTTCGCGGTGAGCAGGCCGAGCTCGGCGACGGGCGCGAGGTCGAGCTTGGCGGCCGAGAGCGGCGTACCGCCCTGCAGCAGTTCGAGCGCTTCCTTGGCGGTGGCGAGCACCTCGGGGCCGATCTTCTTGCCCTTGAGCTCCTTCTCGTAACGCGTGATGGCGCGCTCGAGGGTCTCCATATCGGCGAGGATCAGCTCGGTGTTGATGGTCTCCATGTCGGCCTTGGGGTCGACGGCGCCGTCGACGTGCACGACGTCGGAGTCCTCGAAGCCGCGCACGACCTGCGCGATCGCGTCGGCCTCGCGGATGTTCGCGAGGAACTTGTTGCCGAGGCCCTCGCCCTCGGAGGCGCCGCGCACGATGCCGGCGATGTCGACGAACGACACCGTCGCGGGCAGGATGCGCTCGGAGTGGAAGATCCCCGCGAGCGTCCCGAGGCGCGGGTCGGGCAGGTTCACCACGCCGACGTTGGGCTCGATCGTCGCGAACGGGTAGTTCGCTGCGAGCACCTGGTTCTTGGTCAGGGCGTTGAAGAGGGTCGACTTGCCGACGTTCGGGAGTCCGACGATTCCGATGGTGAGTGCCACGGACGGACAGCCTACCGGGGGCGGCTGGGCGCGAGCCGCGCGCGTTGCGGGATCAGGCCTCCGACGGCGTCGGTTCGACGGCGGCGAGCCCCTCGAGTTCGCTGAGCAGCGTCCCCGATGCGATCTCGGCCTGGATGCCGGCCGCGATCGCGGCGGCGGCCTGCCGGTAGGACGGGTCGGCGAGCGCCTGCGTCACGGCGTCGGCGATCGCCCGCGTGCCGGCCTTCGGCGAGAGCCGCACGCCGGCCCCGAGCCGCACGACCCGCGCGGCGTTCATGGGCTGGTCGCGGCCGAGGGGCACGCACACCATCGGCACCCCCGTCGCCAGGGCCTTGATGACGGTGCCGTGGCCGGCGTGCGTGATGACGAGGTCGGCGTGGGCGAACAACTCGGCGTGGGAGGCGGCGCGCACGATGCGCAGATTGTCGGCAGTGGGCACCTCGACCGGGTCGATCGCGGGGCCGGTCGTGATGACGCCGCGCACCGGCAGCGACGCGAGCGCCCGCGCGATGCGCCCGAGGAGGTCGGTCTGCTCCATGTACGAGCTCGAGAGCCCCACGACGACGAGCGCCCCGGCGCCCGCGGTCGGCGTCGCATCGCCGTCGGCGGGCAGGTCCTCGAGCACCGGGCCGACGTAGCGGACGTTGTCGGGCACGCCGCTCGGGTCGTCGAAGGCGACCGACGTCAGCATGAGCACGCGGTCGGCCCGACCCCACTGATCCCACAGATGGGCGAGGGGGTCGAGACCCGAGGATGCCCGTGCCGCGTTGAGCGCGCCGAGTCCGCGATCCCACATCCGGTGGAGCATCGCTGCGGCGAGACGGTCGCGCGCACGGGCGAAGCCGCCCATGCTCCTCTCGGACCCGGGATCGAACATCGAGCGCTCGGGCGATGGGGCGAGGTAGGCGCTGCCGACGAGGACCGCCGACGGGATGCCGCGGGCTTCGGCCGCGACGAGGGCGCCGAAGACGATCGCGTCGGCGAGCACCGCATCGAAGTGCTCGGCGTCGAGCGCGGCGCCGACGTCGGCCGCGAACCGGTCCGCGGGTCCGGCGGCCATGCGGTCGATGAGGCGGTTGAACACCCCGATCGGCGTGCGCGGCTCCCAGTCGCGCAGCACGTCGTGCTCGATCGCGCTCGAGGCCCGTTGCGGTGCGGTCGGCCAGGTGCGGTGCTCCGCGCCGGTCGCCGCGACCATCGCCGTGAGGCTCGGATCGCCGTAGACGACGACCTCGTGGCCGCGTTCGACGAGCATTCGCGCGGCCCCCAGGCACGGCGGCGTCGCACCGCCGCCGTCCCAGACCGCGAGCAAGTAGCGCATGGTCATCCCTCCGTTCCTTCCTGCTGATCGAGTTGCCCGACGATGAGCCGGCGGAGCGCTTCCCCCGTTCGCTCGGCATCGAGGCCGAGGTCGCGGCGCAGCAGTTTCCAGGTGCCGACGTCGGTGGCGGCGTAGAGCGCGTCGAGCGCGAGTGCGCGTTCGCCCGCCTCGGCGGGTAGCCGCGGCCCGAAGACCTGCTCGAGCCAGGCGCGCTGCGCGTCGCGGGCGTGCGCGGCGAAGTCTTCGAACCGCGGATGCCGGTCGAGATCCGCCACGAAGCGCCAGTTGGCGTCGCCGAACACCTCGTAGTGCCGCACGAGCGCGGCGACGGCACCGCCGACGTCGCCCGGTTCGACGGGACCGCGGAGGTCCGCGACGGCGTCGTCCATGGCCTCGACGGAGGACAGGAGCAGCCCCTCCTTCGAGCCGAAGTGGTTGAGGAGGGTCTGCACGCTCACCCCCGCCGCCGAGGCGAGGTCGGCGAGTGTCACGTCGTCGTAGCGCCGCGCGAAGAATCCCTCGCGGGCCGCCTGGATCAGCCGCTCGCGGGTGCGCGCGGCGACCTCCGACCGTCCGGTCATGTCGTACTCGCGTCGCGCCATGGAGCCGACGTTGCACTTCGTTTGGGTCGGCGTCAAGCCATTTCTTGACCGATGGTCAAACGGATTCTGGCATGGGTGCTCCGCTGCACGTCGCGACGCGCTGCGTCGGCGTCGGCGCGCGTCGGCGTCGGCGCGCGTCAACGCAGCCGGGCGCGCGTCAATGCAACTGGCCGCGCGTCAGCGCAACCGGCCACGCATCAGCGCAGCCGGGCGCGCGTCAGCGCAGCCGGGCGCGGAAGGCGTGCGTCACGTACGGGAGATCGAAGCGCTCCCGGCCGGCCGTGTCGGGGTGCCCGTCGAGGAGCGCGCCGACGGCCGCGAGCGTCGCGGCCTGCTCGGCCGGAGTCGACCGGATGAACATCGAGCGCGAGCGCACGAGGTCGAGGAAGTCCGCTCGGGTGATCGGCATGGTCCACGTCGTGGAGAACTCCTCGACGGGGCCGAAGCGCGATCCGAGGTCGCCGACGGCCGTCGCGATCGAGGTCGCGGCACCGGATTCGCCGATGAGCTCGTCGACCTGCCGCACCCAGTCGGCGGACTCGTCGCGCGAGTTCCAGATGAGCCCGAGCACCCCGCCCGGTCGCAGCACGCGCACGATCTCGGAGACGGCCTTGGCGCGCTGGAACCAGTGCCACGCCTGACCGGCGACGACCGCGTCGACGTCCTCGTCGTCGAGCGGGATCGCCTCGGCGGCGCCCACGAGCCGCGGCACGCCCGGCAGCGCGAGGCTGAGCTCCTCGAGCATCTCCTCGAGCGGGTCGACGGCGACGAGATCGCGGTCCAGCGCGATGAGCGCCTCCGTGAGCTTGCCCGTGCCCGCGCCGAGGTCGAGGATGCGCTCGGCGTCGCCGACGAGCCACTCGACGGCTTCGGCCGGGTAGCCGGGGCGCACCGCCGCGTACACCTGCGCCACCGCGCCGAAGGATCGGGCGTGGGCCGTGTGCTCGGCGTCGTCGCTCATGTGCTCGCTCCAGTTCCGCGGCCGCCCGGGGGTGGCATCCGCCTCGCCCATGCAATGCCCCGGACGCGGTCGGTGTCAACCCCGCTCAGCGACCGGCGGCGCGCGCGAGCACCGACGGGGCCACGGGTGTGCCCGCGCTCGTCAGCGGCGAGGTCTGCGGCACACCCCACGAGCGGCCGAGCGGCAGCACGCCGGCCCACACGCCGCGGTCCTCGCCGTCGCCCTCCTCCTCGGACGCGCCGTGCGCGCGCACCTTGAGCGCCCAGTGCTCGAGCGGCAGCCGCAGCAGGCCGGTCGCCGCGAGTTCCTTGCGCGTCGACGGCCGCACCTCGGCCACTCGGCCCGGCATGAGGCGCTCGCTGAGCGCGTCGAGCGCCGCTCCCGCCTCGTCGGGGCCGACGATCTCGGGCACGCCGTAGATCACGGCGGAGCGGTAGTTCATCGACGAGTCGAAGAGCGAGCGCGCGTAGACGAGCCCGTCGACGGCGGCGACCGACACGGCGATCGTGCCGCCCGCCCGTGCCCGCTGCACGAATCCGGCGCCGGTCGAGCCGTGCAGCAGCAGGGTGTCGCCGTCGCGCGCGATGAGCAGCGGCACGACGACGGGATCGCCGTCGGCGACGGTCGCCGCGTGGCCGACGAATTGCTCGTCGAGGAGGTCGTAGAGCGCGGCGCGGTCGTCGACGGCGCGTTCGCGGAGGCGGCGGATGACAGGAGTGGTGACGCTCATGGCCCCAGTCTGCGAGGTGAACCGGTACTCTCTGAAGTCCGATTCTCCGATGCACCGGAGTACCGATTTCGAAGGATGCCTCGTGGACGGACTCCTCATCGCCCTCGACGGGATCGACCGCGCCCTCCCCGGCTCGCTCGCCCTGCAACTCGCCGATCGGCTGCGCGACGCCGTGCAGTCGGGGCTCGCGCGACCCGGCGAGGCCGTGCCCTCGACGCGCGTGCTCGCCGCACGGCTCGGCATCTCCCGCGGCGTCGTCGTGCGCGCCTACGACCAGCTCATCGGCGAAGGATGCCTCGAGGCCCGCGGCGGCTCCGGGGTGCGGATCGCCGACCTCCCGACGTCGCTGCCCTCCCCCGCGACGGCTGCGCGACCCACCGCATCCTCGCGAGCGCGAAACGCGAGTGCGGCGGGCATCGTCCAAACGATCGGCATCCGCGCCGACGCCGCTGCGGCCCCCGCCGGCATCGCCGACCTCGCCCCGGGGATGCCCTCGACGGCCCGCCTCGACGAGCGGGCCTGGCGCGCGGCCTGGCGCGCGGCGGCTGCCCGCCCGGTCACCCCGGGCTGGGGCGACCGACGCGGCGAACCGCGCCTGCGCGCCG
>NZ_WSTA01000091.1 GCF_009789225.1 Agromyces seonyuensis | reverse complement strand
GCGCGCGTCGCCGCGTCCGCCGGACGCTCCCGAGCGCGACCCGCCCGCGCCGCCGGCGCCGCGCACGGCGCGCTGCGCCTCCCCGAGGTCGATGCCGAGCATCCGCGCGAGCTCGCGCGTGTACGCCGGACGCAGGGAGACGTCCTTGATCTCGGCGACGATCGGGGCGGCCTTGCGCAGGGCTCCGACGCGTCCCTCGACCGTGTTCAGGTCGAAGGCCGCGATCGTGTGGCGGAGGACGAACTCGAACATCGGCGTCTTCGCGTCGACGAGCCCGCGCACGGCGGCGTCGCCGCGCTGCAGGCGCAGGTCGCACGGGTCGAGCCCGTCGGGGGCGACGGCCACGAACGTGGCCGCGCTGAAGCGCTGCTCCTCGGCGAAGGCGCGCATGGCCGCGCGCTGCCCCGCTTCGTCGCCGTCGAAGGTGAAGACGACCTCGCCGCCGCCCTCGTCGCCGAGCACGCGACGGAGGATCTTGATGTGGTCGACGCCGAACGCGGTGCCGCACGTGGCGACCGCGGTCGTGACGCCCGCGAGGTGGCACGCCATGACGTCGGTGTAGCCCTCGACGACGACCACCTTGCGCGAGCGCGAGATCTCGCGCTTGGCCAGGTCGAGGCCGTAGAGCACCTGGGCCTTGTGGTAGATCGACGTCTCCGGGGTGTTGAGGTACTTCGGGCCCTGGTCGTCGTCGTAGAGCTTGCGGGCGCCGAAGCCGACCGTCTGCCCGGTGACGTCGCGGATCGGCCACACGAGCCTGCCGCGGAATCGGTCGTAGATCCCCCGGTCGCCCTGGGACACGAGCCCGGATGCCGCGAGCTCCTCGTCGGTGAAGCCGCGCGAGCGCATCGCCTTCGTGAGGGCGTCCCAGCCCTTCGGCGCGTACCCGACGCCGAAGCGGGCGGCGGCGAGCGGGTCGAAGCCGCGCCCGCCGAGGAACGCCTGCGCGGCGCCCGCGTCGGCGTCGCCGAGCCGGGCCGCGAAGAACTCCGCCGCGGCCTGGTTGGCGGCCAGCAGCCGCGCCCGGTTGCCGGTCTCGCGCGCCGGGCCGCCGTCTTCGTAGTGCAGCTCGTACGCGAGCCGCCCCGCGAGACGTTCGACGGCCTCGGCGAAGGTGACGTGGTCCATCTTCTGCAGGAACGAGTAGACGTCGCCCGATTCGCCACACCCGAAGCAGTGGTAGTACCCGTGGCCGGGGCGCACGTGGAAGCTCGGACTGCGCTCGTCGTGGAAGGGGCAGAGCCCCTTCAGCGACCCCACGCCCGCCGATTTCAGGGTGACGTGCTCGCCGACGATATCGGCGATGTTCGTGCGGGCCTTCACCTCGTCGACATCGCTCTGTCGAATCCTGCCCGCCATAGCGATACAGCCTAGCCGCCGCTGGTCGAGCAGCGGCGGTCCCGCGTATCGAGACCGCGTGAGCAGTGCGCTTCGGTCTCGATACGCTTCGCTACTCGACCGACGAGCAGGCGCTCAGTCGCGCACGAGTCGTTCGGCCCAGGCGATCGCGCCCTGGTCGGTGAGGCTCGCGACCTGGTCGACGATCACGCGCTTGCGCGCGCCGTCGTCGCCTGCCGCCTTCCAGTCCTCCGCGAAGCCGGCCTCGAGGTGCTGTTCGCCGGTCTCCAGGAGCACCGAGGCGAGCGCTTCGAGCAGTTGCCGCTGCTGCGTGTAGATCGGCTGGCGGGTGCCCCGGCTCATCACGTGGGCGGCGACGATGCCCTTCAGCACGGCGATCTCGGCGCGGATCTCGCGCGGCACGACGACGTCGGCCTCGAACCGGATGGTCGACGCCTGCGGGTAGGCGTCGCGCGTGGCGGCCGTGGAGGCCTGGGCGAAGCGGCCGATCAGCTGGCTCGTCAGGTTCTTCAGGCGCGCCTGGTCGAGGCGGCTGCCGTCGTAGGAATCGAGCCACACGTCGAGCGAGTCGAGGCGGTCGAACGCGGCCATGAGCTCGTCGCGCGAGTGCGACCCGCCGACCCACTCGTGCATGGCGTCGACGAGGGCCGCGTGGTCGACGCGCGCCCCGAGCTCGCTGACGTCGATGAAGCCGTTGACGACGGCATCCTCGAAGTCGTGCACGGAATAGGCGATGTCATCGCTGAGGTCCATGACCTGCGCCTCGACGCAGAGGCGCCGCTCGGGCGCGCCCGCGCGGAGCCATCTGAAGGCGTCGAGATCGGAGTGGTAGAAGCCGAACTTCGCGCGGCCCGACGGGTCGGCGACGCTCGTCGCCTCCGGCCACGGGTACTTGCAGCTCGCGTCGAGGCTCGCGCGGGTGAGGTTGAGGCCGTAGGACGTGCCGTCCGGTCCGATGACCTTCGGCTCGAGGCGCGTGAGCAGCCGCAGCGTCTGCGCGTTGCCCTCGAACCCGCCGATGTCGGCCGCCCACGTGTTGAGCGCCTTCTCGCCGTTGTGCCCGAATGGCGGGTGGCCGAGGTCGTGCGCGAGGCACGCGGTGTCGACGACGTCGGGGTCGAGCGCGAGGTCGGCGGCGAGTTCGCGCCCGATCTGGGCGACCTCGAGCGAGTGGGTGAGGCGGTTGCGGGCGAAGTCGAGTCCCGCCGTGGGGCTCAGCACCTGCGTCTTCGCCGCGAGGCGCCGCAGCGCGCTCGAGTGCAGCAGGCGCGCACGGTCGCGCGCGAAGTCGCTGCGCCGACTGTAGTGCTCCTCCGGGAAGCGCCGATCCTGGTCGGCGGCCTCGTAGCCGCCGAACAACCGCGCCACCCTCAGCCGCCGCTCGTGTCGAAGGCGTCCTCGACGAGTCCGGCCCGGTGGGCGCTCGCCAGTTCGCGGGAGTCGAGCCAGCCCTCCGGCAGTGCAGGGGTCTTCGGGGTGCCGGCACGGCCGCGCGGCCCCTCGGCGCCCTCGCCCGGGTACGGCATCGACCAGTCGAGCTCGCCGAGCAGCTCGTCGAGGTGGGCGAGCGTCTCGGTCTGCGCGAGACGGGCGCGCAGGTCGCCGCCGACCGGGTAGCCCTTGAAGTACCAGGCGACGTGCTTGCGGATGTCGCGGCAGCCGCGCAGCTCGTCGTCGAAGAAGTCGACGAGCAGCTCGGCGTGGCGCTTGAACGCCTGCGCGACCTCGCCGAGGCTCGGCTGCGCCTTGCGATCGCCGCCGGTGAACGCCGAGGCCAGGTCGCCGAAGAGCCACGGCCGCCCGAGGCATCCGCGCCCGACGACGACGCCGTCGGCGCCCGTCTCCGCCATCATGCGGAGCGCGTCGTCGGCCGACCAGATGTCGCCGTTGCCGAGCACGGGCACGCTCGTGACCGTCTCCTTGAGCTTCGCGATCGCCGACCAGTCGGCCTTGCCGGAGTAGAACTCGCTCGCGGTGCGCCCGTGCAGCGCCATGGCCGCGACGCCCGCGCCCTCGGCGATGCGGCCGGCCTCGAGGTAGGTGAGGTGGTCGGCGTCGATGCCCTTGCGCATCTTCACCGTGAGCGGCAGCGGACCGGCGGCCTTGACGGCTCCCTCGACGATGTCGCGGAACAGGCCCGTCTTCCACGGCAGCGCGCTGCCGCCGCCCTTGCGCGTGACCTTGGGCACCGGGCAGCCGAAGTTGAGGTCGATGTGGTCGGCGCGGTCCTCCGCGACGAGCATCGTGACCGCCTCGGCGACCGTCTTCGGGTCGACGCCGTAGAGCTGGATGCTGCGGGTCGTCTCGGACTCGTGGTGCGTGATGAGGCGCATCGATTCGGGGGTGCGCTCGACGAGCGCGCGGCTCGTGATCATCTCGCTGACGTAAAGGCCAGCGCCGTATTCGCGGCACAGCCGACGGAACGCCGTGTTGGTGATGCCCGCCATCGGCGCGAGCACGACGGGCACGTCGAGCTCGATCGGGCCGATCGAGAGCGGCCGGGCTGGGGCGGGGGCAGTCGAAGTCATCGTGGGTATTCTCCCAGATGAGCGCCGGAGTGCGCTGGGCGTCGCCCGGACGCTGCCCGTGAACGAGAGGTGCGACGACGATGAACGATGCGGACGAGCCCGCCGGCGGCGGAGTCGCGCGGGTCGAGGCCGACGCGCTGGCGCGCGGCCTGGCGATCGAGGTCGTGCAGCGGCCCGCCGCGAACTCCCTCGAGGAGGCGGCCGAGCTCATGGGCATCCTGCCCGGCGACATCGTGAAGTCGCTCGTCGTCAAGCGCCACGACGGCGACTACCTGTTCGCCCTCGTGCCGGGCGGTCGCAAGATCTCGTGGCCGAAATTGCGCGCCCTCGTCGGCGTCAACAAGCTGCAGCTGCCCGACGCCGAGCGCGCATTCGAGGCGACCGGCTACCGGCGCGGCACGATCACGCCGCTCGGCTCGTCGACGCCGTGGCCCGTCTACCTGGATGCCTCGGTCGCCGGCCGGCGCGTCTCCCTCGGCGCGGGCGAGCACGGCCGCTCGCTCTTCGTCGAGGCCGACGCCCTCGCCGTCGCGTTCGGCGCGGTCGTCGCCGACATCAGCGACCCGGAGTGATCCCGGAGAGCCCGCAGGTCGAGGAGCACAGCCTCCCGCCGGTCGAGGAGCGCAGCCTCTCGAGACCCGGAGAGCCCCGCCGGTCGAGTAGCGAAGCGTATCGAGACCCGGTGAGACGGCCGAGTCTCGATACCGAGCGCCCCCTCGACCAGCGGACCACTGATCAGTAGCGCACGACGATGCGCCCGTCGACCTTGCCCTCCTCGAGTTCCGCGAAGATCGCGTTGATGTTCTCGATGCGGTCCTCGGCGACGGTCGGGTGGATGAGGCCGCGCGCGTAGAAGTCGAGGGCCTCGACGAGGTCCCGCCGCGTGCCGACGAGCGAACCGCGCACCGTGATGCCGCGCAGCACGATGTCGAAGATCGGCGCCGGGAAGTCGCCCGGGGGCAGCCCGACGAACACCGCGGTGCCGTTGCGACGGGTCATCCCGATCGCCTGGCCGAAGGCCGAAGGGTGCACGGCGGTGACGAGCACGCCGTGGGCACCGCCGTCGGTCGCCTCCACGACCGCGGCGACCGGGTCGCCGTCGAGGGCGTTGACCACGACCTCGGCGCCGTGCGTGCGCGCGAGCTCGAGCTTGTCCTCGGCGATGTCGACGGCGACGACGCGCAGGCCCATGGCGACGGCGTACTGCACGGCCACGTGGCCGAGCCCGCCGATGCCGGAGATGACGACCCACTGGCCCGGGCGGGCCTCGGTCTGCTTGAGGCCCTTGTAGACGGTGACGCCGGCGCAGAGCACGGGCGCGACCTCGACGGGGTCGGCGCCGTCCGGGATGCGTGCGGCGAAGCGCTCGTCGACGAGCATGTACTCGCCGAAGGAGCCGTCGATCGTGTAGCCGCCGTAGACGGCGTTCGGGCACAGCGTCTCGTTGCCGGTCTCGCAGAACTCGCAGGCGCCGCAGGCGCTCCACAGCCACGCGTTGCCGACGAGATCGCCCACGGCGAGCGCGGTGACGCCCTCGCCGACGGCCACGACGCGGCCGACGCCCTCGTGGCCCGGGATGAGGTCGCCCTTCGGCTTGACGGGCCAGTCGCCGTGGGCGGCGTGGAGGTCGGTGTGGCAGACGCCCGTCGTGAGGTTCTTGACCAGCGCCTGTCCGGGGCCGGGTGCCGGGATGCTCACGCGCTCGACCGAGAGCGGGGCTCCGAGTTCGTGGACGACCGCGGCACGCATCGTGTCGGTGGCGGTGACGGTGAGGACGTCGGTCATGGTGCTCATTCCTCCATTGGCTGGCCGGTGGTGTTCCGGTGGGCTCCGGGCTTCCCGAAGCCACTTCCAGTCTAGATTGTTGAACAATCATGGACAGAAGGCGTGCCACTCGTCCCATCGGAACGACGAACCGCCCGCGGCCGAGGTCGGCGGCGGGCGGTTCGGTCGCGTTCGGTCAGACCGCGCGGTCGGCCGGCACGACCGGCGCGTCCTCGAACCCGGGGAACGTGCAGGCGTCGCCCTCGCACACGGGGGCGCCGAGCGCTCCCGGCAGGAGCGTCAGGGCGGGAGCGTCCACGGGCGCGGCAGCCCCCGTCGGCTCGGCGCTCACGCGGCCTGCTCCTCGGCGAGCTGCGTCAGCACATTGGAGAAGACCTCGGCCGGCTGGGCGCCCGAGACGCCGTACTTGCCCTCGAAGACGAAAAAGGGCACGCCCTGGATGCCGTAGGCGCCGGCCTGCGCGATGTCGGCCTGCACGGCGTCGTGGTACTCGCCCGACTCGAGCGCCGAACGGGCGGCGTCGGCGTCCAGGCCGACCTCCGCGGCGTAGGCGACGAGGTCGTCGACGCGGTTCACGTAACCGCCCTCCTCGAAGTAGGCCGAGAGCAGGCGCTCGTTCAGCTCGAGCTGCTTGCCGTGCGCCTTCGCGAAGTGCAGCAGTTCGTGGGCCTTCAGGGTCTTGGTGTGCTTGACCTGGTCGAAGTCGTAGTGGAGCCCGGCCTCGGCGGCGATGCCGGTGACGCGCTCGAGCATCTGCTCGACCTGGCCGACGGGCATGCCGCGCTTGCCGGCGAGGTACTCGGTCGTCGACCCCACGAAGTCGGCCGGGGTGTCGGGCGAGAGCTCGTACGAGTGGTACGTGATGTTCACGTCGGGGGCGTCCTCGCCGAGGGCGGCGATGCCGGCCTCGAGGTGGCGCTTGCCGATGAAGCACCACGGGCAGGCGATATCGGACCAGATGTCGATGTTGATCGGGTTGCTCACGACGCCAGTCAACGTCACGACCCTGGGAAACATTCCGAGACGGTGCGTCGCGTCGATCGATCGGCGGCTGCCCGCCGGCGGGCGGGGCCGGCGCGCAGCGGCCCCGCCGAGCCGGTCACGCCGTGAGGATGCGGGTGACCTCGGCGACGACCGTGTTGTCGCGCGGCGCCTCCGGGTCGTCGGTGCGCCGGGTGAGGATCGCGATCGTGCGCGTCGACTCCCCCGGCCGCCACAGCACGCCCGCGTCGTTGACGACGCCGTACGAGCCGCCGCCCGTCTTGTCGGCGAGGTCGTAGGGGCGGTCGAGACCCGCGCGCATCCGGGCATCCGACGTGCGGTTGCGCAGCATCCAGGCTCGGAGCCGGGAGCCGACGAGCACCCCGGCGGCATCCTCGAGCACGAGGGCGCGGTAGACCCGGGCGATGTCGGCCGGCGTCGTGGTGTCGCGCGGGTCGCCGGGCGTCGCCTCGTTGAGCTCCGGCTCCCACCGGTCGAGCCGGGTGGAGCGCGCCCCGAAGCGCGCGGCGAACGCGCCGATCGCGGCCGGTCCGCCGAGCTCGCGCAGCAGGTAGTTGCCGGCCGTGTTGTCGCTGAAGCGCAACGCGGCGTCGGCCGCGAGCTCGGGCGTCGCCTCGGTGAGTCCCTCGAACACCTGCGAGTCCTCGACGACCGTGCCGACGGGCTGCGGCGTGGTCCAGTACTCCTCGTCACACGCGCGCGCTTCGATGAGCGCGGCGGCGGCGAGCACCTTGAAGAGGGAGCACATCGGGAACGTCTCCGTCGCGCGGTACGCGAACGAGTCCCGACGTGCGGCGCCCGACATCGCGACGCCGATGGTCACGCCGGTGCGGCGCTCGATGGCGGCGATATCCCGCGTCATGCGTGCGGCGTCCGTACCGAGGCCGCTGCGCGGTGCCGCCGCGGCGGCCGGCTCGGCGAGGACCACCGCCGCCCCGGCCGCCGAGGCACCGCCGAGGGCGAGGAGCGAACGTCGTGAGATTCCGTGCGTCTCTGTCATGCCGCGAGTCTGGGCGCGCGGCGCGCACCCGGGCAAAGCACCGGAAGCCGCCATCGATGCGACAGTGGAATGCATGACCCGGCAGCTCGACCTCCGCGCGGCGTGCGAGGCGTTCGTCGCCGTCGCCCGTCGCGAGAGCTTCACCGCCGGCGCGACCGCTGCCGGGCTCACGCAGTCCGTCGCCAGCCGCCGCGTCGCCGCCCTCGAAGCGCACCTCGGAGCTCCGTTGTTCGAACGGAGTTCCCGCCGCGTGGAGCTCACGGCCTTCGGCCGCGGCGTGCTCGCGAGCGCGATCAAGCTCGTCGACGCGGCCGCCGAGCTCGAGGACGACGCCGAACGCGCCCGACGCCGGCCGATCGCCCTCGCGGTGCCCGGCTTCGTCGACGCCGCCGCGGCCGCCCGGCTCTGCGCCGACGCCGCCCCGGACGCCGTGCTCGAACTCGTACCGGCGACGCCGGCGGAGCGCGCCGACGGGCTCCGGTCGGGCCGGTTCGAACTGGCGCTCCTGCACGTCGAGCCGGACCGCGCCGAGTGGTCGAGCCCGCTCGGGGTCGCCTCGGCGACGCGCGGCAGCGCGCCGCGGCCGTTCCACTTCGCCGAACTGCGGGGCGGCCGGGGCGCGGCGCGGCTCCGCCGACTGCACCTCAGTCCCGAGGACGACGTGCCTCAGGTGCGCGACCGCGTCGAGCGGGTGCGCAACGGCGCGGGGCTCGTGCCGGCGCAGCTGCGGGTGGCCGCCTCGACGATCTCGGCCATGGCGGCCGCGCACGGCGACGACCTCGTGCTCGCCACCCCGGTCGAGGCGGCGGCCCACGGCCTCCACTGGCATCCGCTCGGCGAGCTCCATCTCGGTCGCGGCTACGCGCTCGGCCACCGCGATGCGGCGCTCGCCGGTCGGGTGCGCGAGGCGATCGGCGAGCGAATCCCGGCCCTCCTGGGCGCGACCGCCCGCGTCCCGGCAGGGGCGAGCGCATGATCGGCTCGCGGGCCTCGGAGCGCGAGGCCGCCGCGCTGCTGCGTGAGGCCGGCCTCACCGCCTCGGTGCTCGTGCGCGACCTCCGCGACGGCCGCGAGCTCGGCATCGACGCCGACCGGGCGTTCCCGCTCGCCTCCGTGGTCAAGCTCCCGCTCGCCCTCGCGGTGCTTCTCGACGCCGACGCGGGCATCCTCGCCCTCGACGAGCGCATCGCGCTCGACCCGGCCTCGCGCACGCCCGGGCCGACCGGCTACTGCCGCTTCCGGCATCCCACCGAGGCGGCGGTCGAAGACCTGCTCTACCAGGCGATGTGCGTGAGCGACGACACCGCGGCCGACGCCCTGTTCGCGCGCTGCCCGCCCGAGCGGGTCACGGCGAGGATGCGCGAACTCGGCATCGCCGACGTGACCGTGCGGCATGCGATCTCCGAACTGCACGCCACGCTCGCGAGTCGGCTCACGCCCGACGAGCAGCCGCAGGCGCTCGCGCTCGCCATCCGCGCCTCGACCTCCGGCGGCGGGCACCTCGTGCCGCAGCTCGACGTCACGAATGCGAACGCCGGCACCGCCCGCGCGCTCGTGGATCTCCTGGAGCTGATCTGGGGCGACCGGCTCTCCCCGACCGTCGCGGCCGAACTGCGTGGCCTCCTCGCCGAGAACCTGCTGCGGCACCGTCTCGCCCCCGACCTCGAATCGGATGACGCCCGCTGGCACTCCAAGACCGGCACGTTCCTGCACCTGCGGCACGAGGTCGGCGTGCTCGAGCACGCCGACGGCGGCCGGTTCGCGATCGCCGTCCTCAGCGAGTCGTCCGTGCCCGCCTACCGGCAGCCGGGCGCGGAACAGGCGCTCGGCGCGGCGGCCCGGGTGCTCCACGACGAGCTGCGCGCGACCGCGCCGCATCCCGCCCGCAGGCCCGCGACGCTCGCGCGGTGACTCCGGTCGACGGCGCCGCCTCGTCGATCGACGGACGAGAGTGCTCCGGCGAGCGCGAGCGCTACCATCGGCGGATGCCCGCTCCCCGGCCGCTCGGACCCGACGACGATCTGCCCGGGCTGCCGCGTCGCATCCTCGTCGCCGGCGCATCGGGCGCGGGCAAGACGACGCTCGCCGAGCGGATCGCGGCGCGCACGGGCATCCGCCATCAGGAGATCGACGCGCTGTTCCACGGGCCCGGCTGGGTGCGTCGCCCCGAGTTCGAGGCGGACGTCGACGCGTTCACGTCGGGCGAGGCCTGGGTGACGGAGTGGCAGTACGACCGCGTGCGGGAGCGCCTCGCGGCGCGGGCCGACCTGTTCGTCTGGCTCGACCTGCCCCGCGCGACGGTGCTCCGGCGGGTGACGGGTCGCACGATCAGCCGACGGGTGCGACGTTCGGAGCTCTGGAACGGCAACCGCGAGGCGCCGCTGCGCACGATCTTCACCGACCCCGACCACATCATCCGCTGGTCGTGGCGCACGCATCCGCTGCTCGCCGAGCAGGTCGCGGCTGCCGCGGCGGCGAACCCGGAGACGCTCCGCATCGTGCGGCTCCGCCGGCCGGCCGAGGTCGAGCGCTGGCTGCGCGGCCCCTTCGAACGGGCGCTCGCCGGCTGAGGCTGGGCGCCCGGCGCGGCGGTGCGCCGAAGCGAGGCCTGCGGGAGTCGGGCCGATCCCTCAGAGGGCGTTCGGGGCGTCCACCGCCCCGCCGAAGCGGCGCGTGCGCTGGGCGTAGATCATGATCGCGCGCCAGAGCTCTTCGCGGGAGAAGTCCGGCCAGAGGGTGTCGAGGAAGACCATCTCGGCGTAGGCCGACTGCCAGAGCAGGAAGTTCGAGGTGCGCTGCTCGCCGCTGGAGCGCAGGAACAGATCGACGTCGGGCAGTTCGGGCACGTAGAGGCGCTTCGCGATCGCCTTCTCGTTGACGGCGCTCGGGCGAAGCCGGCCGGCGGCGACGTCCTCGGCGATGGCGCGCACGGCATCCGCGATCTCGTTGCGCCCGCCGTAATTGACGCACATCGTGAGCGTCAGTCCGGTGTTGCGCTTGGTGAGCTCTTCGGCGCGCTGCAGCTCGGAGATGACCGAGCCCCACAGGCGGGGCTTGCGGCCCGCCCAGCGGATGCGGACGTTCCACTCGTTGAGCTGGTCGCGGCGGCGGTGCAGCACGTCGCGGTTGTACCCCATGAGGAAGCGCACCTCCTCCGGCGAGCGCGCCCAGTTCTCGGTCGAGAACGCGTACACCGAGAGGTGCTTGACGCCGATCTGGATCGCCCCGGCGACGACGTCGAGCAGCACCTCCTCGCCGGCCTTGTGCCCCTCGATGCGGGTGAGGCCGCGCTGGTTGGCCCAGCGGCCGTTGCCGTCCATGACGACGGCGACGTGGTCGGGCACGGCGGCCGCGGGCAGCTCCGGCGGGTAGAGGCCCGTCCAGTCGAGCGGGCGATACGGGACGGCGTCCTTGTGGGTGTACGGCTTGGGGCTCATGCGCGGGGCTCAGGTGCTTTCAGGCTCTGGGGTTCACGGGAGACGTGCGGCAGCGAGCGGAGTCCCCGCTCGAGGTGCCACTGGGTATAGGCGGCGACGATGCCGGAGGCTTGGGCCTGATCGCCGGGCGGCGCCGCCTCGGCGAGGGCCCAGTCGCCCGTCAGCAGGGCGGCGAGCAGGTCGACGGTCGAGGGCGCGACGCGCGGCGTGCCCGGAGGCGCGCACGTCTCGCACACGACGCCGCCGAGCTGCACGATGATCGCGCTGTGCGGGCCCGGCACGCCGCAGCGGGCGCAGTCGCCGAAGGACGGCGCCCAGCCGGCGAGGGCGAGCGAGCGCAGCAGGTAGGAGTCGAGGGTCAGGGTCGTCGGATGCTCGCGCCGGGCGAGCGAGCGCAGCGCGCCGACGAGCAGGAGGTATTGCTGCAGCGAGCCCTCGGATTCGGTGAGCTTGTCGGCGGCCTCGACCATGGCGTTCGCGGCCGTCCACGCCTCGTAGTCCTGCGAGATCTCCGCCCCGTAGGCGCCGATGGAGTCGGCCTGGGTGACGATGTCGAGGCTGCGGCCCTCGCTCAGCTGCAGGTCGGCGACCATGAACGGCTCGAGCCGGGCACCGAACTTCGACGCCGTGCGCCGCACGCCCTTGGCGACCGCGCGCACCTTGCCGTGCCGGCGGGTCAGGAGCGTGAGGATGCGGTCGGCTTCGCCCAGCTTGTGGGTGCGCAGCACGACGGCTTCATCACGGTAGAGGGGCACGGTTCGATCTTCCCACCTTCCGCCGACCGCGAGCCCGCGGCGGTGCCGGGCGGCGCCTCGGCGGCTTGGCATGATGGCAGTGGCCCGGCACGGGCGGGAAGGCGGCAGGCACGTGGAGACGACCTTCGTGGTCCCCCTGTGGGTGGATCTCGTCGCGGTGGGAGTCGGCGCCCTGCAGGGCGCCCTGTTCGCCGGACGGTTGAAGGAACGGCGCATCGACCTGCTCGGCGTCGCCCTCATCGGCGTCGTCGTCGGACTCGGCGGCGGCCTCCTCCGCGACATCCTGCTGAACGAGCTGCCCGTCGCGATGCGCACCAACTGGTTCCTGCTCGTCGCCGTCGGCGCCGCACTGCTCGGGATGCTCCTGCAGCGCCTGTTCAACCGGCTCAACGCCCTCATCATCGCGCTCGACGCCGTCACGATCGGCCTGTTCGCCGCGATCGGCACGTCGAAGGCGCTGCTCGTCGTCGGCGTCCCCGAGATCCCGGCGATCTTCGTCGGCATCGTCTCGGCGGTCGGCGGCTCGATCCTCCGCGACGTCTCCCTCAACCTGCCCATCGCGCTCATGCACGTCGGCTCGCTCTACGCCGTGGCCGCGGGCGCCGGCACGGTGCTGCTCGTCGCGCTGTGGTCGTTCGACGTCGACATCGTCATCGCGTCCATCGCGTGCGCCGTCGTCACCACGGTCATCCGGCTCGGCTCGGTACGCTACGGCTGGAGCCTGCCCGAGCAGCGCGCGATCGGCAGCTGGCGCGTCTGGCGCCGCGCCTAGGACGGCGCGTCGGCTCAGGCCGCAGCGGGCGCCGTCGTCGGGTCGGCGAGGATGCCCGAGAAGACGAGCTCGGCGGCGCCGACGAGCAGGTTGCCGGCGCCGGACTCCGCGCGGACGATCGACACGTCCGACGCGGCGCCGGGCAGCGCCGTGCGTCGCACGATCTCGATGAGCCGGTCGCCGGTCGCCTCGAGCAGGTCGCCGAGGAAGCCGCCGAGCACGATCACTTCGGGGTTGACGACGTTGACGGCGTCGCGGAGCGCGGCGCCGAGCGCGACGAGCTGTCGGTCGACGACGTCGGCGGCCGGGCCGGGCTGCTCGATCGCCGCGACGAGGGCGTCGAGGAGCTCGTCGGCGCCGTCGACATCGAGTCCGGCGGCCGTGCGCAGTGCCCCGAGCTCGACGATGGCCTGCAGGCAGCCCGTGGAACCGCACCGGCACCGCGGTCCGGCGGGATCGACGAGCACGTGGCCGAGTTCACCGGCGAAGCCGGAACGCCCGCCGAGCAGACGACCGCCGACGACGAGGCCGCCGCCGATGCCGCTCGCGCCGCCGTTGAGGTAGACGAAGTCGCCCGTGCCGGCAGCGGTGCGGTGCTCGGCGAGCACGCCGCAGTTCGCATCGTTCGCGGCGAACGCGGGCAGCCCCGTCGCCGCTTCGAGCATGCGCGCGAACTCGACGCCGTGCCAGTCGAGCGCGGGCGCGAGCTCGACGAATCCTCGGTCGGAGCGGACGAGCCCGGGAACGGCGGCGCCGACGCCGAGCACCCGGAGCGCTCCGGACTCCCGTTCGGCCGCGACGCCCTCGACGATGCCGGCGACGAGGTCGACGACCTCCGCGGGCGAGGGCGGCCGCTGCTGCGCGAATCGGAAGCGCCGCTGCACGTCGCCGCCGAGGGAGACGAACGCGATCACGACGGCATCCACCTCGGGGTGGACGACGATCGCGATCGTGGCGGGATCGGGAACGACGACGAAGCTCGGCCGGCCGACGCCGCCGCGCTCCTCGGGCGCCTGCTCGACGACGAGCCTGCGCCGCACGAGCTCGCCGACGATCGCGGCGATGGTCGACCGGTTGAGCCCGGTGGCGCGCGTGAGCTCGGCACGCGTCGAGCGGCCCGAGCGGTGCACGATGCCCAGGATGTCGGCGAGGTTGCGGCGCCGCACGTCCTCGAGTGCGCGGTGGCGCTCGGGCGCGACGGCGCGGATCTGCTCGCTCATCGACGTCCCTCCTCGTGTCCGGCATTATCCGGTTCGGAACAACATAACAGTCGAGCCCGGAGACGTTCGGCCCGGTGGTTCCCAACGGCACGACCGGGTTGATATGTTGTTTCGCATGATCAAAGTCGACCAGACCTCCCCCGCACCCACCCTCGAGGACAAGTTCACCTTCGGCCTCTGGACCTTCGGCTGGGCCGCGCAGGACCAGTTCGGCAGCGCCACCCGTGCGCATGTCGACACCGTGTACGCCGTCGAGCAGCTCGCCGAGCGCAACGTCTACGGCATGACCTTCCACGACGACGACCTCTTCGCGTTCGGCTCGACCGACGCCGAGCGCCAGGCCGAGATCGACCGGCTGAAGGGCGCCCTCGACGCCACGGGCCTGAAGATCCCCATGGTCACGACCAACCTCTTCAGCCACCCCGTCTTCAAGGACGGCGGCTTCACCTCCAACGACCGCGACGTCCGCCGCTTCGCCGTCCGCAAGGTGCTGCGCAACCTCGACCTCGCCGCCGAGCTCGGCGCCGAGACGTTCGTCATGTGGGGCGGCCGCGAGGGCGCCGAGTACGACGCCGCCAAGGACATCCAAGGGGCGCTCGCCCGCTATCGCGAGGCCGTGAACCTCCTCTCGGAGTACGTCCTCGACCAGGGCTACTCGCTGCGCTTCGCGATCGAGCCCAAGCCCAACGAGCCCCGCGGCGACATCCTGCTGCCGACCGTCGGCCACGCCCTCGGCTTCATCGAGACCCTCGAGCACCCCGAGATGGTGGGCCTGAACCCCGAGGTCGGCCACGAGCAGATGGCGGGCCTGAACTTCACGGCCGGCATCGCCCAGGCCCTCGACGCCGGCAAGCTCTTCCACATCGACCTCAACGGCCAGCGCGGCGTGAAGTTCGACCAAGACCTCGTCTTCGGACACGGCGACCTGCAGAACGCGTTCTCGCTCGTCGACCTGCTCGAGCACGGCGGCCCGAACGGCGGCCAGGCCTACACCGGCCCCCGCCACTTCGACTACAAGCCGAGCCGCACCGAGGACCCCGAGGGCGTCTGGCGCTCGGTCGACGCCAACATGCGCATGTACCTGCTGCTCAAGGAGCGCGCCGCGGCCTTCCGCGCCGACCCCGAGGTGCAGGAGGCGCTCGCCGCATCCAAGGTCGCCGAGATCCAGCAGCCGACCCTGAACGAGGGCGAGGGCTACGCCGAGCTCCTCGCGGACCGCAGCGCGTACGAGGACTTCGACGCCGAGGCGTACTTCGACGGCAAGGGCTTCGGCTTCGTGCGCCTCCAGCAGCTCGCGCTCGAGCACCTGATGGGCGCGCGTTGACCCAGCGTCTCGTCGCGGGCGTCGACTCGTCGACCCAGTCGTGCAAGGTCGTCGTCCGCGACCTCGCGACGGGGCGCCTCGTGCGCAGCGGGTCGGCGCCCCACCCGGGCGGCACCGAGGTCGCGCCGGATGCCTGGTGGGACGCACTGCTCGCGGCGATCGCCGACGCGGGGGGCCTCGAGGACGTCGACGCGATCTCCATCGCGGGCCAGCAGCACGGCATGGTCGTCCTCGACGAAGCCGGTCGCGTCATCCGCGACGCCCTGCTCTGGAACGACACGCGGTCGGCGCCCGCCGCCGAGGCGCTCATCGCGGAGTTCGGCCGCACCGAGCTCATCGAGCGCACGGGCTCGAGCCCGGTGGCCTCGTTCACGGCGACGAAGCTGCGCTGGCTCCGCGACGCGGAGCCGGGGGCCGCGGCGCGCGTGGCGGCCGTCGCGCTCCCCCACGACTGGCTGACGTGGCGGCTGCGCGGCTTCGGCCCGGAGCGGCCGGCGCTCGAGGAGCTCGTCACCGATCGTTCGGATGCGAGCGGCACGTCGTACTGGTCGCCCGCGACGGGCGACTACGACCGCGAGCTCCTCGTCGCCGCGCTCGGGCACGACGCCGTGCTCCCGCGCGTCCTCGGCCCGTCCGAGGCGGCGGGCACGACCGCGGCGGCGCCCGGCGTGCCGGCGGGCATCCTCGTGGGCCCCGGCGCCGGCGACAACGCGGCCG
>NZ_WSTA01000090.1 GCF_009789225.1 Agromyces seonyuensis | reverse complement strand
GCCGGCGGCCTCCCCGTTGCCTATGTGTCTGGGGTCCGGCCGTGTGCTCCTCCGATCCCCGGCCTGCGCGCCGCCAGGCCGGGCCCGCCTCGGAGACGACCGTCGCGTCCGCGGGAGCGCGCGGGGCGCCTGCGCCGTGCGAGCCCCGCGGCGTAGCGTTGCAGGATGACCGCGCGCACCCACGGCCTCGTCGCCGGGGAGGCGCGGGTCCGCCGAGGGCTCGGCATCGCGCGGTTGACGCTCGCCGTGATCGAGATCGTCGCGCTCATCGGCAACTACGAGTACGTGCTCGGCTTCCAGTTCGCGGTCGCCAACTTCTACTCGTACTTCACGATCCAGTCGGCGATCCTGCTGGTGCTCGTGCTGCTCGTCGCCGCCGCCTTCGCGTTCGTCGCGCCCGTCGACCCGCCCTGGCTCGGCGTCGTGCGCACGATCGTGACGATCTACGTGCTCATCTCGGGCATCGTCTTCGGTCTCATCGCCTGGCAGTCCGCGTCGTTCGGCGTGCGCGTCGACGTGCCCTGGTCCGACACGCTGCTGCACTTCGTCATGCCCGTGCTCGTGATCGTCGTGTGGAGCGTCGATGCGGTGCTCGCGATCAACCCGCCGCTGCCCTGGACGACGCTCGGCTGGGTGCTCGTCCTGCCGGTGTGCTGGCTGGTCTACACGCTCTGGCGGGGCGGCCAGGTCGGCTGGTACCCCTACTTCTTCCTCGACGAGACGCTCGTCGGCGGCTATTGGGGCGTCGCCGGATGCTGCTTCGCAGTGCTGCTCGTCTTCCTCGGCCTCACGTGGGGCTTCACGGGGCTGCACCGGATGCTGTGGCGCCGCGGGCGTGTCCGTCGGACGCCCGGGCCTCAGCCGTCGCCCGACTCCGAGGGGACGTCGCCCGACTCGGACGAGTCGGCCGTCGTCATGCCGTAGGGGGTGAGTCCGTCGAGCGCGGCCGCGAGGAAGTCGTCGTCGCCCAGCGCGCCGAGCCTCGTTCCGGCCGCGCCCGCGACGACGCCGACGAGCACGGCCTCCTCGCTGTCAGCGGGGTCGAGCCACGCGGCGACGCCCGGAGCGCCGCCGACGACGGTCAGCAGCCGCTGCGGGATCACCGCCGGTTCGGCCGCGTCGTCCTCGTTCGGCTCCGCCGTCGCGACGCCCGTGCCCTCGTCGGCAGCCGTCGCTTCCGGCCGCCAGAACGCCTCCTCGAAGCGCAGCCACACGACGTCGAGGTCGCCGACCGGGATCGCGGCGATCGCGGCGGCGTATTCGTCGGGCAGTTCGGGGACGAAACCGATGCGCTGCTCCCGCAGGACGCCGTGCGGAACGGCGACGACGACGCGGTGCGCGGAGAACGACTCGCCCGTGTCGAAGCGCAGGCTCACGCGTTCCGTGCCGAGCCGCACTTCCGAGACGGCCGATCCGACGGCCACCTGCACGTCGCGTCGCCCGGCGATCCCGTCGATCCAGGCGCCGATGCCCGCCGTCGGGTACTTCGCCCCGCGCAGCGCGTCGCCGATGACGACGGGGTCGTACTCGGTCGCGGAGACCCGGGAACTAGACGCGCCCGTCGCCGGGGCCAGGGCCGACCGCAGCGCGTACTCGAGCCACTCGCCCTCGCTCACGCCGTCCGGACCGGGCTCGGGGCTCACGGGCGTCGCCCCGGAGGCGGCGAGCGCCGCGGACATCGAGGAGTCCTCCGGCTGGGCCGCCGCATACTCGTGGGCCTGCTGCAGCGCCGCGATGCCGAACGCCGACGGTGCGACCTCGACGCCGTCGTCGCGCCGCACCAGGAGCTCGGGGGCGAAGGTCACGGTGCGCACGTCCGCGCGCGCGAGGTCGTAGAGCACGTCGAGGTCGTCGGGCACGAGCACGGCGCCGTAGCGCACGGGGTCGTCGAAGCCCGACACGGTTCGGTTCGCCGCGCGCCCGCCCACCGTGCGCCGCGCCTCGAAGACGGACACGGCGAACCCGGCATCCGCGAGCCGCGCCGCCGCCGCGAGCCCGGCGACGCCCGCGCCGATGACGGCCACGCGTTCGCCGCTCTCCGCCGTGCGGAGGACGTCGTCGGCGACCGCGGCGCCGCTCGCGCGGGCGGCGGCGAGCGTGCCGATGCGGACGCCGTCCTCCGGCAGCGCCTCGCCCGCGAACCAGATGCGCGCGTCGACGGGCGTGCGCAGCGTCGCCCGGGCCTCCGCGGTGCCGCCGACGGGTTCGAAGACCGTGCCGCCGAGCGTCCAGGGGTCGGCGCTCCAGTTCGAGCGCGTCATCGCGAGCGGCGCGGGCACGCCCGGCACGGTGGGCAGCGGTGTCGGCGCCGGCGTGGGGGAGGGCGTCGGGCTCGGCGTCGGCGCGGGGGTCTGCGTGCAGGCGGCGAGGGCGAGCGCGCCGATGCCGGCGAACGAGAGGGTCAGGAACGTGCGCCGCGGCATCCCGCGCTCCGGCGACCGTCCGTCCATCAGGCCAGGCTAGCCGCGCCCGGCGCGCACGTGCGGGGATGCGCCGGGCGAGCCACGCCGGACGGCGCACGCAGGTGCGCGCTCGTCCCGCCCGAGCCTCGCCGATCTGGTCTAGGAGTCGAACCCGAGGCCGAGCGCGTCGAGGCCGCGGAGCAGCAGGTTGCGCTTGCCGTCGCGGTGGTCGGCCCGGTCGAGCGACCACCGCGTCGCCTGGATGCCGAGGCTCGCGATCGGCTCGGGCGGGAACGGCAGGGGACGCGAACGCACGAACTCGAGTTCGGTGCGCTCGGTCGTCAGCCCCGCGAGCCGGTCGAGCATGACCTCGGCGGCGAAGCGCGTCGCGGCGACGCCGAGCCCGGTGTAACCGGCGGCGTAGGCGATGCGGCCCTCGCGCGCGAGCCCGAAGTAGGCGCAGAACCGCGTGCAGGTGTCGATCGCCCCGGCCCAGCGGTGGGTGAAGGCGAGGCCCTCCAACTGCGGGAAGGTCGTGAAGAAGTGGCTCGCGAGCTTCTCGTAGGAGGCGCTGCGGTCCTCGTAGCGGGCGCGCACGCGGGAACCGTAGTGGTACACGGCGTCGTAGCCGCCGAAGAGGATGCGGCCGTCGGCGGTGCGCCTGGAGTAGTGGAACTGGTTGGCGGTGTCGCCGAGGCCTTGCCGGCCGTCCCAGCCGACCTCGCGCCACTGGGCATCCGAGAGCGGTTCGGTCATCAGCACGTAGTCGTAGACGGGCACGGTCATGAAGCGGTTGCGCTTCAGCAGGCTCGGGAAGACGTTGGTGCCGAGGGCGACCTTCGCGGCGTGGATGCTCGCACCGGCCGACGTGCGGACGACGACGCCCCCGCGCGGGCCCGGCGCGCTCGTGTCGAGCGCCGCGACGCGCGTGCCCTCGTGGAGTTCGACGCCGAGCTCGGCGGCTGCGCGGGCCAGGCCGAGCGCGAGCTTGGCCGGATGCACGAGCGCCGTGCTGCGCGGATGCCACAGCCCCGAGAGGAACGTCGGCGAGCCGATCGCGGCGCGCACCGCCGCTTCGTCCAGGAGGACGTCGTCCGGACCGGCCTCCTCGCGGAGGAGCCCGACCTGGTAGGGCTCGGTCGCGACGTCGAGGGCGCCGGTGCGCTCGAACTCGGCGTCGATGCCGAACGCGGCGACGTCCGCCTCGATCGCATCGAGGTTGGCCGCGCCCTGGCGCCGCAGCTCGTCGAACTCGTCGGGGAACCGGCTGCGGCCGTTCTCGTCGCCGTGCGTGAGGCTCGCGTCGACGAACCCGCCGTTGCGGCCCGAGGCCGCCCAGCCGATCGAAGCCGCTTCGAGCAGCACCACCCGTGCCCCGGGGTCGCGGCGCTTGGCGAGGAGGGCCGTCCAGAGCCCCGTGTAGCCGCCGCCGACGACGACGAGGTCGGCGCGGCCCGATCCGCGCAGCGGCGGGTGCTGCGGGGCGTCGGCCCCCGCATCCTCGATCCAGAACGTCGCGTGACGCGAACGGGCGAGCGAGTGCTCGATGACGGCGGCTGCAGGCTTCGATCGCTCGAAGACGGTGCGGGGCACGGGGATCCTCGGTTCTCCGACGCGGGGTCGGACTCGGTTCGGTTCCCGACAGTCTGCCCGGCCTCGTTCCCCGTGGCTATGGATTCCGTTGCGAAACTTCGCAACGACGGTGCAAATGCTCGCTCGAACGTGCCATGCACAGCGGAATGCGCGGCACGGAGTGATCCGTGCCGCGCATTCCGGGGTGTTCCCCGCGGTTCAGTTGATGCCGGGGATGCGCAGCCAGCCCTGCGCGAGCACGATCCAGATCGCCAGCAGCGCGAGGCCCGCGATCGCGAGGGCGGTGGAGCCGCGACGGGCGACGAGCGAGACGATCAGCACGATGCCCGTCACGACCGCGAGCACGAGCGAGCCGAAGGGGATGCCCGGAACGAAGAGCGAGAGCAGGAACAGCGCGCTCACGATGACCTCGACGATGCCGATGGCGGTGCCGCGGCCTCGGAGGCGGAGGATGCCGTCGACGAGGGCGAGGACGCCGCCGGCGATGGCGATGAGCAGGAGCCAGGTGAGGGTGATCACGATCGGACCTTTCTCGGTCGGGTGGGTCGGAGCGGAACCCGGCGGGCCCGGTGGGACGCCGTGGGAACGAGCGTATTGACGCCCGCGGATCCGGCTCCGGGCCTTGACCCGGGCGCGCTGCATCCGGTATCGAGGGGGCCCGCGGGTCGAGAGGCGACGAAGGAGCGTCCCCGCCCGCCGGTCGAGGAGCGACGAAGGAGCGTCTCGAGACCCCGTGAGTCGACCAGCGGGGTCTCGATACGCTTCGCTACTCGACCAGCTGGACCGTCTCCACCCGCTGGTCGAGGAGCGACGAAGGAGCGTCTCGAGACCCCGTGGGTCGACCGGCGGGTCTCGGGACGCTTCGCTACTCGACCAGTGGGACCGTCAGCCCCTGGGCGCGTGCGACTCCAGGAACTGGTAGACCTCGGTCTCGTCCACGCCCGGGAACGTGCCCGTCGGCAGCGCCGCGAGGAGCGAGGTCGGGGTGCGTGCCGCCGGCCACGCCTCGCCGGCCCAGCGCTCGGCGAGCACGCCCGCGGGACGGCGGCAGCACGACTCGTCCGGGCACCGCGACACCGCCCGGTGCGGTGTCTCGCGACCCCGGAACCACTTGACGTGGGCGAACGGCACGCCGACCGAGACCGAGTACTCGCCCTCCTTCGCGCGCTCGATGCGCGAGGTGCACCAGTACGTGCCCGACACCGTGTCGGTGTACTGGTACCAGGGGTTGAAGCGGTCCTCGGCGTCGAAGACGGTGCGCGCCGTCCAGTTGCGGCACACGGTCGTGCCCTCGACGGCGCCGAGCGCGTCGGAGGGGAAGCGCACCGAGTCGTTCTCGTACGCCTTGATGACGGTGCCCGACTCGTGCACCTTCATGAAGTGCACGGGGATGTCCAGGCGTGCGGTCGCGAGGTTCGTGAAGCGGTGCGCGGCCGTCTCGTACGACACCGCGTACGCGTCGCGCAGGTCCTCCATCGAAATGCGGCGCAGGTTCTTCGCCTCGGTGAGGAACTTCACGGCGGATGCCTCGGGCAGCAGGATCGCCGCCGTGAGGTAATTCGTCTCCACGCGTTGGCGCAGGAAGTCGCCGTAGGAGGTCGGCTCGCCGTGCCCGAGCAGGTGGCTCGCGAGCGCCTGCAGGATCGGGGAGCGGGAGTCGCGTCCGGGCGAGGTCGACGTCGGCAGGTAGAGGCGGCCGTGGCGGCGGTCGGTGACCGAGCGGGTCGAGTGCGGCAGGTCGCCCACGTAGTGCAGCGAGAAGCCGAGGTGCGCCGCCATGTCGGCGACGAGCTGCTGGGAGACCGGCCCACCGGTGTGCCCCACGGCGCCGAGCAGTTCGGAGGCCTTCCGCTCGAGCTCGGGGTAGAAGTTGTCGCGGGCGCGCATCTCGGCGCGCAGTTCCACGTTGGCGCGCCGGGCTTCCTCGGGGGTCGCGGCGCGCTCGCGGTGCAGCCGCTCGACCTCGCCGGCGAGCGCCAGGATCGTCTGCAGGGTCTGGTCGCTGAGCGCCTTGCCGACGCGGAACGGCGCGATGCCGAGCGCGCCGAAGACCGGTCCGCGCTGGGCGCGTTCGACGGCGATCTCGAGCGCGTCGCGCGCCGTCGGCGCCTCGGGGCTGAGGAGCTCGTCGATGGTGGTGCCGAGCGCCAGGGCGATCGCGCGGAGCATCGTGAGCTTCGGTTCGCGCTTGCCGGTCTCGATCATCGAGATCTGCGACGGCGCCCGATCGACGGCCGCGGCGAGCTGCTCGAGGGTCAGTCCGGCCGCGAGCCGCCGATCGCGGATGCGCCGCCCGAGCGTGAGCGCGTCCGGCTCGGGCGGGGCGGATGCCTCGGGCTGCGCACTCCCGACGACCGCGGCGCGGGGGGCCGGCGCGGCAGGGGAGGTTCGGCGGGGATCGACGGTGACCATGCCCCCAGGTTCGCACCGCTGTGCAGTTTCAGCAAACAGAACACTGCGCGTTCTTCACGCCGAAACCGCCCGATCGGGTGCGGCGGGAGGAATGAAACGTGCCATCGCCGTGAAGAACCGGGAATCTGCGCAGACCTGCCGCAGCCTCGTCAGCGCGACGCGTGCACCGGCGCGAGTTCGGCGGCCGGGGCGACGCGCGCGTACGTGCCGTCGAGCGCCGCGAGGAAGGCGGCGTGCACCTGCGCGCCCGGCACGGTCTCGCCCGCGTAGGTCAGGTCGGGCGCCGCGCAGGCGTCGCCCGCGACGGCGAGCGCGAAGCCGAGGTCGGAGGCGGCGCGCACGGTCGCATCCACGCACATGCTCGTCATCATGCCCGCGACGACGACCTGGACGGGGGCGAGTGCGCGCAGCCGCGCCTCGAGGTCGGTGCCGAGGAAGGCGTTCGGCTCGTGCTTGACGACGACCGGTTCCCCGGGCACGGGCGCGACGGCCGCGTTGATCTCGGCGCCCGGCGTGCCCGGCACGAAGAAGCCGTCGTCCGGGCCCGAGAAGTGCTGCACGTGGATGACGGGCTCGCCGGCCGCGCGGAAGGCGGCGAGCAGCCCGCCCGCCGCACCGGCAGCCGCCTCGGTCCCGACGAGCGGGAACGCGCCGCCGGGGAAGTAGTCGTTCTGGATGTCGATGATCACGAGCACGCGGGTCATGCGAGCGAGCGTACGCGCCGCGTCCGCCGCTCGACCGATCCGTGTTCGGCGGGCCTGGCGCCGTGGTCGCCGCGCGCGATAGCGTTCGGGAAGTCATCGTGTCCGGTTCTGGGGGGAGCGCGCGATGGAATATGTGTTGGTGGTGCTGCAGGCCGTCGTCGTCCTGGGAGCCATCGTCCTCGGCGTGCGCGTCGGCGGAGTGGGGCTCGGACTCTGGGGCGTGGTGGGCACGCTCATCCTCGTCTTCGTCTTCCACCTGCCGCCGGGATCTCCGCCGATCGACGCGTTCTTCATCGTCATCGCCGTCATCACGGCGGCCTCGGCGATGCAGGCCGCGGGCGGCATCGACTACCTGGTGTCGATCGCGTCGAAGATCATCCAGGCGAACCCGGGCCGGCTGACCTATGTGGCGCCGCTCGTGTCGTTCGTGTTCACGGCGCTCTCGGGCACGTCGAACATCTACTTCGCCCTCATCCCGGTGATCTACGAGACCGCGTACCGCAACGGCCAGCGGCCCGAGCGCTCGCTCGCGGCCTCCACGGTGACGAGCGCGCTCGGCATCACCGCGAGCCCGGTGTCGGCGGCGATGGCGGCCTACCTCGTGCTCGTCGGTCCGCTCGACTTCTCGCTCATCGACATCCTGGTCATCACGGTGCCGGCCGCGATCGTCTCGTGCATCGTCGTGTCGTTCGTGCAGCAGCGCATCGGCAAGGAGCTCCTCGACGACCCGGTGTTCCTCAAGCGGGTCGAGGAGGGCACCGTCGAGATGCCCGCCGTGCTCAAGGCGCAGCAGGCTGCGCGCGCCGAGGCCGCCGCGACGGGCACCTCCGAGGCCAAGGCCGCGCGGCAGGCCCGGAAGTCGACCAAGACGGTGGCACCGGTCGAGAAGATCGTCCACGAGGTGCCGAAGGGCGGCGCGACGGCCGCCTACATCTTCCTCGCGGCGATCTTCCTCATCGTGCTCATGGGCCTGTTCTCCGGCCTGCGGCCTGCGTTCCCGAACAGCGACGGCGACCTCGAACCGCTCAGCATGTCGATCGTCATCCAGCTCTTCATGTTCAGCGCCGCGCTCGCGATCATCCTCGTCCGCAAGGTGCCGCCGCCCCAGATCGTGGAGCAGTCGCTGCTGAAGTCGGGATTCGTGGCGGCCATCGCCCTCTTCGGCATCGCGTGGATGGCCGACACCTTCATCTCCGCCAACCAGGAGACGATCATCGACCCGCTCGGCGACCTCGTCACCGCGGTGCCCATCCTGCTCGCCGTCGCCCTGTTCCTCGTCGCGGGCCTCACGACGAGCCAGTCGGCCACGACGAACACGATCATCCCGATCGCGATCGGCGCCGGGATGCCCGTGGGCGTCATCACCGCGATGTGGCCCTCCCTCGTCGGCGTCTGGCTGTTCCCCGCGAACGGCTCGCAGATCGCCGCCGTCGAGACCGACCTCACCGGTTCCACGAAGCTCACCAGCGTGCCCATCTGGCACTCGTTCACGATCCCGATGCTGGTGTCGTGGGTGTCCGTCGTCGGGGCCGGCCTGCTCATCCAGCTCTTCGTCCGCTGACGCCGCCGGGACCCGGGACGCGACGACGCGCCCCGGCTCCGCCGGCACCGGCATCCACTCGCACCGCCCGGAAGGAACCGACACCATGTCCGACGCCGAATCGATCAAGGCCGCAACGAAGGCCCTCATGCCGGAGATCCTCGACCGGCACGCGAAGCTCGTCGCGATCCCCTCGATCGCCTTCCCCGGGTTCCCGTCGGACCCGGTGCACGCCATGGCCGAGGCGGTCGTGCAACTGCTGCGCGATGCGGGCGCCGCGAACGCCCGGCTCCAGGAGATCCCCGGTGGCTACCCGGCCGTCGTCGCCGACATCGCCGGCCCGCCCGGCTCGCCGACCGTGCTGCTCTACGCCCACTACGACGTGCAGCCCTCGCCCGAGAGCCAGGGCTGGACGAGCGACCCGTGGACGCCGACGGTCAAGGACGACGGGCGCGTCTACGGCCGCGGCGCCGCCGACGACAAGTCCGGCCTCGCGATGCACTTCGGCTCGATCAAGCAGCTCGCCGCGAACCCGCCGTGCAACATCCAGGTGCTCGTCGAGGGCGAGGAGGAGACGATCTCGCACCTCGAGGACTTCGTCGAGGCCAACCCGGAGCTCTTCCAGTTCGACGTCGCCGTCATCAGCGACATGGGGCCGCAGGCCGTCGACCGGCCCGGGCTCACGACCGCGCTGCGCGGCGACGTGTCGTGCACGATCGAGGTGTCGACGCTCGCGAACCCCGTGCACTCCGGCCTCTTCGGCGGCGCGGCGCCCGACGCCATGACCGTCATGATCAAGATCCTCGCGGGCCTCCACGACGAGCACGGCGACACGGTCATCCCGGGCGTCGACAGCGGCACCTGGCCCGGCGCCGACATGGACGAGCCCGTCTACCGCGGCGGCTCCGCCATCCTCGACGGCGTCGACTACCTCGGTACCGGCACCCTCAGCGACCGCGTCTGGGCGCGTCCTTCGATCACCGTCATCGGCATGGACCTGCCGAACACGGTCGAGGGCTCGAACGTGCTGCTGCCGTCGGTGAAGGCGCGGCTCTCGTTGCGCATCGCCCCCGGCTCCGACGCCGACGCGCAGCTCGAGGCCCTCATGTCGCACCTGCGGGCGCAGACCCCGTGGAACGCGAAGGTCGTCGTCGAGAAGGTCAAGGCCGGCCACGCGTTCGCCGTCGACGAATCCGCCCCCGCCATCCAGGCGGCCGAGGTCGCGCTCGCCGAGATCTACGGCAAGCCGGTCGAGTCGATCGGCTCGGGCGGCTCGATCCCGCTGCTCGCCTCCCTCAAGCTCGCCTCGCCGGACGGCGCGATCGTGCTGTGGGGCGCTCAGGACGTCGAGAAGGCCCGCATCCACGCGAGCGACGAGTCCGTCGACCCGGCCGAGCTCGAGCGCATGGTCGCGGCGCAGACCCTCCTGTTGGTGAAGCTCGGCGCCCAGGGCGCGTAGGCGCGCGCTCGCGCTGCCGCGCCCCGCGCTCCCGTCCGCCGCCCCTCCGCTCTCCACCTACCTACCTCCACCTCGTTCACCGAACGGTCGCAAACCGTCGTTATTCGCGGGCCGAAACGACGGTTTGCGACCGTTCGATGGAGGGGCGGTCCGTCGTCCTCCCCATCTCGACCGGGAGTCGGACGGTCCGGCAGCGCAGGGTGCGGCGGTGCGAGGCTTCGAGGCGCCCAGGATGCTGCTGCGATGCGCCGACCTGCTCCGCTCCCGCATCCGTTCGATGCCGCCCCGTTCTCGACCGCCGCGGCGTTGCGAGCCGCCATCTCGGAAGGGCGGTTGCGAAGCGGCGACCTCGTCCGGCCGTTCCACGGCGTGCGTTCGCCCACCGCGGCGACGAACGTCCACGACGAAGCCCGCAGCTACGCCGTCGGGATGACGGAACGCCGCTTCTTCTCCCACGTGACGGCCGCTCGATTGCTCGGTCTGCCGCTCTCGGGGCGGCTCGAGGCCGACGAACGTCTGCATGTGACGAGCGTCGGCGGTCGCGCCCCGCGGGGCGTCGGCGTCGTGGGACACACGACTGCCGAACGCCCGAAGCTCGTCCGCCTCGACGGCCTCCCCGTCCTCGCGCCCGCGGAAGCATGGTGCTCGCTCGGGGCGCTCGCGACGCGGGACGAACTCGTCGTGGCCGGCGACCGGCTGCTCGGGCTGCCCGCTCCGCTCGCCACGGAGGAGGAGATCGACACCGCGCTCGCCGCGCACGGTTCGCGCCGGGGTGCTCGTCGGCTGCTCGCGGCCCGCGCCGACCTCCGTGCCGGATCGCATTCCCCGCAGGAGACGCGCACCCGCCTCGTCCTCATCCGGGCGGGGCTTCCCGAACCCGAGCTCAACGCAGCGATCGTCCTCCGCGACGGGCGCGTGGTCGTCGGCGATCTCGTCTACCGGCGATGGCGGGTCCTCGTCGAGTACGACGGTGCCCAGCACCGAACCGACGACCGGCAGTGGCAGCGGGACGTCGGCCGGCTGAACGACCTCGCCGCCGACGGGTGGCTCGTCATCCGCATCACCCGTTCGACGCGCGCCGAGGATGTCGTCGCCCGCACCCGGCGGGCCCTGCACGATCGCGGCTGGCGCCCCTGACCCACCGAACGGTCGCAAATCGTCGCTTCAACGGCGCCGAAGCGACGATCTGCGACCGTTCGGTGGGGGAGATGGGGAGGGAACCGGGCGAGGGCAGGGAGCGGGCGGGGGCGGAGAGCGGGGGCGCGGGCGGGCGACGGAGGGCGGGAGTTCACCGGCGCAGAAAGCGGGGGATTCTTCACACCGGGAATCGCCGGGGGTGGGGGTGCGCGGCGGGTGAAGGTGGTTCCACGACGCACCGCGGAGCCCCCGCGAACCACCTGAAGGAGCACGACGATGAGCATCCCGAACCGCCCCGGCGACCAGACCCAGACGGCCGACGAGCTGCGCCTCGAGTGGGAGGCGAACCCCCGCTGGGAGGGCGTCAAGCGCGACTACACCGCCGAGGACGTGGTCGCCCTCCGCGGCCCCGTCCGCGAGGAGCGCACCCTCGCCAAGCGCGGCGCCGAGAAGCTCTGGGAGCAGATCCAGCAGAACACCGGCACCGCGTTCGAGCCGCAGGAGCAGCCCGAGTGGACCTACGCCCTCGGCGCCCTCACCGGCAACCAGGCCGTGCAACAGGTGCGCGCCGGCCTCAAGGCCATCTACCTCTCCGGCTGGCAGGTCGCCGCCGACGCGAACCTCTCCGGCCAGACCTACCCCGACCAGTCGCTCTACCCGGCCAACTCGGTGCCGGCGGTCGTGCGCCGCATCAACAACGCGCTGCTGCGCACCGGCCAGATCGAGCAGGGCACCGAGGCGCAGACGGGCGTCTCCGACTGGATGGCCCCCATCGTCGCCGACGCCGAGGCCGGTTTCGGCGGTCCGCTGAACGCCTACGAGCTCATGCAGCAGATGATCGAGGCGGGCGCCGCGGGCGTGCACTGGGAGGACCAGCTCGCGAGCGAGAAGAAGTGCGGCCACATGGGCGGCAAGGTGCTCATCCCGACCGGCCAGCACATCCGCACCCTGAACGCGGCCCGTCTCGCGGCCGACGTCTCCGACGTGCCGACCCTCGTCATCGCCCGCACCGACTCGCTCGCCGCGAACCTCCTGACGAGCGACCACGACGAGCGCGACAGGCCGTTCCTCACGGGCGAGCGCACCGCCGAGGGCTTCTACGAGGTGCAGCCGGGCATCGAGTCATCCATCGCCCGCGGCCTCGCGTACGCCGAGTACGCCGACCTGCTCTGGGTCGAGACGGGCGTGCCCGACCTCGAGGTCGCCAAGCAGTTCGCGGAGGCGATCCACGCGAAGTTCCCCGGTCAGCGCCTGAGCTACAACTGCTCGCCGTCGTTCAACTGGAAGAAGGCGCTCGACGACGACCAGATCGCGAAGTTCCAGCGCGAGCTCGCCGCCATGGGCTACGCGTTCCAGTTCATCACCCTGGCCGGCTTCCACTCGCTGAACCACGGCATGTTCACGCTGGCGAGCGGCTACCGCGACCGTCAGATGTCCGCCTACGTCGAGCTCCAGGAGGCCGAGTTCGCCTCCGAGCCCGCGGGCTACACGGCCACGCGCCACCAGCGCGAGGTCGGCACCGGCTACTTCGACAAGATCGCCACCGCCTTGAACCCCGAGGCCTCCACGCTCGCCCTCGTCGGTTCGACCGAGGAAGAGCAGTTCGCGCACTGAGCGCGTCCCCCCGCTGGTCGAGTCGGCGCGTCAGCGCCGTCTCGAGGCCCTCAGGATGCTTCGCCGGCTCCGGCAGGCATCTCACGAGGTCTCGATACGCGGCTTCGCCGCTACTCGACCAGCGGATGACTCGACCAGCGGCACCACCTTTCGCAGCATCCGCAACCGATCCGATTCGGAGCATCCTCATGAACACCCTCATCGCCCCCGAGACCGACCAGCGTCGTCCTGAATTCCCGACGCAGCAGCCGCGCATCGAGGTCGTCGCCCCGCTCGCCCCGGGCGACGAGGCCATCCTCACGCCGGCCGCCCTCGACTTCCTCGCCGCGCTGCACGACCGCTTCGCGCACACCCGGCACGAACTGCTCGCCCGGCGCCTGCAGACCCGCGTCGACGCCGCGAACGGCCGCGACCCGAAGTTCCTGCCCGAGACGGAGTGGATCCGGCTCGACCCCGAGTGGCGCGTCGCCGGCGCGGCGCCGGGCCTCGAGGACCGCCGCGTGGAGATCACCGGCCCGACCGACCGCAAGATGGCGATCAACGCCCTCAACTCGGGCGCGCGGGTGTGGCTCGCCGACCAGGAGGACGCGACGAGCCCGACCTGGGGGAACGTCATCGGCGGGCAGCGCTCGCTCTACGACTTCCTGCGCGGGCAGCTCGAGTACACGAGCCCCGAGGGCAAGGAGTACCGCGTCACCGCGGAGCGCACGCCGACGATCGTGTTCCGCCCGCGCGGCTGGCACCTCGTCGAGAAGCACCTGCGCTTCCACGACCGCGCCGGCCGCTCGATGAGCGCGTCGGGCTCGCTCGTCGACTTCGGGCTCTACTTCTTCCACAACGCCGAGGCGCTCATCGCGCAGGGATCCGGCCCGTACTTCTACCTGCCGAAGCTCGAATCGCACCTGGAGGCCCGCCTCTGGAACGACGTGTTCGTCTTCGCGCAGCAGGAGCTCGGCCTCCCGCAGGGCACCGTCCGCGCGACCGTGCTCATCGAGACGATCCAGGCCGCGTTCGAGATGGAGGAGATCCTCTTCGAACTGCGCGAGCACTGCGCGGGCCTGAACGCCGGTCGCTGGGACTACATCTTCTCGATCATCAAGACGTTCCGTTCGCGCGGCCGCCGCTGGGTGCTGCCGGACCGGACGCAGATCACGATGACGGTGCCCTTCATGCGGGCGTACACCGAGCTGCTCGTCTCGACCGCCCACCGCCGCGGTGCCTACGCGATCGGCGGCATGAGCGCCTTCATCCCGGACCGTCGCAACCCCGAGGTGACCGAGCGCGCGCTCGAGAAGGTCGCCCTCGACAAGCGTCGCGAGGCCGGCGACGGCTTCGACGGCTCGTGGGTCGCCCACCCCGACCTCATCGCGACGGCGAAGGCCGAATTCGACGCGGTGCTCGGCGAGCGCCCGAACCAGCTCGACCGGCTCCGCGAGGACGTCGAGGTCGGCGCGGCCGACCTCCTCGACATCCCCTCGGCGGGCGGCGAGGTGAGCGATGCCGGCGTCGTGGACAACATCGCCATCGCCATCCGCTACATCGAGTCGTGGCTGCGGGGCGTGGGCGCCGCCGCCATCGATCACCTGATGGAGGATGCCGCCACCGCCGAGATCTCGCGCTCGCAGATCTGGCAGTGGCTCGACAACAACACCGTCACGGCCGAAGGCACGCGCATCGACCAGACGTCGATCGTCGCCTCGATGGCCGCCGCCGTCGCCGCGCTGCCGCGTTTCGAGGGCGACCGCTTCGACGACGCGATCTCGGTGTTCCGCGAGGTCGCCCTCGCGCCCGAGTTCCCGACGTTCCTCACGGTCGGGGCGTACGCGCGCTTCTTCTGACGGATGCCTCGGGTCCGCGCCCACCCGGCGCGGACCCGACCTCCTTCCTCGTGCGGGCCACGTGCGGGAAGGGACGGGCGGGGCCGGGCTGATCGCCCGGCCCCGCCCGCGCGCGCAGCGGCGTCATCCCGGGTCGTCGACGGCCGGCGAGCGGATGCTTCGGAGTAACGTGCACGGGTGCACATCCGACCCGCCGGCCCGGCCGACGCCGCCGCCCTCGCCGAGGTCGCCGCGGCGACCTTCGCGCTCGCCTGCCCGCCGCACACGACCGCCGAGGCGATCGCGGCGTTCATCGCGACGAACCTCAGCGAGGCGCGCTTCCGCGAGTACCTCGCCGATCCGGCGCGGCGCCTCCTCATCGCCGAAGACGCGGGCGGCCCGCTCGGGTACACGATGCTCATCGCGGGGGAGCCGGCCGACGCCGACGTGGCGGCGGCGATCAGCCTGCGGCCGACCGTCGAGCTCTCGAAGTGCTACGCGCTGCCCCGCGCGCACGGTACGGGCCTGACGGCGGAGCTCATGGGCGCCTCGATCGCGGCCGCCCGCACCATGGGGGAGACGGACGACCCGCCCGCCGGCGTGTGGCTCGGCGTCAACCAGGAGAACGCGCGGGCGCAGCGCTTCTACGGCAAGCACGGCTTCGAGCGCGTCGGCGTGAAGCGCTTCCTCGTCGGCGGCCGCTACGAGGACGACTTCGTCTACGAGCGCCCGGTCGGCTGAACGGGCGCTCGCGCCGGTCGCTCTCCGCTACTCACCGCTCCCGAGCGATGGGTCGCGGGCTCACGTGCAGATCGGCTCGCCGAGGTCGATGCGCGTGCCGTCGACGGTGAACGAGCCGACCGCGCACAGCAGGGTGTCCGAGCTCGGACGCACCACGAGCGTGGTGTAGGCGCTCTGCACGTCGTGCTCGGTCGCCTCCTGGCGGTCGGGGCCGTCGGGCGCGGTCTCTGGGTAGATCGCGATCGTCACGGTGTTGCCCATCGCGAGGCCGTCGTAGCGCGTGATGCGCCCCCAGCCGGCCTGGCAGGCGTCGGACCAGCGGATCTCGATGAGCGTGTTGTCGACGCGGCTGTCGGCGGCCGAGGTGCGTGAGTCGTCGACGCACTCGGTCAGCCCGGGGTCCATGCCGTTCTCGACGGCGATGCGCGGGCCGGGGGCGGCCGCGGCGGCCTCCGCGTCGGCGAGCGCGGCGGCGACGGCCGCATCCACGGCGGCAGATCGCAAGAGCGCTCGTCTGATCCCCAGCGTCTCAG
>NZ_WSTA01000009.1 GCF_009789225.1 Agromyces seonyuensis | reverse complement strand
CTGCCAACACGCGGGCCGCCGCGGCGCCGCTCTGGGCCCCGCCCGCACTCCTCGAATCGGCCGGGCCCGCCACCGCGGGCCCGGCCCCCCGGTCCCCCCGCACGGCCCGCCGCGGCTCCGGCCCCGGCCGACGCGTCTGGCGCACGCGCGCCGAGATCGCGCTGTTCGCCGGCCCGGCGCTCGTGGTCTTCGTCGGCTTCGTCATCGTGCCGGTCGTGCTCGCGGCCGTCTACAGCTTCTACAACCTGCCCGCCGCGTTCCGTTGGGAGCACCTGGCCGACCCGGAGCGCTTCATCGGCTTCGGCAACTACACCCGCGCGTTCGAGAGCCCCGAGTTCGTCAAGGCGATCGGCAACACGTTCCTGATCCTCGCGCTGTCCCTGCTCATCCAGGGCCCCATCGCGATCGGGGTGGCGCTGCTGCTCAACCGGCCGATGCGCGGCCGCGCCGTGTTCCGGCTGCTGATCTTCGTGCCCTACGTGCTCGCCGAGGTCATCGCCGGCCTCTCCTGGAAGCTCCTCCTCCAGCCGAACGGCGGCGTCAACGCGATGCTCGAGGCCGTCGGCCTCGGATCGCTGCAGCAGAACTGGCTCGCCGATCCGGCCATCGCGCTCTGGACGCTCTTCGCGATCCTCACCTGGAAGTACGTCGGCTTCGCGATCATCCTCATGCTCGCCGGGCTCCAGGGCGTGCCCGACGAACTCTCCGAGGCCGCGGCCATCGACGGCGCGAGCTGGTGGCAGATCCAGCGCCACATCACGCTGCCGCTGCTCGGGCCGACGATCCGCATCTGGGCGTTCCTGTCGATCATCGGCTCGCTGCAGCTCTTCGACATGGTCTGGGTGACCGTCGCGCCGACCGTGCGCGGCATGGCCACCGAGACGATGGCGACGTACATGGTGCAGCAGGGCCAGTTCGCCGGCCAGCCGGGGTACGGCAGCGCCATCGCGGTCATCCTGTTCGTCATCTCGCTCGTCATCGCGCTCGTCTATCAGCGCTTCGCCCTGCGCCGCGATCTCGCGGGCGCCGTCACCGGGAGCCGTTGACATGACCGAGACCACCAGCCTCACCACCGGCCGCACCCGCGAGGAGCTGCCGCCCGCGCCCGCGGGCCGACGCTTCGACTGGGGGCAGCCCTTCGTCTACCTCGTCGCGCTCGTCATCGCCGCGGTCGCCATCGGCCCCGTGATCTACGTCTTCCTCGGGGGACTCCGCACGACCGCCGACCTCAACGCGAACCCGGCGGGCCTGCCCGACCCGTGGACGATCGACAACTGGGTGCGTGTGCTCACCTCGACGCGCTTCTGGGGCAACGTCGGCGCCAGCACGCTGCTCGCCGTCGCCACGACCGTGGGCGTCGTCGTGCTCGGCATTATGGCGGCGTTCGTGCTCGCCCGGTACGACTTCCGCGGGCGCGGGGCGCTCTACACCCTCTTCGCCGCGGGGCTCATGTTCCCGCTGACGGTGGCCGCGCTGCCGCTCACCCTGCTGCTGCGCACTCTCGGGCTGCACGGCACCTACCTCGGCGTGATCATCCCGGGCATCGCCTTCGCGTTGCCGACGACGATCATCATCCTCGTGCCGTTCCTCAAGGCGATCCCCGAGGAACTCGAGGAGGCGGCTGCGATCGACGGCGCGAGCCGCATCGGCTACTTCTGGCGCATCCTGCTGCCGCTGTCGATGCCCGGCCTCGTCACGGTCGGCGTGCTCGCCTTCGTCGCGAGCTGGAACGGCTACCTGCTCCCGCTGCTCGTGATCTCGACCGGCACCCTCCCTCAGGACTTCTGGCCGCTGCCGCTCGGCGTGACCCAGTTCTCCACCCAGTACTCGCAGGACACCGGCGCCGTGCTCGCATACACGTCGCTGGCGATGATCCCCGCGCTCGTCTTCTTCCTGCTCGCCGAGAAACGCATCGTCGGCGGGCTGCAGGGCGCGGTGAAAGGTTGAACGTGGAAGCCACTGCCTCCGGGGCGCTCGCCTCGAACCCGCCGATCCAGGATGCCCCGTGGCGCGACCCCTCGCGGCCGACGGCCGAACGGGTCGCCGCCCTCCGCGACGCCATGACGCTCGAGGAGAAGGTCGGCCAGCTCGTCGGCCTCTGGGTCGGCGCGAGCGCGGACGGCGAGGACGTCGCCCCGCACCAGCACGACATGTCGCCCGCGCCGGCCCTCGAGGACCTGCTCCCGAACGGCCTCGGCCAGCTCACCCGGCCCTTCGGCACGGCACCGGTCGCGGCGCGGCAGGGCGCGCGCTCCCTCGCCCGCACGCAGGCTCGCATCGTCGCGTCGGGTCGGTTCGGCATCCCTGCGATCGCCCACGAGGAGTGCCTCGCCGGGTTCGCCGCATGGGGCGCGACCGCCTACCCGGTGCCGCTCTCGCTCGCTGCGACCTTCGACCCGGAGCTCGTCGAGGAGATGACGCGTCGCGTCGGCGCCGACCTCCGCGCGGTCGGCGTGCACCAGGGCCTCGCCCCCGTGCTCGACGTCGTGCGCGACGCCCGCTGGGGCCGCGTCGAGGAGACGATGGGAGAGGACCCGTACCTCGTCGGCACGATCGGCACCGCCTACGTGCGGGGTCTCGAGGGCGCGGGCGTCGTCGCGACGCTCAAGCACTTCGTCGGCTACTCGGCCTCGAAGGCGGGCCGCAACCTCGCGCCCGTGTCCGTCGGGCCGCGCGAACTGGCCGACGTGCTGCTGCCGCCGTTCGAGATGGTGATCCGCGATGCGGCGCCGCGCTCGGTCATGAACTCGTACACCGACCTCGACGGCGTGCCGACGGCCGCCGACCCGAGCCTGCTCGACGACGTGCTGCGCGAGCGCTGGGGCTTCTCCGGCACGGTCGTCGCCGACTACTTCTCGGTGGCGTTCCTCGAGAAGCTGCACGCCGTCGCGGGCTCTCCCGAGGAGGCCGCGGCCCTCGCGCTGACGGCAGGCATCGACGTCGAACTGCCGACCGTCGACGCGTTCGGCGCGGCCTTCGTGTCGGCCGTGCGCGACGGCCGCATCGACGAGGGGCTCGTCGACCGCGCCCTCGACCGCGTGCTCGCGCAGAAGATCGGACTCGGGATGCTCGACCCGGACTGGAGCGCCGAACCGGCGGACCTCGAGGCGATCGACCTCGACTCCCCCGGCAACCGCGACGTCGCCCGCCGCCTCGCGGAATCGGCGATCGTGCTCGTCGCCAACGACGGCACGCTCCCGCTCGAGGGCGCGGGTCGCACGGCACCCCGTCGCATCGCGATCGTCGGCCCGACCGCCGAGGACCCGTTCGCCGTGCTCGGCTGCTACTCCTTCCCCCTGCACGTCGGCGCCCACCACCCCGGCACGCCCGTGGGCATCGACCTGCCGAGCCTGCGCGAGGCCCTCGAAACCGAACTGCCCGGTGTCGAGTTCGTGCACGTCGCCGGCACCTCCATCGCCGGCGGCGAGCGGGACGGCATCGCCGCGGCCGCCGCGACCGCGGCCGACGCGGACCTCGCGATCGTCGCCCTCGGCGACCGCGCCGGCCTGTTCGGGCGCGGCACGAGCGGCGAAGGATGCGACGTCGCCTCGCTCGATCTGCCGGGCGCGCAGGGCGAGCTCCTGGATGCCGTGCTCGACACCGGCACGCCGACGATCGTCGCGCTCCTGTCTGGCCGGCCGTACGCCCTGGGCTCCGCGGCCGAGCGCGCGGCGGCGATCGTGCAGGCGTTCTTCGCCGGACAGGCCGGCACGACCGCGCTCGCGGGCATCCTCTCGGGGCGGGTGAACCCGTCGGGGCGACTGCCCGTCAGCATCCCGGCGCGGCCCGGCGCGCAGCCCTCGACGTACCTCGCCGCGCCCCTCGGCCGCGCGAACGACGTGTCGAATCTCGACCCGTCGGCCGTCTTCCCCTTCGGGCACGGCCTCGGGTACGCGCGCTTCGAGTGGTCCGACGAGTCGGCCGCCGCCGGGACCGTCCCCGTCGACGGCGACGTCGAGCTCGCCCTCTCCGTGCGCAACACGGGCGAGCGCGCCGGGGCCGACGTCGTGCAGCTCTACCTGCACGACCCGATCGCCTCGGTCGTTCGCCCGGTGCAGCGGCTCGTCGGCTTCCGCCGCGTCGAGCTGGAACCCGGCGCTTCAGTGCGGCTGACCGTGCGGGTCCCCGCCGACCTCGCGGCCTTCACCGGCCGCGACGGGCGCCGCGCCGTCGAGCCCGGTGCGCTCGTCTTCTCATGGGGCCGCTCGAGCGGGGAGCTCGTGCCGGCCGCCGAGGTCGAACTCGCGGGCCCCCGCCGCGAGGTCGGCTTCGACCGCGCCCTGCACCCGGACTGGCGCGTCGAAGCCGTGTGAACGGGGCGGCCCCGGTCGGCGATCAGGCCGCCGGGGCCGCCGTGCTCTGCCGGACGACGACGTGCGTCGCGAGGTCCATGCGCGGCGTCGGCTGCTCCGGAGTCTCGGCGGCGGCCAGCTGGATCACGAGCTCGGCGGCGCTCGCGCCCATGCGCCGCAACGGCTGGTGCACGGTCGTGAGGGCCGGCGTCACCCACCGGGCGGCCGGGATGTCGTCGTAGCCGACGACCGAGAGCTGTTCGGGCACGCGGATGCCCCGGGCGTACGCCGTCTCGAGCACGCCGAGCGCCTGCAGGTCGCTGCCCGCGAAGATCGCCGTCGGCGGGTCGGCCAGATCGAGCAGCGCTGCCGCGCCCGTGCGGCCGCCGTCGACCTCGAAGTCGCCGTAGCGCACGAGCGCGTCGTCGAGCGGCAGTCCCGCGGTGCCCATCGCCGAGCGATAGCCGTCGATGCGGGCGAGCGAGCACATCATGTCGTCGGGGCCGGAGATCATGCCGATGCGGCGATGCCCGAGCTCGATGAGGTGACGGGTCGCCATGAGCCCGCCCGACCAGTTCGCCGAGCCGACCGAGGGCACGTCGGGGGCGGGGTCGCCCGCGGGGTCGACGATCGCGAACGGGATGGCGCGGGAGCGCAGCTTGCGCTTCATCGCCGGAGGCAGATCGCTGAAGACGAGCACCACGCCGACCGGCCGTCGACGCAGCACCCCGTCGACCCAGTCCTCGGCGGGCGCGTGCCGGTCGCCCGACTCCGTCAGCACGACCGACAGTCCATGGGTGCGCGCGACCGCCTCGACGCCGCCGATGATCTCCATCGACCACACGCTCTGCAGCTCGGGGAACACGAGCTCGATGAGTTCGGATCGCGGCTCCCCCGCACCGCGGCGGCGGTAGCCGTGCGCTTCGAGCAGCGCCTCGACCTTGGCCCGCGTCGCCGCCGACACGTCGGTGCGACCGTTCAGCACTTTCGACACCGTCGAGAGCGAAACTCCCGCGAGTTCGGCGAGTTGCGCGAGGGTCACGCGGTCGGTCTCAGCTGCGTCGCTCATCCCCCGATGCTAGTCCCCGCGCGGCGCGGGCCGGACTCCCGGCGCGGTCGTCCTCGATTCCAGCCCCCGAAACTTGCGGACCCGGTTTGGACGATCCGGCGAGCGCGACGAGGAGGAGCCCCGCGGAGACGAGGGCCGGAAGCGGTCCGAACCCGTGCACCAGCACGACGACGACGCCCAGGATGCCCGCCGGCACGGCGACCCCGACGGGCACGCCCGCCCGCGTCATCCGCCGCCCGGCCCAGGACTGGGGAACGATGCGGCCCCCGCGTTCGAAGCGGGCCGTCGCCCGCGCCAGGAGCACGGCGAGGGCGATCGCGGCCAGGAGCCAGACGGGCCGGCTCAGCCACCACTCCGCGGTCTGCGGGGCGGGCAGGCCGATCGCACCCGCCTGGGCGCCGAGCAGCAGCACGCCGGCGAGCAGCACGTACGCCGTCAGGTGCCACAGGTAGAGCGTCATGCCCTGCTCACCGAATCGGGCGACGAGCCGCGCCGGCCCCGGACGCGCCGCCCACCGGCCGAGCGCCGGGCGCACGAGCGAGAAGGCGAGCAGTTGGGCGACGCCGAGCGGCACGAGCGCGAAGGTGGGCGGGTTGAGGTTCTCGAGGAGGTCGGGCGAGTAGCCGCCGAGCACGATGAGCGATGCGAGCATCCCGAGGGCAGCGAGCAGGGCGAGCGCCCGCACGCGGCGGGAGTGCCGCTCGAGCCGGCCGTCCGCGAGGAAGAACCCGAACTGCTGCACGAGGAGCCAGACGAACGCGAGGTTCAGCAGCCCGAACGCCGTGATGCCGGTCGCCGCGCGCAGCCCGTCCACGGCGAGCGCGAGCGCGGCGAGCGCCGCCACGACCGTGAGCGGACGTCGCTCATGAAGCCGGGACATCGCGGGCACGAGCGCCGTCGCGCCGAGGTAGACCGCGAGGAACCAGAGGGGCTGGCCGATGCGGAAGCCCGCGGTCGCGACGATGTCGGCGGGCACCCCCGCGACCGACAGCGCCGCGAGCCCGAGCCCGACGAACCCGACGAGCGCGACCGCCGGCCGCACCAACCGGGCGAGCCGGCCCCGCACGAAGTCGCCCGCCGTGCCGCCGCGCGAGCGCATCCGCTGCCAGCCGCGCCGGCCGGCGAACCCGCCGATGACGAAGAAGAGCGGCATCACCTGCGCGAACCAGGTCAGCGGGGCGAGGCCCGCCCACCCGTCGAGGGCGTTGCCGAGCACGGGCCCCGAGGCGTCGAGCGACACCCCGACCATGAGCGCGTGCAGTGCGAGCACGACGACGAGGCAGAACGCGCGGGCCGCGTCGACGGCACCGTCCCGTTCGGATTCGGGCCGGGCGGTCGCGGGCCCGGGGTGTGCGGCGGGCCGCACGGCGGCGATGGTCATCGGAGGCTCCCTGCCCGGGCGGCGTCTCCGCCCGCCCGGGCAGGTTAGGAATGCGCTGCCGCCGAGGGCATCGCCCCGCGGAGCGCTTCTCGCCCCCTACCGGGGTAGGGCCGGATGACGCTCAGCGACCGGCGCGGACGAGACCGGTCTCGTAGGCGAAGACGACGGCGTGCACCCGGTCGCGGAGCCCGAGCTTCGCGAGGATGCGGCTGACGTGCGACTTCACCGTCTGCTCCGCGATGAAGAGCGCCTCGGCGATCTCGTGGTTGGTGCGGCCCTGGGCGATCTGCACGAGCACCTCGCGCTCGCGTTCGGTGAGCCCGGCGAGTCGGTGCTCCTCGACGACGGGCGCGGGCGGGGTCGCGGCCACCTGCTCGATGAGCCGTCGGGTCACGCTCGGCGCGAGCAGCCCGTCGCCGGCGGCGATGACCCGCACTGCGGCGACCACGTCCTCCGGCAGCGCGTCCTTGAGCAGGAAGCCGCTCGCCCCGGCCCGGAGCGCCGCATACACGTAGTCGTCGATGTCGAAGGTCGTGAGCATGAGCACCTTCGGCACGTAGTCGCTCGAGCGCGGCGGCGTCTGCAGGGCCGCCGTGGCTTCGATGCCGTTGCGGCCGGGCATCCGCACATCCATGACGACGACGTCGGGGCGCAGCTCGTGCGCGAGCCGCACGGCCTCGTCGCCGTCGGCGGCCTGGCCGACGACCTCGATGCCGTCGTGGGCGTCGAGCACGGCGGCGAAGCCGGCGCGGACCATCGCCTGGTCGTCCGCGACGAGCACCCGGATGCCCATCAGGCCCCCGCCGCGTCGCCGGCGCGTTGCGGCAGCTCGCCGTGCACGCGGAACCCGCCCTCTGGCGTCGGTCCGGCGTCGAGGGAGCCGCCGAGGGCGCGGGCGCGTTCGCGCATGCCGATGATGCCGTGGCCGCCGCCGCGGGTGTCGGACGGCGCGGGCTCGGGCGGCGCCTGGTTGCGCACGGTGACGAGCACCGTCCCGCCCCGCTCCTGCACGAGGACCTCCGTCGCGGCACCCGGCGCGTGGCGGAGCACGTTGCTCAGCGATTCCTGCACGATGCGGTACGCGGCGCGACCGGCGAGCCCGTCGTCCGCGCCGTCGGCCTCGATGCGCACCTGCACCGGCAGCCCCGCCCGTTCGACGCTCGCGACGAGCGTCGGCAGTTCGGCGAGCCCCGGCTGCGGGGCGGTCTCGACGTCGGCGTCGGGCGCGCGCAGCACCGAGAGCAGGCCGCGCAGCTCGCCCATCGCCGTCCGCGCCGAGGCCGCGATCGCGCGGAACTCGTCGGCGGCGGCGGGGTCGAGGTCGGGCAGGCGGTAGGGCGCGCTCGTCGCCTGCACCTGCACGATCGAGAGGCTGTGGGCGACGACATCGTGCAGTTCCCGGGCGATGCGCGTGCGCTCCTCGGCGACGACCCGGCGCTCGTGCTCGACCTCGACCGCGCGACGGCCGCGCTCGAGTTCCTCGCTCACCCGGGAGCGCCCGACCTGCGCGACGAGCGCGGCGACGAGCGCGAGCGCGCTGACGCCGGCGACCGTCACGATGTTCGCGACGATGCCGTCCGGCGTCGCCCCGCGGTCGGGGAGGAACGCGAACGCGAGCGGCACGATCACGCCGCCCGCCCACGCCCAGGCGGCGGCGGTGCGCCGCCCGCGCAGCGCGAGCACGGCGATGAGCGCGCACAGGGCGAGCAACTGCGGCACCCCCACCGGCCACGGATCCCCCGGGCCGGCGGTGCCGAACACGGTGAAGAGCACTGCCCCGACGAGCGAGGCCGCCACCGCCGTCCACGGAGCGACGAGCGCGAGCGGGATCGCGCCGGCGGTCAGCAGCGCGACACCGAACGCGATCGCGACGTGCACGTCGTAGGCCGCCGCGAGGATCGGCACGTCGACCGCGTAGAGCACGACGCCGGCGACGATCGCGAGGAGCGCGAGCATCCGCTCGAACGAGAGGGTCCCGAGCAGCCGATCGGATGCGGCGGGAGCGGGATCGGGTTCGTGGGTCGGGGCCGACCGCGGCGCCGGAACGGCCGGAGGTTCCGGCGGCAGCGGCGGCGGCGCGATGGGGCCGAGCGGTGCGGACATGCTGCTCACTCTCGCAGAGGCCCCATCCGCCGGCATCCCTCCCCGGAGCGATTCCGGGATGCTACTCCGGTAGGGCCGCGGCCGGCCTCAGCTCTTCGCGGCCTTCGCCGCGGCCTTCGCGGCCTGCTTCGTCGCCCGCACTTTCTGCAGCGACTCAGGGCTGACGATGTCCGCCACCGAGCGGTACGAGCCCTCCTCGCCGTAGGCGCCCGCGGCCTCGCGCCAGCCGGGGGCGGTCAGTCCGCACTGCTTGCCGAGGAGCGCGAGGAAGATGCGCGCCTTCTGGTCGCCGTAGCCGGGCAGCGCCTGCAGCCGCTGCAGCACCTCGGCGCCGCTCGGCTCGCCCTCGGTCCAGATCGCGGCGGCATCGCCGCCCCAGTCGTCGACGACCGCCTGGGCGAGCTGCTGCACGCGACCGGCCATCGAACCGGGGAAGCGGTGCACCGCGGGGGTCTGCTTGAACACCTCGACGAACCGCTCCGGGTCGGTCGAGGCGACGCTCGCCGGGTCGATCGAGCCGAGACGCTCGCGGATCTTCTCGGGGCCGGCGAACGCCGTCTCCATCGCGACCTGCTGATCGAGCAGCATCCCGGTGAGGAGGGCGAAGGCGTCGTCGCTGAGCAGTCGGTCGGCGGCGTCGTCGCCGGTGATGTGGAGGGCCATGCCTCCATCCTCCCGCAGGGTTGTCGGCGGTGCGAGGCATCCTGGAGGCCTGGGACATCGAGGGGGACCCCATGGATTGGAAGATCGAACTCATCCACGTGCCCGTGAGCGACGTCGACCGGGCGAAAGCCTTCTACGTCGACAAGCTGGGCTTCAACGCCGACCACGACCAACGGGTGTCGCCCGAACTGCGGTTCGTGCAGCTCACCCCGCCCGGGTCGGCGTGCTCGATCGCGATCGGCGAAGGGCTCGGCGCGACGCTCGAACCGGGCTCGCTCGACGTCATCCAGGTCGTCATCGACGACGCGGATGCGGTGCTCGCCGACCTGCGTGCCAAAGGGGTCGACGCGCAGGGCGTCGACGAGCAGGCCTGGGGCCGCTTCGTCACGCTGCAAGACCCGGACGGCAACCGCTGGACGCTCCAGGAACTGCCGAAGTGGGCGTGAGCGCCGACCGGCGCTGATCGTGCGCGGCCAGTCCGGAGCGCCGGACACGACGAACGGGGCGGGTGCTCGCGCACCCGCCCCGCCGTCGTTCCCCGGCCGGAGCCGGGGCAGTGGAACTTAGTAGGACTCCACGATCTCCAGGAGCGACGGGACGTTGGCGTACGCCTCGGCCGCGTTCTCCTTGGTGACGATGACCGGAGCCAGCAGGTACGCCGGAACGACCTTCACGCCGTTGTCGTACTGCTCGGTGTCGTTGACCTCGGGCTCCTCGCCCTTCTGGAGGTCCTGGATCATCTTGATGGTCTGCTCGACCAGCAGGGTGGTGTCCTTGTTGATCGTGGAGTACTGGATGCCCTCCATGATCGACTTGACCGACTCGGCCTCCGAGTCCTGACCGGTGACGGTGACCTTGCTCATGTCCTTACCGGCCTGCTGCACGGAGGTGATGATGGCGCGGGCCAGGGTGTCGTTCGGCGAGAGGACGCCGTCGATCTCCTGCGAGCCGTAGGTCGAGGTGAGGATCGAGTCCATGCGGCTCTGGGCGTTCTCGGCCTCCCAGCCCTGGGTCGCCGTCTGGGCGATCTCGGTCTGGCCCGACGCGACGACGAGGGTGCCGTCGTCGATCTTCGGCTGGAGGACGTCCATCGCACCGTTGAAGAACACGGCCGAGTTGGCGTCGTCCGGCGAGCCGGAGAAGAGCTCGACGTTCCACGGCGCGCCGTGGCCCGAACGCTCCTCGAGGCCCGCGAGCAGCGCCTCGCCCTGGAGCTGGCCGACCTTGAAGTTGTCGAACGCGACGTAGTAGTCGACGTTCTCCGTGTTCTCGATCAGGCGGTCGTAGGCGATGATCTTGACGCCGGCGTCGGCAGCCTGCTGGAGCTGGGTGCCGAGCTGCTTGCCGTCCTTGGCGCCGATGACGATGACCTTGGCGCCGTTGGTGACCATGCTCGAGATCTGGTTCTGCTGCTCGGCGACCGTGTTGGACGCCGGGGCGTACTGCACGTCGGCCTTGAAGCCGGCCTCTTCGAGACCGTCGGTGAACAGGTCGCCCGCGAGCACCCAGTTCTCCGAGGTCTTGTCGGGCAGGGCGATGCCGATCGACGAGTCGGCGGCGAAGCCGGCGGCGTCCGTCGAGTCGCCCGATCCGCCGCGCTCGGAGGACGAGCAGCCGGCGAGGGTGAGCGCCGCGGCAGCTGCCACCGCGGTTGCGGCCAAAGCGATTCTCTTCATTGATCAGTCACTTTCTCTTGGTTGAGTGAAACGAACCCGGGTGCGATCGGGGTCACGGCTGACGATTGTCGGCCGGGATGCTCGTCTCATTTGTCCCGGCCGTCGGCTCGACGGCGGGAGTTTCGGGAACGGCGGTCTCGAGGCGCGCCTGACGGCGACGCGACCAGATGCCGAAGATGGATGCCCCGCCGCTGCGCTTGGACAGCACGTCGATGCCGACCGCGAGGAGCAGCACGAGGCCCTTGATGATGGAGACCAGGTCGGCACCCGTGCCGATGAGCTGGAGGCCGTTGTTCAGGAACGCCATGACCAGACCACCGATGATCGAGCCGATCACGGTGCCGATGCCGCCCGAGACCGCCGCGCCGCCGATGAAGACGGCCGCGATGGCGTCGAGCTCCCAGCCGTTGCCGTCCTGGGGGCCGGAGGCGGTGGAGCGGGCGACGAAGATCATGCCGGCGAGCGAGGCGAGCACCGACATGTTCATCATGACGAAGAAGTCGACCCGGCGGTCCTTGACGCCCGACAGGCTCGCGGCGAGACGGTTGCCGCCGACCGCGTAGATGTGGCGGCCGAAGACCGTCTTGTTCGTGACGAACGAGTAGACGATGACGAGGACGACGAGGATGATGCCCGAGACCGGGAAGCTCGTGCCGGGGCGGCCGGTCGCGAAGAGCCACGCGGCCCAGAGGATGACGGCGGAGAGCAGCACGACCTTCAGGATCGAGACCCAGACGGGCGCCATGTCGGAGCCGGTGCGCTTCTGCTGGCCGCGCAGGCGGAACTCGTTCCAGATGATCCACGCGACGCCGATGAGGCCGAGCAGCATCGTGAGCACGTTGAACGGCAGCGCGATGGGCAGTTCGGGCAGGTAGCCGGCGCCGATCACGCCGAACTCGGAGGGGACGGGAACCGTCGTCGACTGGCCGACGACCTGGTTCGCGCCGCGGAAGATGAGCATGCCCGCGAGCGTCACGATGAACGCCGGGACGCCGACGTAGGCGACCCACCACCCCTGCCAGGCGCCGATGAGCGCGCCGACGACGAGGCCGAGCACGATGGCGAACGGCCAGGGGAGGTTCCAGTCCGCCATCGCCTTCGCGACGACGATGCCCGAGAACGCCGCCACCGAGCCGACCGACAGGTCGATGTGGCCCATGATGATGACCATCACCATGCCGATCGCCAGGATCAGGATGTACGAGTACTGGTTGACGACGTTGATGAGGTTCGTCGGGGAGAGCGTCAGACCCCCGGTCCAGATCTGGAAGATCAGGATGATGACGAGGAGCGAACCCAGGATGCCGAACTGGCGCAGGGTCGACTGGCCGCCGCCGAACATCTTCCGGATGTCGGAGAAGCCGCCGCTCTTCTTGGGGGTGTCAGTGGCGCTGGTCATGCGTTCGCCTTCTTCTTCGCGGAGGTCATGCGCCGCATGAGGTTCTCCGGGGTCGCTTCGGATGCAGGGATGTCGTCGGTGATCTGTCCTTCGAACACCGTGTAGATGCGGTCGGCGATGCCGAGCAGCTCGGGCAGCTCGCTGGAGATGAGGATGACGCCCTTCCCCTGTGCGGCGAGCTGCTGGATGATCGTGTAGATCTCGTACTTCGCCCCGACGTCGATGCCGCGGGTGGGCTCGTCGAGGATGAGCAGGTCGGGGTCGGTGAACATCCACTTCGCCAGCACGACCTTCTGCTGGTTGCCGCCCGAGAGCTTCGAGACGCCCGCGTCGACGCTCGGGGTCTTGATGCGCAGCTGCTTGCGGTAGCCCTCGGCGATGCCGTGCTCCTGCTGGTTGTCGATGACCCCGCGCTTGGAGATCTTGCCGAGCTTCGCGGCGACGATCGAGCGCTTGATGGTGTCGAGCAGGTTCAGGCCCAGGACCTTGCGGTCCTCGCTGACGTAGGCGAGGCCGTGGTCGATCGCGGCCTGCACGTCCTTCAGGACGATCTCCTGGCCGTCCTTGATGATCGTGCCGCCGAGGTACGTGCCGTAGGAGCGGCCGAAGAGGCTCATCGCGAGCTCGGTGCGGCCGGCTCCCATGAGGCCCGCGAGGCCGACGATCTCGCCGCGACGGACGTTCAGGTTCGAGCCCTTCGCGACGAGCCGCTCGGGCACCTGCGGGTGCTGGATCGTCCAGTCCTTGACCTCGAAGAAGACCTCGCCGATCTTCGGCGTGCGGTCGGGGTAGCGGCTCTCGAGCGAGCGCCCGACCATGCCGCGGATGATGCGGTCCTCGTCGACGCCGCCGGCGGCGACGTCGAGGGTCTCGATCGTGCGGCCGTCGCGGATGATCGTGATCGAGTCGGAGATCTGCTCGATCTCGTTGAGCTTGTGGCTGATCATGATCGACGCGATGCCCTTGCCCTTGAGGCCGAGGATGAGGTCGAGCAGGTGCTGCGAGTCGTCCTCGTTGAGGGCCGCGGTCGGCTCGTCGAGGATGAGCAGCTTGACGTTCTTGGCGAGCGCCTTCGCGATCTCGACGAGCTGCTGCTTGCCGACGCCGAGGTGCTTGATCTGCGTGTCGGGGTTCTCGTCGAGGCCGACGCGGGCGAGCAGATCGACGGCGCGGCGCTTGGCCTCGGTCCAGTCGATGCGGCCGCCCTTGGCGATCTCGTTGCCGAGGAAGATGTTCTCGGTGATCGAGAGCTCGGGGATGAGCGCGAGCTCCTGGTGGATGATCGCGATGCCGGCGTGCTCGCTGGCCCGGATGTCCTTGAACTCGACGAGCTCGCCCTGGAACCAGATCTCGCCGGTGTAGGTGCCCGCGGGGTAGACGCCGGAGAGCACCTTCATGAGGGTGGACTTGCCGGCGCCGTTCTCGCCGCAGATCGCGTGGATCTCGCCTGCTCGGACCGTGATGGAGACCTCGGAGAGGGCCTTGACGCCCGGGAACTCCTTGGTGATGTCGCGCATCTCGAGGATGGGGGGATTGAGACTCATCGGGCGGCACCTTCCTCGGTGCCCGTGATGGGCACGCGCTGCTGTCTCGGGTTCGCGACGAGATCGCGATCGACATGCGCCCGACTGCGCCGAAGCGGCGAGTTGCTCACGGATGACCTCGCTGTCAGTGGGGATCGAACTGTGGGGTGTGACGGCGTGTGACCGTTCACATCGTCGTCAATCGTGCATCCGACCCGGGTGCGTGTCAAGTCGACCGAATCTCGCTTCGATAACGGCCGGTTCAGCCGACTTGGGCGCCGATGGGCGGCGCGCTCGAGGCCCGCACCTCGAGGTGCGCGGCGACCGGTGCATCCGCGTACCCGGTGTCGACGCCCATCTCGGCGAGCAGCAGCGCGATCGTCCGGCGTCCGGCGCCGCGGAAGTCCTGGTGCACCGTGGTGAGCGGCGGCCAGACGTGCCGAGCGACGGGGATGTCGTCGAATCCGACGATGCTGACGGCCCTCGGAACGTCGAGGCCCATGTCGCGGAAACCGTGCATGAGGCCGATCGCCATGAGGTCGTTCGCGGCGAACACCGCCGTGAAATCGCGCCGTCGGGCGAGCTCACGGGCGGCGTAATAGCCGAAGTCGGCGGTCCAGTCGCCGAGGAACGGCGGGTGGGTCATCAGGTCGGCGTCGTTGACCGCATCGAGGAATCCTCGCATCCTGCTCTCGGCCTCGATCCAGTCCCGCGGACCCGCGAGATGCACGATCTCGCGGTGTCCGAGCGAGATCAGGTGCTCGGTCGCGAGGCGCGCGCCCGTCACCTGGTCGTCGGCGATCTCCGTGCGCAGGGCGCCGGCCGCGGACTGGAGGCTCACGACCGGCACCCCGAGGGCGAGTTCCGCGAGCACGTCGAAGGTGCGCACCTGCGGCGCGATCACGATGAGGCCCTCGATGTCCTGCTCGCGCAGGTGGGCGACCGCCTCGGCGATGGCCTCGGGCGTCGTCGCCGGCAGGTTCGCGGTCGTCACCCAGTAGCCCTGCTCGCGGGCGGCGTCCTCGATCGCGGCGATCGAGGAGGTGGGCCCGTACTCGCCGCGCGTGGCCAACAGGACGCCGATCGTGCGGGACCGGCTCGTGACGAGCGTGCGGGCGGCGCGATTGGGCCGGTACTTCAACTCGCCCATCGCGTCGATGACGCGCTGCTTGGTCTCGGGGCGGATGCTGGGGTGGTCGTTGAGCACGCGCGAGACGGTCTGATGGGAGACCCCCGCGAGGCGCGCGACATCGCGAATGCTGGGCTGTCGCCCTCCGTCAAGCTCTGGCATCACCCGCGACCGTTCGACTCCGATGTGCACGTTCACATGCGGCGCTCCCATTATGCACATTCGTCGCGAGAGTGCGATTCCGAGGTGCCGCCCGGCATGTGACCGTCACATCCGCCGGTCAGCGGTCATTTCCGCAAGAGATGCCCGAACCGGCATACGAATCCGGCCGCATCCGAAGCCCGCCGGTCCGGACAATTCCCCGGTCAGGCTCGAATCGTTTCGACCACGGAGCGCCGCCGATCTGCCCGCCGCCCGACCGCGAAAGCGACGGCAGCCGGCCGCGACCCCGCCGGCTCAGCCCGGCCGGCTCAGCCCGCTGAGATCGACCCGCTCGGATCAGCCGCGGTCCGACGCCGACGCCGCCGGGCGCATGCGTGCGGCCAGGAGCAGGGCGACGAGGGCGACGAGCACCGTCACGGCGAACTCCGCGGTGAACGCGTCGAACGCGAGCGCGCCGGCCACGAGGGCTGTCACGGAGATCGACACCGAGACGCCGAGCGACTCCCCGATCGTGAGGGCCGACGAGTTGAACCCCTGCGCGCTCACCGGCGAGAGTTCGAGCACCGACACCGTGAAGCGCGGGTACATGAGCCCCATCCCGGCACCTGCGACCGTCCAGGCGGCGAACGCGCACCACACCGGCAGCGCGAACGCCGCGGTGGCGAGCACCGCCACGAGGGCCGCGAGCAGCGTCGCCGTCCCGATCGCGACCGCGCGCGCGTTCGTCAGCCGCGCGCCGAGCCGTCCTTGCAACCACGACCCGGCCGCCCAGGAGATCCCCGCGCCCGTCAGCACGACGCCCGAGAGCGCCGGAGTCAGCTCGTACTCGGACTGCAGCAGATAGGGCAGGTAGAGCTCGGTCGCGAAGAAGGCGCCGGCGACGAGCATCCTGAGCACGACCGCCGCGGGCAGCCCCCGGGCGACCCGGAGCGCGCCTGCCGGCAGCAGCGGCCGAGCCGCGACGACGACGAGGGCGATCGAGGCGAGCGCGACGACCCAGCGCCACGGCGCGGCGAGCTCCTCCGACAGGCTCACCCCGAGGGCGGCGACGGCCGCGACGAGGGCCCAGCCGAAGCGCGAACGGCTCCACGGCACGCTCGGGTCGCCGGCGACCGCGTCGCGGGCCCGGAAGAGCGGGGCGGCCATGAGGAAGGCGGCCGGAACGGTGATGACGAGGACGCCGAGGAAGACCCAGCGCCAGCCGATGCCCTCCGCGTCGGCGATCGCGCCGGCGATGGCCGGCCCGATGATCGAGGGCACGACCCAGGCTGCGGCGAACGCCGCGAAGATGCGCGGATGCAGTGTCGGCGGGTACACGCGCGCGACGATGACGTAGATCGGCACCGTCACCGCCGCGCCGCCGAGCCCGTGCACGAGACGGCCCAGCACGAAGACCTCCATCGTCGGGGCGAGTCCCGCGATGACGAGGCCGACGGCGAAGACGGACCCCGCGACGATGAGCGGCACCACCGGGCCTCGGCGGTCGGTCCAGTTGCCGATGACCACCATGCCGACGACGCCGGCCGCGAACGGCACCGCGAACGCCAGGGCGAAGAGCTCCTCGCCGTCGAGCTCGGCGGCGATGCCCGGCATCACGGTCGTGACGGCGAGCGACTCGAAGGCCGCGATGACGATGAGGGCGACCATGCCGACCGTGAGCCAGCGCAGCGACGGCGCCATGATCGTGGCGGGTTCGCTCGGGACGGCTTCGCTGCCGGGACTCTCGTGACGCACCGATCCAGCCTATGCGGCCGGGCGCGCCTCGCCTCGACGGCGGAGCGCGGGGCTACTGCTCCTCGTGCTCGTCGGGGTCGGCTCCCCACAGCCGTCCGCGCTCGAGCCCCGAGATCGCCGCGACCTCCTCTTGCGCGAGTTCGAAGTCGAACACGTCGAGGTTCTCGCGCTGCCGTGCGGCGTCGCGCGAGCGCGGGATCGGGATGGTGCCGAGCTGAACGTGCCAGCGCAGCACGATGCGGGCCGGGCTGACGCCCTTCGCGCTCGCGAGGTCGACGATCACCGGCTCGGCGAGCAGCTCGCTGCCCCGACCGAGCGGGCTCCAGCTCTGCGTGCGGATGCCGTGGTCGTCGTGATAGCGGCGCAGACCGCCCTGCGGGAAATAGGGGTGCAGTTCGACCTGGTTGATCGCCGGCACGACGCCCGTCTCGTCTTCCAGCCGCGCGAGCATCGGCGCCGTGAAGTTCGAGACGCCGATCGAGCGCACGAGCCCCTTCTCGCGGAGGCGGATCATCGCCCGCCAGCTCTCGACGTAGCGGTCGACGGAGGGGTTCGGCCAGTGGATCAGGTAGAGGTCGAGCCAGTCGAGGTCGAGCCGTGCCCGCGACTCCTCGAAGCTCTCGAGGGTCTCGTCGAAGCCGTGGTGGCGGCCGGGCAGCTTGGTCGTGACGAAGAGCTCGGCGCGGTCGATGCCGGAGCGCACGAGCGCCTGGCCGACCTCGGCCTCGTTGCCGTAGTTGTACGCGGTGTCGAGCAGTCGGTACCCGCTCTCGATCGCCTGCACCATCGAGGCGAGTCCCTCGGCTCCGTCGAGCCGGTAGGTGCCGAGGCCGATCTGGGGGATCGATTGGCCGTCGCGCAACGTGTAGGCGGGCACGTTCATCGTCACAGTCTCGCCCATTGCGCCGCCCCGGCGCCAGGCCGCGCCGCGGGCCGACCGCTCAGATCGCGGTTGCGCTCCGTGCCCGCCCGCGCCGGACGAGCGTCACGGCGACCGCCGCGAGCGCGAGGAGACCGGGCACGAGCAGGTGCTGCCAGGCGAGCACGAGCAGGCCGAGAGTGAGCACGCTCGCGACGACCGCGAGCACCCACCCGAGGCTGCCGCGGCGAAGGATGCGCGTCGCGGCGAGCATCCCGGCGGTGTAGATGGCGACCATCGTGCTCGTGTGGATGAGGATGAACGCGGTCAGGTCGAGCCCGCCGGCGATCATGGCCACGAGGTAGGCGGCCATGAGGATGCCCGTGAGCGCGAGTGCGGGACGGGGCACCTCGCCGTCGGCGGCGCCGCGCGCGAACCGTCGCGGGAGGTCGCCGTCACGCCCCAGTGCGGCGCCGAGTTTGCCGAACGCGGGCAGATAGGAGTTCAGCACCCCGAGGGTGACGATGGCGGCGACGATCGCGACCAGCACGGGGCCGATGCCGGGCGCGGTCGCCGACACGAGCGCGAGGAGGGGCACGACGCCCTCCCCCGCGGACTCGCCGAGCACCGCGACCGTCGCCCATTGGAGCGCCAGGTAACCGATGCCGACGACGACGATCGCGATACCGGTCGCGAGCGGGATCGTACGGCGCGGGTCGCGGAACTCCCCGGCGAGGTGCGTGCCGACCTCCCATCCGGCGAACGCCCACACGAAGAGGCTCACCGCGGTGCCGACGCCGGCCCAACCGTGCGGCAGGAACGGCTGGAAGTTCGTCGCGTCGGCCGCCGGCACGGCGACCGCGACGACGCCGATCACGAGGGCGAGCAGCAGGCCCGTCAGCACGAACTGCACCCAGCCCGCGACGCGCACGCCGAACCAGTTCGCGACGAACGGCGGGATGAAGATGGCGGCGGCGATCCACGGCACGGCGGCGCGATCGACGCCGAGCACGGCCACGGCGTACTCGCCGCCGAGGACGGCGACGACCGGCGCCCCGATCGAGATGCCGAAGAAGAACCAGTATCCGGCCGCCCGTGCGGCGGTCCCTCCGAGGGCGCGACGCACGTAGCTCGCCACGCCGCCCGGGTCGGGGAAGCGCGAGGCGAGCGCGGCGAAGGTGCCGGCGAGCGGGATGCTCAGCACGAGGACCGCGGCGACGGCGAGCACCGAGGCCGGGCCCGCCGCGGCGGCCGCGAGGCCCGGCAGGGTCAGGATGCCCGTGCCGAGCACGCTCGCGATGTAGAGCGCGGTGCCCTGCACGAGGCCGAGCCCCGCCCGCCGCGGCGCGGTGGTTCCTCGGGCGGGGCCGGCGGGTCGGGGTGCGGTCTCGGTCGTCACGCTTCGATCATTCCGTCGCCCGGGCAGCGCCGGCGATGGCAGTAACGACACGCTCCGGAGAAAAACTGCCAGCATTGCCGTCGGTCGAGTCGGCGCGTCAGCGCCGTATCGAGACCCTGCAGCAGGTCGACTCGCCCGGTCTCGAGACGCCACTCCTCGCTTCCTCGACCACCGCGAACGGCGCGCTCACAGCGACGCGAGCGCGCCGTCGATGTCGGCGATGAGGTCCGCGGCGGCCTCGAGGCCGACCGACAGGCGCACGATCGACGGCGACACCTCGGCGGGCGTGCCCTTGACCGACGCGTGCGTCATCTCCGACGGGTAGTTCACGAGGGACTCCACGCCGCCGAGCGACTCGGCGAGGGAGAAGAGCTCGGTCGACTCGGCGAACTTCCGCGCTGCGGCTTCGCCGCCGGCGAGGTCGAGCGAGATCATGCCGCCGAAGCCCGACATCTGCCGCGCCGCGAGCTCGTGGCCGGGGTGCGTCGGCAGGCCCGGGTAGAGGACGCGCGCGACCGCGGCGTGGCCGACGAGGTGCTCGGCGATCGCCTGCGCGTTGGACGAGTGCCGCTCCATGCGCACGGCGAGCGTCTTGATGCCGCGCGAGGTGAGGAACGCGTCGAACGGGCTCGAGACCGCGCCGGCCGCGAACTGGGTGAAGCGCACCTGCTCCTCGAGCTCGGGGTCGTTCAGCACGAGCGCGCCGCCGACGACGTCGGAGTGGCCGCCGAGGTACTTCGTCGTCGAGTGCACGACCACGTCGGCGCCGAACTCGAGCGGGCGCTGCAGCGCCGGGCTCGCGAAGGTGTTGTCGACGACGACGAGCAGACCGCGGGAGTGGCCGAGTTCGACGAGCGCCGCGATGTCGCTGAGCTTCATGAGCGGGTTCGACGGCGTCTCGACCCAGAGGATTTTCGTCTCGGGGCGGATCGCCGCCGCGACGGCATCCAGGTCGCTCGTGTCGACCGTCGAGTGCTCGACGCCCTTGCCGCCGTGGATGCGGCGGATGAGGCGGTGCGTGCCGCCGTAGACGTCGTTGCCGATGATGACGTGGTCGCCGGGGCCGAGCACCGTGCGCAGCAGCGCGTCCTCGGCCGCGAGGCCCGACGCGAACGACAGGCCGAAGGCGCCGCCCTCGATGCCGGCGAGCTGCGTCTCGAGCGCCGTGCGCGTCGGGTTGCCGCCGCGCGAGTACTCGTAGCCGCCGCGGAGGCCGCCGATGCCGTCCTGCACGTAGGTGGAGGTGACGTGAATCGGCGGGATGACCGCGCCCGTCGTGGGGTCGGCGTCCTGGCCGGCGTGGATGGCGATGGTCTCGAAGGAAGTCATGTCGGTATCTCGATTCGTCTCGATCGCGCGCGTCACGCGGAGAGGTAGGTCAGGAGGTCGGCGCGGCTCACGACGCCGAGCACCTTGCCGCCGTCGGTGACGAGCAGTGCCGGATGCGTGGTGAACTCCGCCCGCGCGGTCGCGACGGGCTCGTTGACGCCGATGAGCGGCAGCGGCGACACATCGAGCGTCGACACCTCGTCGGTGAGCTGCACCGCGCCGGAGAAGACGAGCTCGAGCAGCGCCTCCTCGTCGAGCGCACCGCGCACCTCGCCGAGCACGACGGGCGGCTCGGCGCCGAGCACGAGCAGCTGGGAGACGCCGGTCTCGGTCATCCGGTCGATCGCGTCGCGCACCGAGTCGGTCGGGTGCACGTAGACGAGCGGGGCGATGCGGTCGGCCTTCGCCGCGAGCAGGTTCGCGACGGTGTGGCCGGCCGGCGCGTTCGCGAAGCCGTTCGCGCGCATCCAGGTGTCGTTGAAGATCTTGCCGAGGTAGCCGCGGCCGCCGTCGGGCAGCAGCACGACGAACACCGAGTCCGCCGGAGCGTCCTTGGCCGCCTTGAGCGCTGCGACGACGGCCATGCCGCTCGAGCCGCCGACGAGGATGCCCTCCTCGCGCGCCAGACGACGGGTCATCGCGAACGACTCGGCGTCGGTGACCTCGATGATCTCGTGCGGCACGGCGGGGTCGTAGGTGCCCGGCCAGAAGTCCTCGCCGACGCCCTCGACGAGGTACGGACGGCCCGTGCCGCCCGAGTACACCGAGCCCTCGGGGTCGGCGCCGATAATGCGCACGGCGTCGCCCGAGACCTCGCGCAGGTAGCGCCCGGTGCCCGTGATCGTGCCGCCCGTGCCGACGCCCGCGACGAAGTGCGTGACCTCGCCCTCGGTGTCGGCCCAGATCTCGGGACCGGTCGTCTCGTAGTGCGCGCGCGGGCCGTTCGGGTTGTCGTACTGGTTCGGCTTGAACGCGCCCGGGATCTCGGCGACGAGCCGGTCGCTCACCGAGTAGTAGGACTCCGGGCTCTCGGGGGCGACCGCCGTCGGGGTCACGACGACCTCGGCGCCGTAGGCCGTGAGCACGTTGCGCTTGTCCTCGCCGACCTTGTCGGGCACGACGAAGATCGTGCGGTAGCCGCGCTGCTGCGCGACGAGCGCCAGGCCGACGCCGGTGTTGCCGCTCGTCGGCTCGACGATCGTGCCGCCGGGGGCGAGCTTGCCCTCCTGCTCGGCCGCGTCGATGATGCGCGTCGCGATGCGGTCCTTCGAGGAGCCGCCGGGGTTCAGGTACTCGAGCTTGACGAGCACCGTGGCCTGGATGCCGTCGGTGACGTGGTTGAGCTTGACGAGGGGGGTGCCGCCGACGAGGTCGACGACGTGGTTCGCGTAACGCACTGGAATGGGTCCTCAGGGTCGTGTCGTGTGGTGCACGCAGGCGTCGGATGCCGATCGCGACGGGTCCGGGGGCGTTCGCGCCCGCGCCGGACTGCCGAATTGCGCGCAGGAAGCTGGGTCAGCGCGAACGGCGACGACAGCAACACGAGAACGGCGGGAGCACTCGACCAGCCTAGCCGCATCCCCCGGGGCCGGGTAGCCGGTCGGCGCCCCCGCGCCCTGGGGAAGCCCCGGGAACCCGGCGGATTCCCGCGGTTGCTTGCCGCGGCATCGTTTAGGCTCGGCGACGAGTGTCGTCCCCGCCAAACCCGACGAGAGGCCCCCACGTGCCCCAGCAGTCCGCTTCGAACCAGAACCCGACGGTCAAGCAGCAGCGCGCCGCCGCGCGCGACGCGAAGCTCGCCGCGTACCGCAAGAAGGAAGCGGCCCGGAAGCGCAACAAGCTCATCTGGATCTGGACCGGCTCCGTCGCGGCGGTCGCGGTCATCGCCCTCGTCGTCACGACGATCGTGCTGACGCCGAAGCCGGCCTCCTACGCGGGCGGCGCCACTCCCGGCGAGATCGAGGGCGTCGAGACCTTCGAGAACACGAGCGAGCACGTCTCGGGCACGGTCGAGTACCCCCAGGACCCGCCGGCCGGCGGCCAGCACAACCAGGTCTGGCTGAACTGCGGCGTCTACGACGTGCCGGTTCCCAATGAGAACGCGGTGCACTCGATGGAGCACGGCGCCGTGTGGCTCACCTACGACCCCGCCCAGGTCGACGAGGACGACATCGCGAAGCTCAAGTCCTACCTGCCGCTCAGCTTCGCGGTCTTCTCCCCCTACGAGAACATGGACACCCCGATCGCCGTGAGCGCGTGGAACGCGCAGCTCAAGGTCGACTCCGCCGACGACCCGCGGATCTCCGAGTTCTTCGAGCAGTACTGGCGCGCCGCCACCGTCCCCGAGCCCAACGCGGTCTGCACGGGCGGGGTCGACGAGACCGGCTCGCTCTCCTGATCGAACTGGACGCTCGATGACGGACGCGAAGTCGGAGCACGGGGTCGAGGGACTCGACGACGTCGAGGACCCCGACGAACTCGACGAGCTCGACGAGCTCGACGACGACCAGGCGGACGCCCCGCGTCGGCCGGCGATCGCCGTCCTCGCGATCGTGTCGCTCGTCGCGATCGTCGTCGTGGCCCTCGTGGCGTACTCGTTCGGCCGGCTCTCGACGCTCGCGCCGGAGGCCGAGGCTCCGAGCGACACGAGCGCCGAGGCCGGCTTCGCCCGCGACATGCAGGAGCACCACCACCAGGCCGTCGAGATGTCGCGCCTCATCCGCGACCGCACGGACGACCCCGAAGTGCGCACGCTCGCGTGGGACATCATCACGGCGCAGTCCGGCCAGGCCGGCCAGCTCTACGGCTGGCTGCAGGAGTGGGGACTCAACCAGGCCGGTTCCCAGCCCTCGATGACGTGGATGACGCTGCCGACGCTCTCGGGGTCGCCGCACGAGCACGCGGAGTCCGGCTCCCACGAGCCGGGGCAGCCGATGCCGGGCATGGCGACCGACGAGCAGTTGCAGGAACTCAGCGACGCGACCGGCGTCGAGGCGGAACGCCTCTACCTCGAGCTCATGATCGCCCATCATCAGGGCGGCGTGGAGATGGCCGAGGCGTACCTCGCCCGCGGGGACCGCCCGTCGGTGGTCGGCCTCGCCGAGAACATCGTCATGATGCAGCAGTCGGAGATCGACCTGATGACGGAGATGCTCGCCGAACGGCAGTAGTCGCCCCGCGGCCTCCGCCGGTCGAGTCGGCGCGCCGGCGCCGTGTCGAGACCCCCGCACCCGGTCTCGATACGCTCGCTCCGCTCGCTACTCGACCAACGCAACGCTGGTCGAGTAGGCGCGCCAGCGCCGTATCGAGACCCCCGCACCCGGTCTCGAGACGCGACCATTTCGCTGGTCGAGTCGGCGCGCCAGCGCCGTATCGAGACAACCGCACCCGGTCTCGAGACGATCGCTCCGCTCGCTACTCGACCACCGGACGAACGGAGCGCTACTCGACCGGAGGCGCCGGCTCGTCGAGGTCCGGCGAGAACGTGCGGATCGGTCCGGTCGGCTCGGGCGCCGGCGCCGGCGCCGCGGGCGCGTCGCTCGACCCGGGGCCCTCCTCCGGAGCATCCGGCGCCGGTGCGATCGCGGCGGTCTGCTGCTCGTGGAAGAGCGACGCGTAGACGCCGCCCGTCGCGAGCAGCTCGGGGTGCGTGCCGCGCTCGACGATGCGGCCGGCGACGACGACGAAGATGACGTCGGCCCCGACGATCGTCGTGAGCCGGTGCGCGATCGCCACGGTCGTGCGGCCGCGGGTCGCGTCATCCAGCGCGTGCTGCACGACGCGCTCGGAGATCGTGTCGAGGGCGCTCGTCGCCTCGTCGAGCACGACCACGGGCGGATCCTTCAGCAGCACCCGGGCGATCGCGATGCGCTGCTTCTCGCCGCCGGAGAGCCGGTACCCGCGCTCCCCCACGACCGTCTCGTAGCCGTCGGGGAAGGAGGCGATCGTGTCGTGGATGTTCGCGGCGCGCGCGGCCGCCTCGAGTTCCTCATCGCTCGCGTCGGGCTTCGCGTAGCGCAGGTTCTCGGCGATCGTCGCGTGGAAGAGGTAGGTCTCCTGGCTGACGATGCCGATGCGGTCGATGAGGCTCGCCTGCGCGAGGTCGCGCACGTCGACCCCCGCGAACCGCACCGATCCCTCGGATGCCTCGTAGAGCCGCGGGATCAGGTAGGACACGGTCGTCTTGCCCGCGCCCGACGGTCCGACGAACGCCGCGAACTCGCCCGGTTCGATGGTGAACGAGACCTGTTCGAGCGTCGGATGCTCGTCGGCACGGGCATCCGGATAGCGGAACGAGACCCCGTCGAACTCGAGCCGCCCGAGCGCGGCGCCGGCGGGCACGGGCTTCGGCTCGGCCGGGTCGGTGATCGCGGGCACGAGGTCGAGGTACTCGAAGATACGGGCGAACAGAGCGCCGGAGGTCTGCAGGTCGAGGGCGACCCGCATGAGGCCCATGAGCGGGAAGAGGAGCCGCGACTGCACGGTCGTGAAGGCGACGATCGTGCCCGCCGTGATGTCGGTCGAGCCGCCGCCGAGCAGGAATCCCGAGACGAGGTACACGATCGCCGGGATCGAGGACAGGAAGATGTTCACCATCGCGAAGAACCACTGGCCGGTCATCTGCTGGCGCACCTGCAGGCCGATCTGCGTGCGGTTCGCGTCGGCGTAGCGATCGATCTCGCTCGACTGCCGGCTGAACGACTTGCCGAGCAGGATGCCCGAGACCGACAGCGTCTCCTGGGTGATCGCGGTCATCTCCGAGAGCGACTCCTGCGTCTGTCCGGCGATGCGGGCCCGCACACGGCCGACGCGGCGCTGCGCGATCACCATGAACGGCATGAGCGCGACGGCGATGAGGGTGAGCTGCCAGTTGAGCAGCAGCATCGCGATGAGCGCCGAGATGACCGTGACGGTGTTGCCGAGCACGCTCGAGACCGTGTTGGTCAGCACGTTGGCGACGCCGCCGACGTCGTTCTGCAGGCGCGACTGGATGACGCCCGTCTTCGTGCGGGTGAAGAACGAGAGCTCCATCGCCTGGAGGTGGGTGAAGAGCCGCACCCGCAGGGCGCCCATGACCTCGTTGCCGATCGTCGCCGTGAGCCACGTCTGCCAGACGCCGAGCAGCGCCGAGACGACGTAGACGAGCACCATGAGGCCCACGAGCCCGCCGAGCAGCGGCAGGTTCGGCCCCGTCGGGGCGAAGAGGCCGTCGTCGAAGGCGCGCTGCGTGAGCAGCGGCGGGATGATGCTGAGCGTGGCGCCGATGAGCACGAGCACGACGACCGTGACGAGCGCCGCGCGGTGCGGCCGGAAGAGGCCGCCGATGCGGCGCAGCAGGTGCGGGATGCTCGGCGCCGCCGAGATCTGCGCGCGGGCGGCATCCTCGTCGACGGGTTTCACGCCGCGCCCGCCGAGCCCGCCCGGCATGCCGGCCGACCTGGCCGCGCGGCCACCCGGCCCTCCGCCCATGCTCATGGGCCCACCCTAAGCCCGCCCGGCGACGGCCCCGCAGCAGGCCGGATGTCCCGATCCGCCGAGCGCGAACGGCGTGTCGAGCCGGTGCGGGAGCCGGTCGTCCCGGGTCCGGCGCGCAACGAATCCGCTCGTCCCGCGCTCGGTGGAATCCGCCGCGCTCCCCCGCACACTCGGAGGAGAGAAGGCCGGGCGCCCCCACGCCCGGCCTTCCCGCCTCGGTAGTGCCTCCCCCTGACCCGCCGGCTACCCCTTCGTAGATCCGGCGAGCAGCCCTCGTACGAAGTACCGCTGCAGACTGAAGAACACGATGAGCGGGATGACGAGCGACACGAACGCGCCCGCCGTCAGGCGTTGCCAGTCCTGACCTCTCGACCCGACCATCTCCGCCAATCGTTGGGTGAGCGGCGCGGCGTCCTGCGTGCCGCCCGAGAAGATCAGCGCGACGAGCAGGTCGTTCCAGACCCACAGGAACTGGAAGATCGCGAACGACGCGATCGCCGGCACGGCGAGCGGGAGCACGATGCGGAAGAAGATCTGGCCGTGGGTCGCGCCGTCGACGCGGGCCGCCTCGATGACGTCCGCCGGGATGTCCGCGATGAAGTTGTGCAGCAGGAAGATCGCGAGCGGCAGGCCGAACATCGTGTGGGCGATCCACAGCGGCACGTAGTTCTGCGTCGGGATGATCGGGATGACGTCGTGCAGCCACTCCATCGAGGGCCGCAGGAACGTGCTGAAGAACTGCAGCAGCGGCACGAGGGCCACCTGGATCGGCACGATCTGGAGCGCGAAGATGAAGATGAACAGCGCGTTCGACCACTTGAACTTGATCCACGCGAAGGCGTACGCCGCCATCGACGCGAAGACGAGCGGGATGAGCACGCCGAGGATCGAGATCGCGATCGAGTTGACGATGTAGGAGCCCAGCTGCGGCGACGACTGCGACGCCGAGAAGAGCACCTCGTTGTAGTTGTCGAGCGTCCAACCCCAGTTCGAGAAGACCGTCCACCACCCGGTCTCGCGAATGAGCTCCGCCGGCCGGAACGACGAGATGAACAGGCCGAACGTCGGGATCGTCCAGAGGACGGCGATGATGAGCGAGGCGATCGTCGCGGTGCGCGACGTCAGGCGCTTCTTGACCCGACCGGTCTTCGTCTCGCCGAGCGTCATGGCCGTGACGACGTCGTCGCCGCCGACCTCCTTCGGTGCGGGCAGGTCCGCGGGTGCGATGCTCATCGGATCTCCCTCTGCCGGCGCAGCACTCTGACGTTGTAGACGACGATCGGCAGCACGAAGATGAGCAGGATGATGGCGAGCGCCGAACCGCGCCCCACCTCGCTCGCCCGGAACGCCTGGGTGTACATCTCGTTGGCGACGACGCTCGTGTTGAAGTTTCCGCCGGTCATCGTGCGGACGATGTCGAAGACCTTCAGCGTCGCGATCGAGATCGTCGTGAGCACCACCACGAGCGAGGGCCGGATGCCGGGGAGCGTGACGTTCGTGAAACGCTGCCAGGCGCTCGTGCCGTCGAGCTCTGCGGCCTCGAGCTGCTCGGTCGGGATGCCCTTGATGGCGGCGCTCAGCACGACCATCGCGAAACCGGTCTGGATCCAGATCATCACGACGATGAGCAGGATCGTGTTGATCGGGTCGGACTGGAGCCACTGCACGGGCTCGCCGCCGAACGCCACGACGATCGCGTTGAGGAGGCCGATCTGGTCGCGCCCCGGCGAGCGGTACTCGTAGACGAAGCGCCAGATGATGCCCGCGCCGACGAACGAGATCGCCATCGGCATGAACAGCAACGACTTGTAGTACTTCTCCCCGCGGGAGCGGTCGATGAAGACCGCGTAGGCGAGGCCGATCGCCGTCGCGAGCGTCGGCACGAGCAGCACCCACACGAGGGTGTTGATCAGCGTGCGGATCGCGGCCGGCTGCGTGAACGCCCACACGAAGTTGTCGAAGGTGAACGCGCCGTCGTTCGTCTGGAACGACAGGATGAACGTGCGGATCGCGGGGTAGACCAGGCCGATCGCGATCAGGATGAGGGCCGGCAGCAGGAACCCGGCCAGCTGCCAGTAGTCGCGGCCGCGCTTGGGCGCCTTGTCGATGAAGAAGATCAGCAGCCCGACCACGGCGGCGAACACCGCGAGGCCGATGAAGAGCAGCAGGATCTTCCCGAGCAGGTCGTTCGTCGTCATCGTGCCTCCCGGTTCGTCGTCGAGACTGGGGGTTGCCGAGGGGCGGAGCTCGCGCCCCGCCCCTCGATCATGCCTCTGCCGATGCGATCAGTGCCAGAGGCGCCCCGATGTTCAGCTGCTGGGCCAGGTCGCCTCGATGGTGTCGAGGACGGTCTGCGTGTCCTCGCCGCCGACCCAGGAGACGATGCCCTTCCAGAAGGAGTCGGCGCCGACGGCGCCCGGCATCAGGTCGGAACCGTCGAAGCGGAACGTCGTCTCGGGATCCTGGAGGATCTCGATGGACTGGACGAGCAGCTCGCTCGACGCGTTCTCCGGGTCGACGCCCTTGTTGGCGCTGATCACGCCGCCGAGGCTGACGCGGTTGTTCGCCCAGGTGTCGCTCGAGAGGTACGCGCGCACCGCCTCGACCTCCTCGGCGTCGCGGAACGCGACCGGGAACTCGCCGCCGCCCGTGACGGCCATGCCGCTGTCGGCGTCGACCGGCGGGAGCAGGAAGCCGAACACCGAACCGTCGGACGCCACCGTGTTCTCGTCGCCGCCGTCCGGGTTCCAGAAGGTCTCGTAGAACGAGGCCTGGTGGTGCAGCGAGCATTCGCCGTCGAGGATCGGCAGGCCGGCCGTCTGGAAGGCCTCGCTGATCTGCGTGGAGACGTCGCCGATGCCGCCGTTGACCATGTCCTCGTTCTTGAGGTACTCGCCGACGGCGTCGAACGCCTCGGCGACCATCGGGTCGTTGAACGGGATCTCGTGCGTTACCCACTGGTCGTAGACCTCGGGACCGTGGAGACGGAGCATGTAGTCCTCGATCCAGTCGGTGCCGGGCCAGCCCGTCGCCTCACCGGATTCGAGTCCGACGCACCACGGCTTGTGGCCGCTGTCGGCGGCGATCGTCGCGGACAGGTCGCTCAGCTCGTCGAGGGTCGTCGGGATCTCGTAGCCCGCCTCCTCGAACTCCGTCGGCGAGTACCAGACGTAGCCCTTGATGCTCGCCATCAGCGGAGCGGCGTACGTCGTGCCGTCGACGGTCGCGTACTCCTTCCAGATGGGATCCCAGAACTCGTCGATGTTCGCGACGACGGGTTCGGATGCCGGGATCGCCCAGCCGCCCGCGACGAGTCGGTTCAACAGGCCCGGCTGCGGCACGATGCCGATGTCGGGCGCGTTGCCGCCCTCGGCGAGCACGGCGATCTGCGCCTCGAACTCGCTCGAGCCCTGGTATTCGATCGAGATCCCCGTGCAGGTCTGGAAGTCGGACCACGACTCGACCAGGCGGTCGGCCTCGAGGTCCAGGATCGTGCCGGAGATGGTGACTTCGGCGCCGTCGAACGTGCCGTAGTCCTCGTAGTCGCCGCAGTCGACGTCGGCGGCGTCCTGTTCCGCCGCATCGCCCGTGCAGCCAGTGAGCGCCAGGCCGATGACCGCGGCTCCCGCCACGGCTGCCCAAGCGCCGCGTCGCTGGAATGTGCGCATAACCTCTCTCCCTCTTCATCGAGTTCATAGGTGGATCGCAGTCCCCCCGAACCGTTCCGCGCTCCACGCTATGCCCGGGCTATGCCGGGGGGCAAGGACCGCCGGGTCACGATCGGGCCACGGGTGAACGCGCTCTCACGGCGTCCGGACGCGCCGCACGCCCGCATCCGGCGATCGGATGCGGGCGCGCGGCGGTGGTTCAGGCGGCGTCGCCGAACGCGATCGCCTGCGCGACCTCGGGGGCGTGCTCCTCCCCGGCGTCGGCCCTCACGAGGGCGCGTCGGCCGAGCACGATGACGAGCGTCGCGGCGAGCACGGCGGCTGCGCCGAACACGAAGGCCCACTCGCCGCCGAAGGCGCCGGCGATGAGCGTCGCCACGGGCGGGGCGATGGCGCCGCCGAGGAAGCGCACGCCCGAATAGGCCGAGGATGCCACGGGGCGCGGCACGTCGGCGGCCTCCATCGAGCACTCCGTGAGCACCGTGTTGAGGACGCCGAGGAAGAGCCCGCCGACGATGACGCAGACGATGAGCCCGACGAGGGAGTGCACCAGGAGCGCCGCGGCGACGAGGTCGAGCGCGAGCAGCGGGAGCACGATGCGCAGCACGACGGTGCGGCGCAGGCGCGCCGTGAGCCACGGGGCGGCCCAGACGGACGTGACCGCGACCGCGAGCCCCCAGCCGAAGAAGATCAGGCCGAGCGAGACCGCCGAGCCCATGCCGATCGCCTCGAGCGCGAACGGTGTGTAGGCCAGCAGCACGAAGAAGCCGATGTTGTAGCAGAACGCCGCGGTCGCCATGACGCCGAGGCCCGGCTTCGCGAGCGCGCGGAACGGCGCCGAGAGGCGGGTCGGCGCGGGCCGCGCGGCGTCGGTGCGCAGCATCGTCATGATCGCGATGAAGCCCACCGCCATGAGCACCGCGGTGCCGAAGAACGGCGCGCGCCACGACAGGGAGCCGAGCGCACCGCCGAGCAGCGGCCCGATCGCGATGCCGAGGCCGAGCGCCGCCTCGTAGAGGATGATCGCCTGCGCCGCGCCGCCGGAGGCCGCACCCACGATGGTCGCGAGCGCCGTGGAGATGAAGAGGGCGTTGCCGAGGCCCCAGCCGGCGCGGAAGCCGATGACGCCGTCGACGCTGCCCGAGAACCCGGCGAGCGCGGCGAAGACCACGATGACGGCGAGGCCGATGAGCAGCGTGCGCTTCGCCCCGATGCGGGTCGACACCCAACTGGTGAAGAACATCGCGAGGCCGGTCACGGCCAGGTAGCTCGTGAAGAGCAGCTGCGTCTGCGCGGGGCTCGCCTCGAGGTCGCGGGCGATCGCGGGCAGGATCGGGTCGACGAGCCCGATGCCCATGAACGACACGACGGCGGCGAACGCGACGGCCCAGACCGCCTTCGGCTGGTGCAGGATGCTCGGTTTCGCCGGCGCGGTCGTGGCCGCCGGTGCGCCCGGTGCGGTCTCGAGTACGGGGAGGCTCGACGTGGCGGCGCTCACGCGACGCCCCCGGGCCGGACGGCTCCGCGGGCGGGCTGGAGGTCGAGGCGCTCGTGCACGATGCGCGAGGCGTCGATGAGGGTGTCGACGTCGTCGGGCGAGAGGCCGGCGAACCAGGGGGCGAGGGCCTCGCCGAGCTCGGCGCGCCACGCGTCGAGCGCGGCGAGGCCGGACGGGTCGAGCGAGATCTTCCACGCGCGGCCGTCGGCCGCGTCGACGAGCCGGCGCACCCAACCGCGCTCGTCGAGCGCGTGCACGAGCTTGGTCATGGTCGGCTGGGCCACGCGGCTCGCACGCGCGAGCTCGCCGAGACGCAGCGGGCCGAGGTCGCGCAGCACGGCGAGCGTGCGCCAGACCGCGGGGGATTCGGCGTTGCCGGTCTCGCTCGCGGCCAGGCGCGCGAGGCGGCTGGAGACCGCGACGAGGTCGCCGATGACGGTGGCGAGATCGCGATCCGGGTGCAGGATGCGGGCGCCGTTCGCGTCCGTCGGCTTCTGATCGTCCATCCCGACATCATATAGCCAATCTATATAGATTGGCGATACGGTTCGGGAACGCGAACAGTCGGGCCGACGACGGCCGGCCACCGCGCCCGAGCCGCCTCGATGACGCGCCGCGCACGGCGACGCCGCATGCATCCCGAGAAACCCCTTTCACGGATCCCGACGGAATTCTCGGAATGAATTCGGGAAAGGGCTTGCCAGACCCCGGGGGACTCGGGTAGAAACGTCCCCAGCATCCGAGATAGCGCTTTCTCGGAAAGTGATCAACGACGATGACTGGAGTCCGCGTGCCCGACACGACCTTCAACCGACCGGCCCGCAGCGGCCGCCCGAGGAGGCTCGCATGAGTGCTCTCGGCGAACTGCGAACCCTCAAAGGCGGGAGCGCTCCCAAGGGGCGACGGCAGAACAAGGCCGCGTACCTCTTCCTCCTGCCGTGGTTCCTCGGGCTCGCGGTCATCACCATCGGCCCGATGATCTCGTCCCTGTACCTCTCGTTCACGAAGTACAACCTCCTCAGCCCGCCGAAGTTCACCGGCCTCACGAACATCGAGCGGATGATCGAGGACGAGCGGCTGCACCACTCCCTCCTCGTGACGTTCCAGTACGTCTTCATCTCGGTGCCGCTGCAGCTCGCACTCGCACTCCTGCTCGCGGTCGTCCTCGACCGGGGCCTTCGCGGCCTCGCGATCTACCGCTCGGTGTTCTACCTGCCCTCGCTGCTCGGCGCGAGCGTCGCCATCGCCGTGCTCTGGCGCCAGCTCTTCGGCTACGACGGGCTCGTCAACCAGGTGCTCGCCTGGTTCGGCATCGAGGGCCAGGGCTGGATCTCGAGCCCCGACACCGCGCTCGGCACCCTCATGATCCTGAACGTCTGGACCTTCGGCTCCCCGATGGTGATCTTCCTCGCCGGCCTCCGTCAGATCCCGACGATGTACTACGAGGCGGCCTCGGTCGACGGCGCGAGCCGCTGGCAGCAGTTCTGGCGCATCACGATGCCGATGCTGACGCCGATCATCTTCTTCAACCTGATCCTCCAGATCATCGGCGCCTTCCAGTCGTTCACGCAGGCCTTCGTCGTCTCCGGCGGCACCGGCGGACCGGTCGACTCGACGCTCTTCTACACGCTCTACCTGTACCAGCGCGGCTTCACGAGCCTCGACATGGGCTACGCCTCGGCGATGGCCTGGCTGCTCCTCGTGATCATCGGCGCATTCACCGCCCTGAACTTCTGGGCCTCGAAGTATTGGGTTTTCTACGATGACCAGGACTGACCTTCCCACCGAGCCCGCACCCGTCACCGAGTGGGTGGTGACGGGCGAACCGATCGAGGACATCCGCGATCGCCGGCGCCGCCGCGCGGCGATGCGCAAGCCCTTCACGAGCATCCTGCGCCACGTGCTGCTCATCGCGGCCGCCGCGCTCATGCTCTACCCGGTGATCTGGATGGTCGTGAGCTCCCTGCGGCCCAACGAGCTGATCTTCCGCGAGCCCGGCATCATCCTGGACAGCTTCGAGGTGTCGAACTACACCGACGGCTGGAACGCGTTGAGCTACCCGTTCAACGTCTACCTGCTGAACTCGGCGATCGTCGTCATCGGCTCGATCATCGGCAACCTCGTCTCGTGCTCGCTCGCGGCCTACGCGTTCGCCCGGCTCGAGTTCGCCGGCAAGAAGTGGTGGTTCGCCATCATGCTCGTCACGATCATGCTGCCGATCCACGTCGTGATCGTGCCGCAGTACATCCTGTTCAGCCAGCTCGGCTGGGTGAACACGTTCCTGCCGCTCATCGTGCCGAAGCTGCTGGCGACCGACGCCTTCTTCATCTTCCTGATGGTGCAGTTCATCCGCGGAATCCCGCGCGAGCTCGACGAGGCGGCGCGCATCGACGGCGCCGGCCACCCCCGGATCTTCGCGCAGATCATCCTGCCGCTCATGGTCCCGGCCCTCGCCACGACGACGATCTTCACCTTCATCTGGACCTGGAACGACTTCTTCAGCCAGCTCATCTTCCTGACGAAGCCCAGCCTCTACACCGTGCCGCTGGCGCTCAACGCCTTCCAGGACTCGCAGAGCTCCACCGATTTCGGGCAGCTGTTCGCCATGAGCGTCGTCGCCCTCCTCCCGATCTTCCTCATCTTCCTCTTCGGGCAGAAGTACCTCATCAAGGGCATCGCCACGACGGGGATCAAGTGACGCGCCGGCCCCGGACGCGTCGCCACCACTGCACCACCCAACAGCACTAGGAAGGAATGCACCATGCGAGGCAACACACGACGCCGTGTCGGCGTCCTCGTCGGTCTGAGCGCAGCGACGATGCTCGCGCTCACGTCCTGCGCCGGCTCCCCCGCGGCCGCTCCCGAGGCGGAGCAGCTCGAGCTCTCCGACGAGCCCGTGACCCTCTCGTTCACCTGGTGGGGCAATGACACCCGCCACGCCGCGACCGAGGAGATCATCGCGGCCTTCGAGGACGAGCACCCGAACATCACCATCGAGCCGCAGTACACCGACTGGGCCGGCTACTGGGACAAGCTCAACACCTCGGTCGCCGCCGGCGAGATCCCCGACATCATCCAGATGGACGAGAAGCAGCTCTCGACCTATGCCGCCAACGGCGTGCTCGCCGACCTCGGCGCCTACTCGTCGATCCTCTCGACCGAGGACTTCCCGGCCGCCACCCTCGGCACCGGCGCCCTCGACGGCACGCAGTACGGCATCCCCGTCGGCGTGAACTCGTACACGATCATCGCCAACCAGACGATCCTCGACCAGTACGGCATCGACCTGCCCGACGACGAGTCGTGGACGTGGGACGACTTCGTGGACGTCTCCGAGGAGGTCGCCTCCGCGAGCGGCGGCGCGACCATCGGCACCCAGTCGTGGGGCTTCGAGGACGGCGGCCTGAACAACTGGCTCCGCCAGAACGGCAGCGCGCTGTACACGACCGACGGCGGCATCGCCGCGACCGAAGAGGACCTCGCCGGCTGGTGGGAGTTCCTCCTCGAGGCCACCGAGGGCGGCGCCACGCCCGACCCGGCCGCGACGGTCGAGCGCGAGTCCGGCGGTCTCGCCGAGTCCTTCACCGCGACCAACGCGTCGGCCTTCGGCCCGTGGTGGTCGAACCAGGTGCAGGCGCTCCGCGACGCGAGCGGCCAGGACCTCGTCGCCCTGCGCGTGCCCGGCACGACCGACGACTCCGCGTACTACAAGCCGTCCATGTTCTGGTCCTCCTCCGCGAAGACCGAGCACCCGGCCGAGGTCGCGACGTTCCTCGACTACCTCGCCAACAGCGAGGATGCGGCCGACCTGCTCCTCGCCGAGCGCGGCGTTCCCGCCAACGAGAAGATCCGCGAGTACATCACGCCGAAGCTCGACGAGGTGAACCAGACGGTCGTCGAGTTCCTCGACAGCCTCTCGGTCGGCGACGCCCCGCCCGCCACGCCCCCGGGCGGCGGCGTGATCGAGACGATCATCGACCAGCACACCACTGCCGTGCTGTTCGGCGAGATGACGCCGGACGAGGCCGCCGCGAGCTTCCTCGAGGAGCTCCAGACGGCGCTGGACGACGCCGCGGTCTGAGCCGACCGGCACTGAACGCCGCCGGCCGAGGAGCCCGTTCCGCTCCATCGACACCGTCGGTCCCCGACCGACACCCGGCAGCGAAACGCCGCCGGCCGAGGAGCCCGTTCCGCTCCTCGGCCGGCGGTCCCCACAATCTTCGCCCATCCAGCCCCCGCCCAACCCGATCCCTCGACGGAGGTCCCTCGTGCCGAACCCGCCGCACCGGCAGGTCACGATCGCCCAGGTCGCCGAGTACGCCGGCGTCTCGCAGGCATCCGTCTCGCGCGTGCTGAACCGCAACCAGAAGGTCGATCCCGCGATCTCGGCGAAGGTCCTCGACGCGATCGAGAAACTCGACTACTCCCCCAGCCAGACGGCCCGCAATCTCGTGCGAGGCCGCAGCAACACCATCGCGCTCGTCGTTCCCGACCTCGCGAACCCCATGTTCCAGGGCGTCCTCGCCGGCCTCAGCCGCGAGGCCGACCGCGACGGCTACCGCCTGCTCATCGCCGACACGGGCGAGCGGGTGGAGCACGAGGCGGAGATCGCCCGCGAAGCCCGCTCCCGCTGCGACGCCCTCGTGCTCGTGTCGCCGCGCATGAGCGCCGACCGCCTCGACGAGCTCATCGCGCGCTGCGGCCCGGCCGTCGTCGTGAACCGCCGCGTCGATCGCGACCCGGCCGCGGAGCTCTCCGTGGACTACGAGCACGCCGCACGGCTCATCGCCGAGCACCTCCTCGATCTCGGCCACACGCGACTGGCCTACCTCGCAGGGCCGGCGCAGTCGTTCGCCGACAAGCTGCGCCGCCGCGGGCTCGCCGCGCTCGGCGCGATGCGCCCCGAGCTCGATCTCGTCGAGCTGCCCGGGGGTTCCCGCGTCGAGGACGGCTTCGCCGCCGCGGAGGCGGTGCTCGCCTCCGGCGCCACGGGCGTCGTCTGCTTCAACGACCTGCTCGCCCTCGGCCTGCTCGCCCGGCTGCGCGAGCTCGGCGTCGACGTCCCGGGCGACCTCTCGGTCGGCGGCATCGACGACGTCCCCCTCGCCCGGTTCGCGGCACCGCCGCTGACGACGGTCTCGGTGCCGCGGGACGAGCTCGGTGCGCAGGCCTGGCGCCGGCTCCGGGATGCGATGGCCGGCACTCCGGCGACGCATCCGCTCTCCTTCCGCGGCATCCTCGAGGTGCGCGCGAGCACCGGTCCGGCGCCCGAATCGTCGGGCTGGCTGGCACCGGGCCGCCCGCAGTTGCGGCTCGGCGGCCGCGTGGTCGCCCGCATCGAGTCCGGCGACGACGTCGACGCCGTGCTCTCGCCGCGCCCGTACCTGCATCCCGTCACGACCCTGGCCGGCACGGTCACGACCGACACCCTGCCCGCCGACCACCTGCACCATCTCGGGCTCGGCGTGGCCCTGCCCGACGTCAACGGCACGAGCCACTGGGGCGGGCGCACGTACGTGCGCGGCACGGGCTCGGTAATGCTGGCGAACCACGGCCGGCAGCGGCGCGACGGCGTCGAGGTCGAGGGCGGATTGCTCCGCGAGCGGCTGACGTGGCTCGACGAGCACGGCGCCGCGCAGCTCGGCGAGCACCGCGAGACGACCGGCGAGGTCGTGCGGGTCGGCGCCGACGAAGCCTGGATGCTCGGCTGGCGCAGTCTCCTCACCGCCAACTTCGGGGCGCTCGAGTTCGGCTCGCCTGCGACGAAGGGCCGCGTCGGAGCGGGCTACGGCGGCGTGTTCTGGCGCTTCCCCGACTGGGCTGCGACGGTCGTCACGGCCGACGGAGCGGGCGAGGACAATGCCCACGGTTCGCGATCGCCCTGGCTCGCGGTGACGGATGCGTCGCGTGCGACCACGGTGCTGCTCATGCAGCCGGTCGGGCCGCGGCCGCGGCCGTGGTTCGCGCGGGTCGCGGAGTACCTCGGGGTCGGCCCGGCCCTCGCCTGGGACGAGCCGTTCCACGTCGCGGAGGGCGACTCGGTCGAGCTCGGCCTCGACGCGCTCCTGCTCGATCGCGCGGTGGTCGATCCCGACGAGCTCGCGGCACTGGCCCTGCGCTTCGCGTCCGGCCGTCGCATCCGCCCGGTCTCGATCCCGGTGGCCTCCCTGCCGGTGCTGCCCGAACCGCCGGAACCGACGGAGACTCCGGCCGCGCAGGGCGCCGTCCGATGACCGCCGGTCTCCCCCGAGTCGGCATCGCGGGCATCCACGGCCACGGCGCGAGCCATGTGCGCACGGCGCTCGGGCTGGTCGCGGCGGGGCGGGCCGAGCTCGCAGCCGTCGCCGACCCGCGGCCGCCCGCGTCAGGGCCCGGGGAACCGGTCCTGCCGGTGTCGACGGCCGTCTTCGACGACGCCGCGGCGATGATCGACGCTGCCGACCTCGACGTCGTGGTCCTGTGCACCCCCATCCACACGCACCTCCCGCTCGGCCTCGCCGCGATGGAGGCCGGCTCCCACGTCCTGCTCGAGAAGCCGCCCACGCCGACGTTCGCCGACTTCGAACAGCTCGTCGCGGCGAGCGCGACGACGGGCCGGGCCGTGCAGTTGGGATTCCAGAGCCTCGGCTCGGCGGGGATCGCCGAGGTGCGCCGGCTCGTCGCCGAGGGCGCGATCGGCGAGGTCGTGCGCTACGGCGCGCTCGGCACGTGGCTGCGCACCGAGGCCTATTGGACGCGCGCGCCGTGGGCGGGGCACCGGACGCTCGGCGGCCGACCCGTCGCGGACGGCGCGGTCACCAACCCGCTCGCCCACGCCGTCGCGACGGCGCTCGCGGTGGCCGGGGCCGACCGCTCCGACGACGTCGGCCGGGTGCGGCTCGACCTCCACCGGGCGAACGACATCGAGGCCGACGACACGTCCTCGTTCGTCGTCGAACTCCAGGACCGGGCCCCGCTCGCCGGTGCGTTGAGCCTGACGGCGCCGCGTCGGAGCGAGCCGTGCGTCGTCGTGACCGGGACGCGCGGCCGGATCGTCCTCTGGTACACCCTCGACGTCGTGCAGGTCTTCGCCGACGACGGCGCCCTGCCGCACACGAGCGCCCATCCCCGCGTCGGCCTGCTCGAGAACCTGCTCGATCACCTCGGCACGGGCGCCTCGCTCGTCGCACCGGCGGCGGCGACCGGCGGGTTCATGCGGGTGCTCGAGGCGGTCCGCACGTCGGAGGCGCCCCATCGCATCCCGGACGGGTTCGTCGAGCGCCGCGAGAGCCCCGAGGGCGTCCACCGCGTCGTCGCCGATGTCGAGCGCTGGAGCGACCGCGTCCTCGCCGAGGGCCGCACCTTCGCCGAGCTTGGCGCCCCCTGGGCGGTCCCGGCGTCCGTCGCCGCGTCGGTCGAATAATCCGCCGTCGGTCGAGTATCGAAGCGTATCGAGACCCCGCAGGTCGACTCGCGGGGTCTCGATACGCTCCTTCGTCGCGACTCGACCAACGGGACAATGCGGAAAGGGCGTCGCATCCGACGGATGCGACGCCCTTCCGTGCGTTGCTGGAGCGCGTCCGCGCCCTCAACCCGCGTGCTCCGTCTGGCGGAGCGCGGGATTACTTGAGGGTGACGGTGGCGCCGGCGGCCTCGAGGGCCTCCTTCGCCTTGTCGGCGGTCTCCTTGTTGGCGCCCTCGAGGACGGCCTTGGGAGCACCGTCGACGACGGCCTTGGCCTCGCCGAGGCCGAGCGAGGTGAGCTCGCGGACGACCTTGATGACCTGGATCTTCTTGTCGCCGGCAGCCTCGAGGACGACGTCGAAGGAGTCCTTCTCCTCGACCTCTTCGGCAGCACCGGCACCGCCGGCGCCGGCGACGGCGACGGGGGCGGCAGCGGTGACGTCGAACTTCTCCTCGAACGCCTTCACGAACTCGCTGAGCTCGACAAGCGTGAGACCAGCGAACTGCTCGAGCAGCTCTTCGGTGGTGAGCTTCGCCATGATGTATCTCCTAGCTAAATGGGGGTTGTGTAACGAGATCTCCGGGCGCTTACGCGGCCTCGGCGGTCTCCAGCTTTTCGCGAAGCGCGTCGATGGTGGCGGCAGCCTTGCCCATCGTCGCCTTCATCATTCCCGCAGCCTTCGCCAGCAGAACCTCACGGCTCTCGAGCGAGGCGTACATGTTGATCTCGTCAGCGCTGAGGGACTTGCCCTCGAAGACGCCGCCCTTGATCACGAGAAGGGGGTTCGCCTTGGCGAAGTCACGAACGGCCTTGGCGGTGGCGACGAAGTCGCCGTGCACGAAGGCGACGGCGGACGGGCCCTTGAGGTCCTCGTCCAGCGTCGTGATCCCCGCGTTGTTCGCGGCGATCTTGGTCAGCGTGTTCTTCACCACGGCGTAGTTCGCGTCCTGACGGATGTTGTTGCGCAGCGTCTTCAGCTGGGCAACCGTCAGGCCGCGGTATTCGGTCAGCAGAACGGCGCTCGAGCTCTCGAACAGGTTCGTGAGTTCGGCAACCGAGGCTTCCTTGTTCGCCATGGCCACTCCTTGTGTACTCAACGTGCATCGCGGCGGCGATGCACGGCCTGGACCACGCGAACTCGCGGTGAAAAACGAAAAAGCTCCGGCGCAAGCGCTCGGAGCTTCACCCGGATGCTTCCGGGAAGTGGTCTTCACACCTGCGCGGGCCCTCGTTCTCACGAGACTTCGATCGGCCTTCCCGAAGGAAGACGCGACGACCAGCGGTCTTCGGCTCAGACCACGATAGCGGACGGCCCCCGGTCGGCCAAATCGTTCCCAGGATGCTGCCAGGAATAGTTGACCGGCGTCCATAGTTGACAAATCGCAACAAATACTTATCATTGACGAAGATCAACTATCTCCGTAGGGAACACGCCTTGACCGCACCAGCACCCACCGCCTCCGCCGCCGCGCCCACGCGCTCGGCGCGGGAGGTCTTCACCGCCATCTCCGGCCTCGTCGTCGCGATGTTCGTCGCCGTCATCTCCGGCACCATCGTGTCGACGTCGATGCCCGTCATCATCGCCGACCTCGGCGGCACGCAGTCCCAGTACACCTGGGTCATCACCGCGAGCCTGCTGGCGACCGCCGTCTCCACGCCGATCTGGGGCAAGCTCGCCGACCTCGTCGACCGCAAGATCCTCATCCAGCTCGCGCTCGTCCTCTTCACGGTCGGCACCGTCATCGCCGGCTTCTCGACCGACACCAACATGCTCATCGCGGTGCGCGTCATCCAGGGCCTCGGCGTCGGCGGCCTCATGTCGCTCGTCATGATCGCGGTCGCGCTCATCATCTCGCCGCGCGAACGCGGCAAGTACATGGGCGTCGTCGGCGGCATCATGGCGCTCGGCACCATCGGCGGCCCGCTCCTCGGCGGCGTCCTCACCGACGCCTGGGGCTGGCGCTCCAACTTCTTCGTCGGCGTGCCGATCGCGATCGTCGCCCTGATCCTGCTGCAGTTCACCCTGCACCTGCCGAAGCCGCAGCGCGGCACGAAGGTCTCGATCGACTACTTCGGCATCGCGCTGATGGCCGTCGGCGTCTCGCTCCTGCTCATCTGGGTGTCGATGGGCGGCAGCCAGTTCGAGTGGGACTCCACCACGAGCTGGGCGCTCGCCGTCACCTCCGGCGTCGCGATCGTCGCCTTCGTGATCGTCGAGTTCTTCGTCAAGGAGCCCATCGTGCCGATGACGCTCTTCAAGAACCGCACGTTCACCCTCTCGGTCGTCGCCTCGATCGGCGTCGGCGTCGCGATGTTCGCCACCTCGGTGTTCCTCGCCCAGTACTTCCAGCTCGCGCGCGGCGCGACCCCGACCGAGTCGGGCCTCATGACGATCCCGATGATCGTCGGCCAGATGGGCGCGTCGATCATCATCGGCCAGCTCGTCAGCCGTTTCGGCAAGTGGAAGGGCTGGATGGTCACGGGCGCGGTCCTCATCATCGCGGGCGTGAGCCTCATGTCGACGATCCGCTACGACACGGAGTTCTGGCTCGTCGCGGTCTTCATGGTCGTGCTCGGCATGGGCCTCGGCATGACGATGCAGAACCTCACCCTCATCGTGCAGAACGACACCCCCGCCACCCAGCTGGGCGCCGCGTCGTCGAACGTGAACTTCTTCCGCACCATCGCCGGCACGATCGGCGTGACCATCATGGGCTCGGTGCTCGCCACCCAGGTCGCCGACTACCTGAAGGGCGACCTCTCGACGTTCCAGCCGACGTCGCAGGGCGAGGTCGATGCGCTGCAGCACCTCGCGAGCGGCAACGTGCCGGCGGTCTCGTCGCTGCCCGACACGATCCGCGCGATCGTCGAGGGTGCGTACGGCCACGGCATCGCCGACGTGTTCCTCATCGCGATCCCGCTCGCCGTGCTCGGCCTCATCGCCATCGCGTTCCTGCCGAACAAGAAGCTCTCGACGAAGTCGGCGGGCGACGAGCTCCGCGAGCAGGCGGAGGAATCGGTCATCGAGGTCGCCGAGGCCGAGATCGGCGCCGCGGCGACGGGTTCGATCACCGCGCTGCGTCCCGCCTCGGGCGAGCAGCCGACGACGGCCACCGGCTCGGTGGCAGTGCTCGAACGCGCGGACGCCGAGGACGACTCGGAGCGGACGCGCTGACATGCAGGCCGCGACGGCGGACGCGATCGACGCGGTCGAGTCGAGCGTGAACGTGCTCTTCGGGCGCGCGAAGCTGCTCTGGCGCGAGGCGGCGGCGCAGGTGCACCCCGAGCTGCAGCCCGCGGGCTACAAGCTGCTCGCGCACCTCGTCCGTACGGGCGGCTCGACCGCCCACCTCCTCGCCGAGCTGTTCGAGATGGACAAGTCGGTCGTGAGCCGCCAGGTCGGCCGGCTCGAGGAGTTCGGCCTGGCGGAGTCCCGCATCGACGAGCACGACGGTCGCATCCGCCGGCTCAGCGCGACCCCGGCCGGGGTCGAGTCGGTGCGACGGGTCCGCGACCTCCACCACGAGCGGCTGCGCTCGGCGCTCGAGGAGTTCTCGCCCGACGAGCTCGTCACGTGCGCCCGCGTGCTCGGCTGCCTCGCCGAGGTCTGATCCGCACTCCCGACGGCCCGTCCGCGCCCTGGCGCGGGCGGGCCGTCGTCGTACACTGACGGGCATGACCGACGACGCCCGACTCGACGTCGACGCCGCCGTCGCGACCGTCATCCAGGACCTCGGCGCGCTCTTCGCGAGCGTGCGCGTCGGCTGGCGCGACGCGGCCGCGAGCGTGCACCCCGATCTGGCGCCATTCGGCTACCAGGTGCTCACCAACATCGAGACGGGCAAGGCGACGACCGCGGGCGAGCTCGTCGACCGGCTCCGCACCGACAAGTCCGCCGTGAGCCGGCAGCTCCGCCAGCTCGAGTCGCTCGACCTCGTCGAATCGCGACCCGACCCGACCGACCGGCGTGCTCGCATCCTCTCGGCGACGCCGCTCGCGGTCGAGCGCGTGCGTGCGGCGCGCGAGCGCTACGAGGCCTCGCTCGGCGAACGCCTCCGGCACTGGTCGCCCGAGGAGCTCGCGATGTTCTCCGAACTGCTCGCGCGACTGCGCTGACGCGGGGCCGACCGGCTCACGCCGGGCGACGGCCGATCCGGAGCACCGCGTGCACGACGAGCCCCGCGACGAGGGCCCAGAACGCGGCGCCGATCCCCGCGACCGCGGCGCCCGACGCCGCGACGACGAAGGCGACGACGGCCGGGAGCCGGCCCGCTGCATCCTGCATCGCGGTGCCGATCGCCCCGGCGAGGGTGGGCAATAGGGCGAGCCCGGCGACGGCGGCCATGAGCCCGGCGGGCGCGAGCACGGCGAGCGCCGTGACCGCCGCGGAGGCGACCGCGAGCACGAGGTAGGCGGCCCCGGCCGAGACGCCCGCACGCCAGCGCCGCGTCGGGTCCGGGTCGGCGTCCGGCCCGGCGGCGAGCGCCGCGGAGATCGCGGCGAGGTTGATCGCGTGACCGCCCGCGAACGCTCCGGCGATCGTGCCCGTGCCGGTCACGAGCATCGCGCTGCGCCACGGCGCGCGGTAGCCGAAGCTCGCGAGCACCGCGGCGCCCGGCAGGTTCTGCGACGCCATCGTCACGAGGTAGAGCGGGAGCGCGAGCCCGATGAGCGCCGCCGGCTCGAACACCGGCGCCGTCAGCACGAACCCGGGCACGAGGTCCGCCGGTGACGGCGCCGCATCGCGCACCCCGAGGTCGATCGAGATCACCACGACCGCGACGGCGAAGGCCGCGGGCACCGCCCAACGCGGTGCGAGACGGCTGAGCACGAGCCAGACGAGGAGCACCGGCACGACGGCCCAGGGCGAGAGCGAGAGCGCCGTGACCGGCGCGAGGCAGAGCGGGAGCAGGACGCCGGCGAGCATCGCCTGCGCGATGGCGGTCGGGATGCGGGCGATGAGGTCGGCGAGCCGTCCCCAGAGGCCGGTGAGCACGAGCAGGAGGCCGGTCACGATGAACGCGCCGACCGCGGCGGGCCAGCCGCCCTCGGGCATGCCGCTCGCGGCGAGGAGCGCGGCGCCCGGCGTCGACCACGCGGCGGTCACGGGCATCCGGGTGCGCCACGACAGCAGCAGGGTCGCGAGCCCCGTCGCGACGGTGAGCGCCAAGAGCCCGGATGCCGCCTCGGCGTGGTCGGCACCGACCGCCGCGAGCCCCGCGAGCACCACCGCCGAGGAGCTCGTGAAGCCCACGAGCGCGGTGACGACGCCGGCGGTCACGGGCGCGGCGAGGCCGCCGGAGCGCGCGCTCGGCGCGTCTGCACCTCGTCGCGGCGTGCCGGCATCGGCCGGTTCGGCGGGGTCGCGTAGGCTCATCGCAATCGTTCCGTTCGTAGAACGTTCTGTTCACGGAACAGTAGTGGAAGGGCAGGACGGATGCACGCAGGGCCGGAGGTCGGCTCCCGCCTGCGGCGGCTGCGGGTGGAGCGCGCACTCTCGCTCTCCGAACTCGCCCGCCGCGCCGGCATCGGCAAAGGCACCCTGAGCGAGCTCGAACGCGGCCTCCGCAATCCCACGATCGACACCCTCTACGCGCTCTGCGAGCCCCTCGGCGCCCCCATCACCGCGCTCGTCGGCGACACGAGCGGCACCGTCGTCGACGACCCGGCCGGCGGCCGCGCCATCCAGCTCGACGTGCGGCAGGGCGCCGACGGCACCGTCGTCGAGGTGTTCCGCCTGGAGTTCCCCGCGGGCGCCGGGCACGACTCCCCCCGCCACGGCGACGACGTGCGCGAGGACCTCGTCGTGACGGCCGGACGGCTCGCCGTCGGCCCGGTCGGCGCGGCGGTCGAGCTCGGCACCGGCGAGCACCACGCCTGGACGAGCGACGCCCCGCACGTCTACCGGGCGGTCGACGGCCCCGCCGAGGCGATCGTGATCATCCGCACGCCGCCCGCACGGGCGTCCTGAGCCCCACGGGCATCCCGCCGCACGACCCGCACGACGACGGCGCGGGCCGGGGAGCGAACTCCCCGACCCGCGCCGTCGTGCGCATCGCGCTCACATGAGGGTGAGCGTCAGCACTCCCGAGTAGGTGCCGAGCAAGGTCGAGCCCGGGATGCCGAGCGCGAGCCCGGCACCGCACGTGAACGCACCCGCGCTCGCTCCGCGGACGGAGGAGCACAGCGTCGCGGCGTCGCCGATGCCGACGCCGGGAGCGACCGCGGCGCCCGGCTCGACGACGCTCGACTGGCCGGGAGGCGTGGGCAGTTCGCCCGCGCGCACCGACGCCGCCGGCGTCCAGCCGAGGTTCTCGGCGAGGATCGTGCCGCTGCCGCTCGTGAAGTCCGACACCTGGGCGGTCAGGTCCCAACCGGCCGACGTGCCGCGCGAGTCGCGCACCTCGACGTCGTGGAGGGAACCGGTCGTCTCCTGGTCGACGCCGGTGAGGGCGACGGCCTCGAGGCCGACGGGCTCGTCGCTCGAGATCGACATCGACAGCGCCCCGCCGGAGATGTCGGTCGTGATGACCTGGTACTCCGTGCCGGGACCCGCCGAACCGAGGACCGACACGAGCTTCGCCGCACCGCCGACGATCGGCAGCGACACCGACGACTTCGCCGGGTCGAGCGTGAGCCGCGTGCCCGCAGCCGGGCGGACCGTGTACTCGTTGTCGGAGGACATGACGACGACGCCGAGCGAGGAGCCCGCCGCGAAGACGTAGTCCTTCGGCTCGAAGTCGAAGTCGAACTCGTACGAGGTGCCCGGCTCGATCGGGTCGGTGACGGCGTCCGAGTTGCGGTTCTGCACGTCCATCCAGCCGCGCGACACGATGGTCGCCGTGCCGTTGGCCTTGTAGTCGACGAGCAGCGCCGTCAGGTTCGCCTTGTCGCGGTCGACCGCGAGCTCGAGCGAGACGCTCGGCGTGCCCGAGAGGCGCACTGCGTCCGTGATCCCACGGGTGCGGTAGACGAGGCGGTTCTCCGACTGGGCGGCCGTCGCGAGGGTCGACGCGCGCTTCGACGCGTCGTCCAGGAGGTACTCGGTGCGACCCGAGCGGTCGACCGCGAAGTCGAGGCCGCCCACGGTGTTGGCCGTCGAGGCCGCGCCGAACGAGAGCGCGACGTCGGCCGCGGCCGGGTCGGGCCACTCGGCGTACTCGGTCAGCACGCGGTCCTCGCGCTGGACGTAGGCCTTCGGCAGCGCCTCGACGCCGTTCTCCACGTGGTAGAGGTAGCGCGTGAACCAGCGGTTCAGAAGCGTGTCGGTCGGGTTGCCCCCGTGGCCGCCCTGGTGCAGGTAGATCTGGTGCGGCACGCCGTTCGCCTTCAGCACGTCGTAGAGGTCAGACGCGTTCTTCGTCATGACGTTCCAGTCGTTCAGACCGTGCGCCACGAGCGTCGCCGCGTGGATCCGGTCGGCGTTCGCGAGGTAGTCGCGCTCCGCCCAGAACTCGCTGCGGTCGCCGCTCGCGCGGTCCTGCTCGGCGCGCAGCTCGTCGATGACCGGCTGGCAGATCGCCTGATCGGGACGCGTGTGCACGTAGTCGGCGAGCACGTCGAGGTCCTCGCCCTGGTAGCCGCCCGGCGCCCGGACCGCGCCGTTCGCGCGGTAGTAGTTGTACCAGTCGGAGATCGCCGAGACCGGGACGATGGCCTCGAGGCCCTCGACGCCGGTGCTCGCCACGCCGATCGGCAGCGTGCCGTTGTACGACGTGCCGATCATGCCGACGCTGCCGGTGGCCCAGTCGGCCGTGACCGTCTGCGAGCGGTCGGTGCTCGTGTAGGCCGTCGCGCGGCCGTTCAGCCAGTCGATGACGGCCTTGCCGCCGAGCGACTCGTTGGTGCCGCCCGAGGTCGGGCAGCCCTCCGAGAAGCCGGAGCCGAGGGACTCGGCGTGCACGACCGCATAGCCGCGCGGCACCCACGTCGTCTCGAGCGAGTTCGAGATGTTCGGGCTCGTCGTCGGGTACTTCGGCGCCGCGAAGCCGCCCTTGGTCGTCGGCGGCTCGCCGAGCTCGTGGTCGACGTTCCAGTTCGGCACGCCGGTGCCGCCCGCGTAGTACGGGCTCATCTCCATGAGCACCGGCACGTCGAGGCCGTTCGCCGTCTCGGGCACGCGGGTGACGTCGACATGGACGAGGTCGTTCTTGCCGTCGCGATCGGAGTCGACCTCGCTCTCCACCCACGCCTCCTGGGTGATCCAGGCGTTGCGGTCGGTCGTGAAGACCGCCTGGGAGAGTCCGTCCTGGAACGTCGGGACGGCGGGTTCGGGGGCGGCGATCGCCGGTGCGGCGATCGAGAGCAGGCCGGCGGCCAGCGCGGGCACGGCGAGGGCCGCGACGGCTCTCGGCGTGCGCCGGCGGGCGGCGCGGTTGGGTCGGGACATGGTTCCTCCGGTTCGGTGACTGCGGGATCGGTGCGGTGGAGCGGGATCGGTGCGGTGGTCGTGCACGATCGGTGGCCGGGGTGCGGGGAGCTCGTGACGCCCCGCACCCCGGTCGGCCTCAGATGAGGGTGAGCGTCAGGACGCCGGCGTAGACGCCGGCCGGGGTGGAACCGGGCACGCCGAGGGTCAGGCCCCCGCCGCACGAGAAGGCTCCGGCGCTGTGGCCCGCGGGTGCGGAGCACAGGCTCGCGGGCTCGCCGAGGCCGGTGCCGGGTCGCTCGAGGGCGCCCGGTTCGACCTGCGGCGCCTGTCCGTCGGGCGTCGGCAGCGAGCCGGTCACTGCCTCGGCGGCCGGCTCCCAACCCAGGTTGTCGGCGAGGATCATCCCGGAGCCGCTCGTCAGGTCGGACACCTGGCCGGTGAGGTCCCAACCGGCGGCGGTGCCGCGCGCGTCGACCACCCGGAACGGCGAGAGCATCCCGACGGTCTCCGCGTCGACGCCGGAGAGCACGATGCGCTCGAGCTCGACGCCGTCGGCGTCCGGCGCCTGCAGGCTGAGCCCGCCTGCGACCTCGACGGGGGCGGTGATGATCTGGCGCGTATCGGCGTCGTCGCCGCCGAGGACGGTCACGGTGAACGCCTGAACGGGGCCGATGTTGCCGGCCGCGTCGGTCGCCCGGTACTCGATGCGGTGCGTGCCGTAGCCGGGCTCGCGCTCCACGAACGGCGAGAGCGACATGCCGCCGGAGCCGAGATTGCCGTAGATCAGGTCGTCGATGTTGGTGCCGGTCGGCGTGAAGAGGAACGGCGCTTCGGGGTCGGTCGGCCAGCCGTAGTAGTTGTGCCAGCCGTCCCCGTCGAGCCGGAACTCCGGAACGAGCGAGCCGTCGCGGTCGTCCGTGGCGACGAGCTTCATGGAGAAGGACTCGTTGACGAGGTAGTGCGGCTCGCCGTTCGCCCCGATCGTGGTCGAGACCGGTGCGGAGACGGTCGCGGCGACCGTCGGCCCGGCGTTGTCGACGGTCCACTCGACGCTCGCGGCGCCCGCTCCGGCATCGTCGGGGTCGGTCACGCGGGCGCTCACGACGTGCGCGCCGGCCGCGAGGTCGAGCGTCTCGAGGTCGAGGGCGGCCTTGCCGTACGGGTTCGCGACGGGCTCGCCGTCGACCGCCCAGGACACGGCGAACGGACGGTCGGCCCGGTGCGTCGTGTTCACGTAGAGCACGTCATCGGCGCCCGCGGCGCGGTCGGTCGGGCTCGACTCGGTGATCGCGGGTGCGACGGCGGCCGAGCTCGCGGCCCCTTCCCCGACGGTCCAGGTGCGCACCTGGGTCATCGACGATTTGGCCCGCAGCGCCGGGTCGCGCACGAACTCGGTGCCGTCGACGATGGTCGCCGTGACGACGGCACCCGGCTCCGCGTCGACGCCGGCCAGGTCGAGCGTTCGGAGATTGCCGGGGTTGGCGATCTCGACCCCGTCGATCGCCCACGTGACGTCCACCTCGTGGTAGACGGGGTGGGAGGTCTCGACCCAGAGCACCTGGTCGGCCGCGACCGTTCCCGTCGTGGGGGTGGAATCCGGCACGAGCGGAGCGCGGGCTGCCACGCGCTCGGTCACGATCTCGCGGCCGACCTGGTCGTACTGGTAGCCGAGGGTCTTCATCATCGAGTGCCGGCTCGGCCGGAAGATGCCGGTCGAGTAGTACTGTCCGCCTTCGTAGGCGCCGATGGTGCCGCCCGATTCGCTGGGCTCGCCGAGCCAGCGCCACCACTTCGTCTTCGTGGCCGCCATCTCGTCGACGCTCATGATCGTGTGGTGCTTCGAGCTCGGCTCGGCGCCCCGGTAGTCGCCCGTGGTGATGCCGCGCGAGTAGTAGTCGTACTCGTCCTGGAGACCGCCGAGCGAGTGCCCGATCTCGTGGGGCGAGATGAGCGCCGAGAGGGCGTTGCCGCCGCTCGCCGTCGCGTAGCTGCCGCCGGCGCCGCCGTAGGTGTCGCTGTTGGCGAGCGCGAGGATCTGGTCGACCTTCGGCGCCAGGTTCGCGTACTGGCGCGCGAGCGTGTTGTTGACGGTCAGCAGCCGCTCGACGCTGTTCGCGTTGCAGCCGCCCCAGAAGGCCATCTTGAGCGGGGTGTCGCGCCGGGGGGCGTCGAGGGTGCGGTCGCAGCTGACGCCCGACTCCCCCGAGACGATGCCGACGGCGTACACGTTGAAGTTGTTGCGGTAGCTCTTGAAGGGCTCGATGCTCCACATGGTCTCGAGGTGGGTCTCGACCTGCTCGTAGAACTCGTCCTGCTCGTCGGCGGTGTAGCCGTCGCCGAGGATGACGAGGGAGAAGCGCTCCGCGGGGTCGCCGGTGACCTGCATCGGCACGAGCGTCGCCGAGCCGACCTCGTCGGCGGCGTTCGCCGGCGCCGCGCCGACGATCGCGAGCGAGGCGCCGAGCAACGGGATCGTTGCGAGGACGGCCGCCGCCCGTCGCGCCTTCCCGGGTCCTCGCGTTCTGGATGCTGCCATGTCGCTTCCTTCCGATCGGTGGTGGTGCGAAGATCCGCGCGGCGCACCCGAGGGCGCATCGGCGGTCGACGACGGCGCGTTCGGGCGCGCCGGACGTCGCTCCCGCGTCGGCGTGGGCCGCGCGGGTAGCGCAGAGCGGCGGCTCAGCGCGCCGCAGCGGGTTCCGGGATGCCCGGTTCGGGAGCGTCGGAGTCGACGCCGTCCCCCGCGTCGGCCGTCTGCGCGGCGGCGACCGCGGCTTCGGCGGCACGCAGCCGCCGGCGCAGGAGGATGCCGCGGCGGACGAGGAGCACGACGACGGCGATGAGGGCGAGCAGGACGACGAGGAGCAGCCACGGGACGGCCCACGCGGTTCCGACCGCGCGGTGCTCGCCGTCGACCGCGCCGCTGCGACCCTCGCGCTGGACCGGCTCGAGATCCGCGGTCGCGGTCAGGAGCACGGCGGGCGGGACGTCGGCGAACTCCTGCGTGAGTCGGACGCTGCCGCCGGGCAGCAGCTCGGGCAGCTCCTGGGGTTCGCCGGCCGCGAGCTCCCATCCGAACGGCCCGGTGAGCGCGATGCGCACGAGGCCGCCGAGGCGGAGGTTGCCGGGGTTCTCGACGGTGTACGTCACGGTCGCCGGGCCGCCGAAGGAGGCGAAGCCGCCCTCGTACGCGACGTCGATGTCGGAGACGGTCGCGGCCGGGGCGGCGACGCCGGGAACGTCGACGTAGAGCCGCACGCCGACGCGCCGGTCGACCGCGACTTGCTGGTCGGCGCCGGCGGTCTCCGAGAGCTCGGCGAGGGAGGCGACGATGCCTCCGGCATGGTCGCCCGGCTCCGCATTCGGCGGCACCGTCAGTCGGAACGGGATCTCGGCCCGAGTGCCGGGCTCGATCGTGAAGACGCCGTCGCCCGTGATGCCGACCCACGCCCCGACGTCCTCCGACGCGGTCCCCGCGGGCGGCAGCGAGAAGGCGCCGTCCGCGGTCATGAGCGCATCCATCGCGTAGACGCGGACGACGAGCGGCTCGGCGCCGAGGTTGGAGACGCCGACATAATCGGTGGCGGTCTCGCCGGGGCCGAGTGAGTACTCGAGCACGTCGCGTCCGTCGGGCCCCTCGGGCGAGGAGGGCTGGATGGCCCAGGTGATCTGACCCGCCTCATCCGCCTCGTCGGCGGCGGAACCCGTGAGCGGAGCGAGCGCGGCGGCGAGGGCCAATGCGGCGATGACGAACGCCCCGCCCGACCTCGTTCCCCGTGACATCGCCCGCCTCCGATCCTGCGACGGGTGATGCCCGCTGCACAGCCTGGGCATAGCCTATGAACGCCGACGCGACAGGGCATCGGTCGAGTGTTCGACCCCTGTCGAATCCTGTGCGACGTTCGTCGCACAGACGGGTCAGTGTTCGGCGCCGCGCTCGAGTTTCGCGAGCAGGATGGCGATGTGGAGGCCGAGGCGCTCGACGCCGTCCTGCAGATCGAGGTCGAGGATGCGCTCGACCCGGCCCAGCCGGTGGTAGAGCGAACTGCGATGCAGATTGAGCGCCGCCGCGGACTCCTGGGCCCGCCCGCCGGTGCCCAGATACACCTCGACCGTCTCGAGCAGGGCCGCGCCGTCGCGCTCGGCGGCGACCCGCTCGAGACCGTGTTGGAAGTCCGCCGAACGCAGCCCGCGCTCTGCGATCGATCCCAGCCCCCGGTACGGGCCGAGCCCATCCCAGCGCTGCACGCCGCGCGCGAGGCCGAACTCCGTCGCGATCCGGATCGCCCGGCGGGCCTGGACGTAGCTGTCCCGCGCACCGGCCAGCAGCGCGGCGGGTCCGCCGACGCCGACGTCGATCCGATCCGCGCCCAGGATGCCGGCGAAGGAGACCTCGCCGATCCCGAGCAGCCGCTCGGCGGCGTCCTGGATGCCGTCCGCCAGGGCCGGACCGCCGGCGGGCACGACGAAGATCGCCTGGCTCTTGCGCGGGAACGCGAGCACCGACGGGATTCCGAGAGCCCCGGTCGCCGCCCGGATCGTGCGCTCGAGGGCCGCGCGGGCCGGCGAGGAGTGTGGCGAGGCCGAGTCGAACGCGGCCCGGAGGACGAGGATGCGCACGCCGTCGGCCGGGCGGATGCGACGCTCCGCGAGCAGGCGGGCCGCGGCCCCCGCCCGGCGCTTCTCGGTGCCGAAGACGAGCGTGCTCGCCTGCGCACCGGCCTGCGCCGCATCCGCGTCGAGCAGTCGCGTCGAGCGCGTCCATTCGTCGGCGATGCGGCCGGCGTACTCGTCGGCGCGCGCGACCGCCGCCTCGTCCATGGCGGAGGGCGACTCGATGAACCAGAGGTGCCCGAGGTCGGCGTCGGTGTCGGCGCGACGGATCGGGACGACGAGCCGCGGCAGCATCCCGAGCTCCCGGTTCTCGGGGATGTGCATGGCGTGGTCGGCACGGTACGCACCGATGCGGTCGAGCCACGACCGCACGGCCGGGTCCGCGAGATGGCGGAGGATCGAGTTGCGACGGACGTCGTCGATGACACCGTCCTGCGGGCTGTAGGCCACCATGCGATGGCGACGGTCTTCGAGCACGGCGGGGCGGCCCACGGCTTGTGCGACGTGGTTGACGAGTTGGGGCAGGCTCACGGACGGCTCGTTCGGGATCGAGGGGACGCGGGCCACGGGACCGCCCGCAGCCCGATTCTACGCCGCCCGCGCCGCGCGTCCGGGTCCGCTCAGACCTCGCTCCGGCCCGCCGGGGCGCGGCGATCGCCCGCAGGGTCGGCGAGCGGCAGCCGCACCGAGAAGACCGTCTCCCCGGGTTCGCTCCGCACCCCGACGGTGCCGCCGTGGGCGTCGACCACGGCCTGCACGATCGCGAGGCCGAGGCCCGTCGATCCTGCACGACGAGAGCGCGACGAGTCGCCGCGGGCGAACCGCTCGAAGAGCGAGTCCGAGAGGGCCGGCGGGATGCCCGGACCGTCGTCCTCGACCTCGATGCGGGCGGACGTTCCGTCTCGGACGAGCCGCAGCCGCACTCGGGTGCCCTCCGGCGTGTGCACGCGCGCGTTCGCGAGGAGGTTCACGACGACCTGGCGGAGCCGCGGCTCGTCGCCGTCGACGACGAGCGGTTCCTCCGGGGCCTCGAGCGACCACTCGTGCTCGGGTCCGGCGGCTTGCGCGTCGCCGACGGCGTCTCGGGCGATCGTCTGCAGGTCGACCGGTTCGCGGGCGAGCTCGCGCCCCTCGTCGAGCCGCGCGAGCAGCAGCAGGTCCTCGACGAGGTCGGTCATCCGCACCGATTCCGACTCGATGCGACCGAGGGCGTGCAGGACCTCTTCGGGCAGTTCCCCGCCGTGCAGTCGGACGAGTTCCGAGTAGCCGCGGATCGAGGCGAGCGGCGTGCGGAGCTCGTGGGACGCGTCCGCGACGAAGCGGCGCACCTTGCGCTCGCTCGCCTCGCGCGCCGAGAGGGCGTCGCTGACGTGTCCGAGCATCCGGTTGAAGGCGCCGCCCAGGCGACCGACCTCCGTGCGGTCGTCGCCGGTCTCGACGCGCTCGGCGAGCTCGACGTCACCGCGATCGAGCGGCAGCTCCGAGACGCGCATCGCCGACGCGGTGACGCGCTCGAGCGGCGCGAGCGCCCGGCCGACGATGAACCAGCCGGCGACGAGCGCGAGGAGGAGACCCGCGGCCGCCACGAGCGTGATCGTCAGCGCGAGCTGCGCGGTCGCCGATTCCGCCTCGCCGAGCGGCAGCGCGACGACGACCTGCACCTGCTGGTTGGTCTGGAGGTCGACGCCGGAGACGGCGAGGGCCCGGTAGTCCCCCAGGTCGCCGAGCCGCACGGTGACCGGCTCGATGTCCTCGGTGCGGAACCCGGGCCCGACCCCATCGGCGACCGGCACGTCGGCGAGCGCGCTCGCGTCCGTCTCGGACACGTCGACCGTGCCCTGTCCCGGCGCCCCGACGTACTGGGCCGCGATCGTGCCGTCGGCGTAGACGACGCCGACGACGGTGCCCGCGCTGATGCCGGGCTGGCCGACGAAGTCGCCCGGGTCCTGCTGCTGGCCGAACGAGAGGCCCGAGAGCACCCGCCGGGCGGACGACTCGAGGTCGGTGTCGACGCGCTGCACGGCCGAGGCGTGGAACACCGAGACGCTCACGAGCCCGACGCCAGCGCTCACGGCGATCAGCAGGAGCGCGAGGATGCCCAGGAGCGTGCGGCGCAGCGGCCAGGCGACGCCGCGGCGCGCGCGGCCGGTCTGGGTGCGCGCGGCCGAGTCCGGCACGCCGACGCGGATCCGGGCGGCCGACGCGTAGCCCGGCTCGCCCGGCTCGCTCATGCCGCGGCCTTCAACATGTACCCGGCGCCGCGCACGGTGTGGATCATGGGCGTGCGGCCCGCGTCGATCTTCTTGCGCAGGTAGGAGATGTAGAGCTCGACGACGGACTCGCGGCCGCCGAAGTCGTAGTTCCAGACGCGGTCGAGGATCTGCGCCTTCGAGAGCACCCGGCGCGGATTGCGCATGAGGTAGCGCAGCAGCTCGAATTCGGTGGCCGTGAGCTCGACGAGATCGCCGTCGCGGTAGACCTCGTAGGAGTCCTCGTCGAGGGAGAGGTCGCCGACCGTGATGATCGGGTCGCGGGTCGCGGCGAGGGTGAGGGTCGAGCGACGGATGAGGCTGCGCAGGCGCGCCACGACCTCCTCGAGGGAGAACGGCTTCGTGACGTAGTCGTCGCCGCCCGCGGTGAGGCCGGCGATGCGGTCGTCGAGCGAGTCCTTCGCGGTGAGGAAGAGCACCGGCACCTCGCTGCCGTCGGCGCGCACGCGCTGGAGCACCTCGAGCCCGTCGATGTCGGGGAGCATGATGTCGAGCACGATCGCGTCGGGCCGGAACTCGCGGGCCACCTTGACCGCGTCGTAGCCGGCCTCGGCCGTGCGGACCTCCCACCCCTCGTACCGGAGGGCCATGCGCAGGAGCTCGGTGAGCGAGTGCTCGTCGTCGACGACGAGGACGCGGACGGGCGAGCCGTCGGCCTTCTGGATCTGGGCGGCGCCGGGTGCGGTGGAGGCGGTCATGACTCCAAGTATCCGCACGGGCCTATGCGGTTTCTATGGAAGAGCGCCGGGCGACCTGTGGAAGGCGATTGCGCCCGCCCGCAGTCCGCCCGCAGCAGGTCGGCGCGCCGTCGGTTCGGCGGCGATGCCCCGCAATTCCGCGCCGTGCGGGGCATCCGTCGGCGGGACGGGATTCATAGGCGACTGCGAGGAGGGCGATGGGCTCCCGATTGGCGGCCGACCTAGCGTCGCCGTCATGTTCACGACATTCCTGCGCCGCGAGCTCGCCGGGCGACGACGGCAGACCGTCATCATCGCCCTCGGCACGGCGCTCGCCATCGCCCTCGTCATCCTCGTCAACTCCGTCTCCACGGGCGTGAAGGACGCTCAGGCCTCGGTGCTCGAGTCGGTCTACGGCGTCGGCACCGACCTCACCGTGACCGGCGCACCCGCCGAGCCCGGGCAGGGCGGCGGCCCCGGCCGCTTCGAGTTCGGCGCCGATCAGGGCGAGACGACCGACGACGGCTCCACCGAGGTCTCGACCTCCCGCCTCACCACCGGCTTCTCGACCTCGACCTTCGAGGACTCCGCGATCGACACCGTGCTCGGTGTCGACGGCGTCTCGGCGGCGAGCGGCTACCTCGAACTGACGAACACGACGTTCGACGGCGAGCTGCCCGACTTCTCGCAGATGCAGCAGGGCGAGCAGCAGACCGGCGGCGGCGGCACGACCGGGGGCGGGCAGCAGCCGCCGACCGGCGGCTTCGACGGCGCCGGCGGCTCGGCGTTCGACGTGAACTCGTTCTCGGTCATCGGCCTCGACCCCGGCGCCGCGACCGCGGGCCCCCTGTCGGCCGTGTCCCTCACCGACGGCCGCGCGTTCGAGTCCGGCGACACCGGCACGGACGTCGCCATCCTCGACGCCTCGTACGCGACGACGGCCGAGCTGGCCGTCGGCGACACCATCGATGTCGGCGGCAGCGACTTCGAGGTCGTCGGCATCGTCGAGTCGACCTCGGCCGACGCCGAGACCGCCGCGAACGTCTACATCCCCCTCGACGTCGCCCAGACGCTCTCCGGCAACGAAGGCCTCATCTCGACGCTCTCCGTCAGCGCCGGCTCCGCCGCCGACATCGACGCGATCCAGGCCGGCATCGAGGCGGCGCTGCCCGACCTCACCGTCAGCACCCAGGCCGATCTCGCCGCGAACGTCTCCGGCTCCCTCGGCTCGGCGTCGACGCTCATCTCCTCGCTCGGCCTCTGGCTCTCGATCGCGGTGCTCGTCGCGGCGTTCCTCATCGCGATCCTCCTGACCGTCCAGTCGGTGTCCCGCCGCACCCGCGAGTTCGGCACCCTCAAGGCGATCGGCTGGCGCAACCGCCGCATCGTGGGTCAGGTCGCGGGCGAGTCGCTCGTGCAGGGACTCATCGGCGGCGTCGTCGGCCTCGCGCTCGGCCTCATCGGCATCCTCGTCGTGAACCTCGTCTCCCCCACGCTCGGCGGCACGACCGGCGGCTCCGGCTTCGACTTCGGCGGCCAGGGCGGCGGCGGGCAGACCGGCGGCCAGGGCGGCGACGCCGGTCAGATGATGGGCGGCGGCGGCGGCCCGTTCGGCCAGGCCGGCGGCGGCTCGACCACGACCGAGGTCGTGCTCCACGCGCCGATCACGCCGTCGGTCATCCTCCTCGCCATCGGCATCGCGGTCCTCGGCGGGCTCCTCGCCGGTGCGATCGGCGGCTGGCGCGCCTCGCGCCTGCGGCCGGCCGAAGCCCTCCGGAGCCTCGCATGAGCGGCAACGGCGGTACGACGACCACCCCTGACACGACCAGCACGGCGAACGGAACGGAGCCGACCATGACCGATGGGACCATCGCGACCGTCCCGGCGGAGGCGACCCCGGCCGCCCCGCCGGCGGGGTACCGCCTCGAGGGCGTCACCAAGCAGTACCAGCAGAAGGGCCGCGCGGTCACCGCGCTGAAGGGCGTGGACCTGGTGATCGGCGCGGGCGAGCACATCGCCGTGCAGGGGCAGACGGGCGGCGGCAAGTCGACCCTGCTGCAGATGCTCGGGGCGCTCGACCGGCCGACCTCCGGTCGCATCGCGCTCGGCGACGCCGAGATCTCCCACGCGAAGGACGGCGAGCTCACGAAGCTCCGCGCCGAGCGCATCGGGTTCGTGTTCCAGAACTTCAACCTGATCCCGACCCTCAGCGCCCAGGAGAACGTCGAGGCGGCCCTCGCCCCGCTCGGCGTCCCCGCGGAGGAGCGGCGCAACCGCGCGGCGGCCGCCCTCGCCTCGGTCGGCCTCGCCGACCGCGGTGCGCACCTGCCGGCCGAGCTCTCCGGCGGCCAGCAGCAGCGTGTCGCCATCGCCCGCGCGATCGTGAAGAACCCTGCCGTGCTCCTCGCCGACGAGCCCACGGGCGCCCTCGACGAGGAGACCCGCGACGAGATCATGGCACTGCTGGAGCGTCTGCGCGACGAGCGCGGGCTCACGCTCATCGTCGTCACGCACGACTCGGCCGTGGCCAAGCGCGCCGACCGCCGCCTGTACATCAAGGCGGGGGTGGTCACCGAGCGCTGATCCGCGCTCGGCACGGCGCCGGATGCCTCCCACGCGGGAGGCATCCGGCGCTGCCCGTTCCCCGGCATCGTCCGCGGCACCGACTACCCTCGAAACGTGACCGACGCCCCCTTCGCGCTGTTCGCGCTCGACGCGCCGGCGCCTTCCGCGCCGGGTCCCGTCGTGGCGACGCTGCCGCACGAGACCCGCATCGTCGCGGACTCGAGCGACCGCATCGCCTGGCTCCGCGCCCGTTCCCGCGGCATCACCGCGACCGACGCCGCGAAGCTCGCGACCCGCGCCTCGGTGCGATCCGCCGCGTGGGAGAAGCTCAACGGCACCGGGTTCGGCGGCAGCGCGTACACCGAGCACGGTCGCAGCCGCGAACCGGTCATCGCCGAGTGGGCCGCCCGCGAGCACGGCATGGCGGCGTCGACGAAGCTCTTCCACGCCGCCGACGACCCCCGCCACCTCGCGACGCCCGACGGGCTGCGCGTGCGCGGCGCCGCGCTCGAACTCTGCGAGATCAAGACGACCGCGAAGGTCTGGCGCTCGATCCCCCGCGGCTACCTCCGCCAGGTGTGGTGGCAGCAGTACGTGCTCGGCGCCGAGCGCACCCTCGTCGTCTGGGAGCAGCACGAGGGCTTCGTGCCCGTCGGGGCGCCCCAGTCGCGCTGGGTCGAGCGCGACGACGACCAGATCGCCGTGCTCATCGCCCTCGCCGACGAGCTCCTCGAGGCGATCGGCCTCGGCGGCCGCCCCGCGCCGCACGGAGGGGGCGCGCGGTGACGACGGTGCTGCTGCACGGTCTCGGATCCGATCGCCGGCAGCCCCTCGGGCTCTTCGGCCACGTCGTGCGCGCCACGCGCGGCGACGACGAGCTCGTGCTCGCCCCCGAGGCGCGCGCGCACGGCTCCTCCACGCTGGTCGGCGGCCCCGACGACTTCGAACTCGACCGTCTCGCCGATGAGATCGCCGACGACGTGCGGCGCGTCGTGGCCGTCGGCGGCGGCGACCCCGCCCCGGTGACGATCATGGGCATCTCGATGGGCGCCGCGATCGCCCTGCGCATCTGCCTGCGCGGCCTGCTGCCCGTCGAGCGGGCGGTGTTCGTCCGCCCGTCCTTCGACGACCGCTCGCTTCCGCGCAACCTCCGCGCATTCCCCGTCATCGGCGAACTGCTCGCCGAGCACGGCCCGGGCGGCGTCGAGGCGTTCCGGCGCACGTCGGTCTACCGGCGCATCGAGGCGAAGTCGCCCGCCGGGGCGCGCGGGCTGCTCGCCCAGTTCACGGCGCCCCAGGCGGTCGAGCGGGCGGTGCGCCTCATCGAGATCCCGCGCAATCGCGCCTACGACCATCCCGCGGAACTCGGCGCCGTCGCCGACCGGGGCATCCGCTCGCTCGTCATCGGCGCGCCCCGCGACCCGGTGCATCCGGTGAAGCTCGCGGACGTCTGGGCGCGCTCGCTCGGCGCCGACTCGATCGTCGTCCCGGCGCGCGACGACGGGCTGCCGGCGCAGACCGCGCAGATCCGCGAGGCACTCGCCGACTGGCTCGAGAGGTCCTGATCGTCCGGCTCTGAGCGCCGCCCGGATCGCCCCGCGTCAGCCGATCAGCAGCACGACGGCCGCGACCGCAATCCCCGCGAGTCCGGCGATGCCGACGACGATCGATCCCCAGAACCAGCCGAGCGCGGCACGCGCCGTCCGCCGCGAACGACGCTCGTGCGAGGGCAGCGACGGGTCGGCGCGACGCGTCGACTCGGGGCCGCGCACGATCGCGGGCGGGGGCGCGATGGTCGCCCCGCCGGTGCGCGGCGCGTAGCCGGTGATGACGCCCGGGCCGGATGCCGGCTTCGACGGCCGCACCGTCGCGAGGTCGACGGGGGCGGGACGCAGCGAGCGCGAGCGGCGGCCCGCGCGGCTGCGACCGGTCGGGGCGGACGTCGGCGGAACGGGACGGACGATCCGGCCGTCGCCGATGACGATCGTGCCCTCCTCGTCGGGTTCGGGCCCGACGCCCGCGGCGCCGTCGCCGGCTTCGCCGCCGTCGGAAGGGCGCCGGTCGAGCACGATCGTGCCCTCCTCGGCGCCGCGGTCGAGCACGATCGTGCCCTCGTCGAGCTCGCGGTCGACGACGAGCGTGCCGTCCTCGAGCTCGTCGACGTCCTGCGCGCCGAAGCCCGCGGCGCTCACCGCGCCGCTCCCACGGGCAGGGTGTCGTCCTCGAACTCGGTGCCCCGGGGGCCGGTCTCGAGCGTCGCGTCGTCCTCGTCGTCGAAGCCCGGTTCCTCCGGGACCCCGCCGGAGCGCACGTCGAGCACGACGACCGTGATGTTGTCGCGGCCGCCGGCGCGCTTGGCGAGCTGCACGAGCGCCGCCGCAGCCTGTTCGGGCCGGCCGTTCATGGTCAGCGTCGCCCGGATGCCCTCGTCGGCGACCTCCGAGTGCAGGCCGTCGGTGCACACGAGCAGCCGTTCGCCGTCCACGACGGGCATGAGCCAGCTGTCGGCCGTCGAGTCCGGCGCACCGATCGCCCGCGTGATGACATTGCGGTTGGCCTGCGTCTGCATCTCCTCGCGGGTGAGCGAGCCGTCGTCGACGAGCTCCTGCACGAGCGAGTGGTCGACCGTGAGCTGCTCGAGCTCGCCCGCGTACCAGCGGTACACGCGCGAGTCGCCGACGTTCAGGATGAGCCAGTGCGCCAGGCCCTCGTGCTCGACGAGCACGATGCCGGAGACCGTGCTGCCCGCGCCGCGCTTCGTGCCCGCCGCCACCGACTGCACGCCGACGTCGGCCGCCATGAGCGCGTCGCGCACGTGGACGAGTTCCGCGTCGGGCCGGCCCGCGAGGTGCTCGCGGAACGCGGCGACGACGGCCGCGCTCGCCCGATCGCCCGCCTCGTAGCCGCCCATGCCGTCGGCGACGACGAACACCGGGTCCACGGCGAGGACCGAATCCTCGTTGACCTTGCGCTTGAGCCCGGGATCCGTGAGCGCCGCGACGTCGAGGACGACGCCGAGGCTCATGACCCGGCTCCCCGTTCGGCGATCCGAAGGCCGACCTTGCCGAGGACGAAGCGCTCGAGGACGACGGCGGTCGTGCCCGCCTCGAGGAGCTGCTCGACACCCGTCTCGTCGACGACGATGACGCCGTTGGTCGAGTCCAGGTCGGTGACGCTCCAGCGCTCGCCGTCGAACTCCAGGCGGGCGTGCGTCTTCGAGAGGGTGCGGGTGTCGTCGGGCACGGCGACCGCCGTGCTGCCGTCGGTCGGCACCGCGGGGTTGCGGCCCAGGACGACGCGCTCGCCCGAGAGCTCGAGCCGCGTCGTGCCGTCGTCGAGGACGAGGTCGAAGCGGCGGACCGGACGACGGTCGACGACGATCGTCGCCTCGTCGAGGGCGTCCTCGGGTTCCGGCACGTCGACCCCGACCACGAGGGTCGACTCGTCGTTCGGGGCGACCCCGTCGAACGGGTCGACCGGGCCGAAGCCGCCGCCCGTCGTGCGGAGCGCGTCGAACTCGTCGACCGGGCCCGGCACGGGGTAGCCGGGGATCGCCGTGCCGAGCGGGCCGCCGAGCGCGGGCGCGGGGGCCGCGGCCGCGGGCGTCGGCAGGGATCGGAAGAGCAC
>NZ_WSTA01000089.1 GCF_009789225.1 Agromyces seonyuensis | reverse complement strand
AAGCACCTCCGATCAGCCACCGCGCCCGCCGCCGCGGTCAGCGCTCCCGCCCCCGTGATCGGCAACGCCCCCGCCGCCCGCACCACGGCCCGCGCCCCGCGCACCGACGCCGTGCCCGCGGACGCCCCCGTCACGGGCGCGATCCCGGTCGAGCACGGCGAGGAGCGCCACGACGAGGTCGTGCCGCTGCGCGGCATGCCCAAGGCCCTCGCCGCGAACATGGACGTCTCGCTCACCGTGCCGACCGCCACGAGCGTCCGCACGATCCCGGCGAAGCTCATGATCGACAACCGCATCGTGATCAACAACCACCTCGCGCGCTCGCGCGGCGGCAAGGTGTCGTTCACGCACATCATCGGGTGGGCGCTCATCCAGGCGCTCAAGGAGTTCCCGACCCAGAACGTCTTCTACGACGTGATCGACGGCAAGCCCAGCCTCGTCAAGCCGGCCCACGTCGGCCTCGGCATCGCGATCGACGTGCCCAAGCCCGACGGCACCCGCGCCCTCCTCGTCCCGGCCATCAAGCGCGCCGAGACCCTCACGTTCAACGAGTACCTCGCCGCCTACGAGGACCTCGTCTCGCGGGCCCGCAAGAACAAGCTCACCGCCGACGACTTCTCCGGCGCGACCGTCTCGCTCACCAACCCCGGCGGCATCGGCACCGTCCACTCCGTGCCGCGCCTCATGAAGGGCCAGGGCTGCATCATCGGCGCGGGCGCGCTCGAGTACCCGGCCGAGTTCCAGGGCGCGAGCGAGTCGACCCTGACGAACCTCGCCATCGGCAAGACGATCACCCTCACCTCGACGTACGACCACCGCGTCATCCAGGGCGCCGGTTCCGGTGAGTTCCTGAAGAAGGTGCACGAACTGCTCATCGGGCAGCGCGACTTCTACGAGAACCTCTTCGCCGCCCTCCGCCTCCCCTACGCGCCGATCCACTGGGCGCCGGACATCGCGGTCGACCTCGCGAGCGCCATCGACAAGACGGCGCGCGTGCAGGAGCTCATCAACTCGTTCCGCGTGCGCGGCCACATGATGGCCGACACCGACCCGCTCGAGTACGTGCAGCGCTCGCACCCCGACCTCGAGATCGAGAACCACGGCCTGACCTTCTGGGACCTCGACCGCGAGTTCGTCACCGGCGGCCTCGGCGCCAAGCGCACGGCGAAGCTCCGCGACATCCTCGGCGTGCTGCGCGACTCGTACTGCCGCACGACCGGCATCGAGTACATGCACATCCAGGACCCGGAACAGCGCGCCTGGATCCAGGAGAAGGTCGAGCGCAAGTACGAGAAGCCGACCCACGACGAGCAGATGCGCATCCTCGGCAAGCTCAACGAGGCCGAGGCGTTCGAGACGTTCCTCCAGACGAAGTACGTCGGGCAGAAGCGCTTCAGCCTCGAGGGCGGCGAGTCGACGATCGCGTTGCTCGACCAGATCCTCCAGGACGCCGCGCAGGCCGGCCTCGACGAGGTCGCGATCGGCATGGCCCACCGCGGCCGCCTGAACGTGCTGACGAACATCGCCGGCAAGACCTACGGCCAGATCTTCCAGGAGTTCGAGGGCTCGACGGCCTCCAAGGGCTCGGGCGACGTGAAGTACCACCTCGGCACCGAGGGCGTCTTCACGGCCGAGGACGGCACGCAGCTGCCCGTCTCGCTCGCCGCGAACCCGTCGCACCTCGAGACCGTCGACGGCGTCCTCGAGGGCATCGTGCGCGCCAAGCAGGACCGCAAGCCGGTGGGCACCTTCTCGGTGCTGCCGCTGCTCATCCACGGCGACGCCGCGATGGCCGGCCAGGGCGTCGTGTTCGAGACCCTGCAGCTCTCGCAGCTGCGCGGCTACCGCACGGGCGGCACGGTCCACCTCGTCATCAACAACCAGGTCGGCTTCACGACGCTGCCGAACGACTCGCGCTCCTCGATCTACTCGACCGACGTCGCCAAGACGATCCAGGCGCCGATCCTGCATGTCAACGGCGACGACCCCGAGGCCGTCGTGCGCGCCGCGTCGCTCGCGTTCGAGTACCGCCAGGAGTTCAACCGCGACGTCGTCATCGACCTCGTCTGCTACCGCCGCCGCGGCCACAACGAGGGTGACGACCCCTCGATGACGCAGCCCGTCATGACGAGCCTCATCGAGGCGAAGCGTTCGACCCGGCGCCTGTACACCGAGGCCCTCGTCGGCCGCGGCGACATCACCGAGGCCGAGTACGAGGCCGCGCACCGCGACTTCCAGGACCGCCTCGAGCGGGCCTTCGCCGAGACCCACGCCGCGCAGACCGGCTCGATCCCGGTCATCGGCGGCCAGCTTCTCGAGGAGCCGTTCGGAGAGCCGGAGACGACCGGCGTCTCGACCGAGGTCGTCCACGCCATCGGCGACGCGCACCTCAACCACCCCGAGGGCTTCACGGTGCACCCGAAGCTCGCGCAGCTGCTGCAGAAGCGCCACGACATGAGCCGCAACGGCCAGATCGACTGGGGCTTCGGCGAACTGCTCGCGCTCGGCTCGCTCCTCACCGAGGGCACGCCGGTCCGCTTCGCGGGTCAGGATGCCCGGCGCGGCACGTTCGCGCAGCGCCACGCGGTCTTCCACGACCGCGTGAACGGGCAGGAGTGGATCCCGCTGACGAACCTCAGCGAGAGCCAGGGCCGGTTCTGGATCTACGACTCGCTCCTCAGCGAGTACGCCGCGCTCGCGTTCGAGTACGGCTACTCGGTCGAGCGCGCCGACGCCCTCGTGCTCTGGGAGGCCCAGTTCGGCGACTTCGCCAACGGCGCCCAGTCGGTCATCGACACGTTCATCGGGTCGGCCGAGCAGAAGTGGGGCCAGCGCTCGAGCGTCGTCATGCTCCTCCCGCACGGCTACGAGGGACAGGGCCCCGACCACTCGAGCGCCCGCATCGAGCGCTACCTGCAGCTCTGCGCCGAGAACAATATGACGGTCGCCCGTCCCTCGACGCCCGCGTCGTACTTCCACCTCCTGCGCCGCCAGGCGTACGCGCGCCCCCGCACCCCGCTCGTCGTCTTCACCCCGAAGGCGATGCTGCGGCTGCGCGGCGCGACGAGCGAGGTGGCGGACTTCACGCACGGCAAGTTCGAGCCGGTCATCGACGACGCCCGCATCACGGACGCCGCCGCGGTGCGCCGCGTCGTGTTCGTCTCCGGCAAGATCTACTACGACCTGCTGGCCGAGCTCGCGAAGAACCCCGACCCGACCGTCGCCCTCGTGCGCCTCGAGCAGTTCTACCCGCTGCCCGAGGAGGAGCTGTCCGCGATCGCCCAGCGCTACGCGAACGCCGAGCTGGTGTGGGCGCAGGACGAGCCCGAGAACCAGGGCGCCTGGCCGTTCCTGGCGCTCATCACGCGCGACTTCGAGCGTCCGGTGCGCGTCGTCTCCCGCGCGGCCTCGGCCGCCACCGCGACCGGCTCCGCGAAGCGCCACGCGATCGAGCAGGCCGACCTCGTCGCCCGCGCGCTCGAGCGCTGATCCGCTGAGTGCCCGAAGGGGGCGTCCCGCCGTTCGGCGGGACGCCCCCTTCGCTCGTTCCGGCCCCGGCGCGTCGGCGGCGAGCCGACCGCGCCGGGGGCCGTGCGGCCCGGCTTACCGCGACCCCGCGGCCCGCTCCCCGCGCCAGAGCCGGCTCGGCCACCAGATGCGCGCTCCGAGGTCGTAGGCGAGCGCGGGCACCAGCAGCGTGCGCACGAGGAACGTGTCGAGCAGCACGCCGAAGGCGACGATGAACGCGATCTGCGCGAGGAAGAGGATCGGCAGGACGCCGAGCGCCGCGAACGTCGCCGCGAGCACGAGTCCGGCGCTCGTGATGACGCCGCCCGTCAGGGCGAGACCGCGCAGGATGCCCGTTCGGGTCCCGTGCGCGACCGACTCCTCCCGCACCCGGGTCATGAGGAAGATGTTGTAGTCGACGCCCAGGGCGACGAGGAACACGAACCCGAACAACGGCACCGACGGGTCGGCCCCCTCGAACCCGAACACGTAGTCGAAGACGAGCGCCGAGACGCCGAGCGCGGCCGCGAACGAGAGCACGACGCTGCCGACGAGCAGGAGGGGCGCGACGATCGAGCGCAGCAGCAGCATGAGGATCACGAGGATCGCCGCGAGCACGAGCGGGATGATGAGCGTGCGGTCCGCGATCGCCGCGTCGTTGGTGTCGAGGGCGACGGCCGTCGTGCCGCCGACGAGCACCTCCGTGCCGACCTCGTCGAGCGCGGTGCGGAGCTCGCGCACCGTCTCCTCGGCCTCGAGGGAGTCGGCCGGGTCCGAGAGCGTCAGCTGGACCTGCACGTTCCCGTCGACGACCACCGGCTCCGGGGCGGGGGTGCCGGGCGGTCCGAACGCCTGGACGCCGTCCTCGGTGAGGGTGGCGACGCCGGCATCCGAGTCGACGACGACCGCCGCCGACTCGACGCCGTCGACGCCGAGCGCGACCTCGGCGACGTCGTCGAGGTCGTCCTCCGGGGCGATGACGACGGTCGGCGAGCCCGAGCCGCCGGGGAAGTGCGCCGAGATGAGGTCCTGCCCGTCGCGCGCCTCCGAGGTGCCGAGCACGAACTCGCTCGTGGGCACGCCGTCGGCCTTGAGCCCGGCGAGTCCGAGGCTCATGAGCGCGAGCAGCACGACGGAGGCGATCCACACGACCCGCGGACGGCGGGAGACGAGCCGGCCGACGGCGTGCCAGACGCCGCGCTCCGGCAGTGCCTCGTCGCCGCCCAGGGCGGCGGCGTCGCCCGGGGCGGGGAGCTTGCGGGGCCAGAAGGCCGCGCGGCCGGTCGCGTAGAGCATCGCCGGGAGGAACGTCAGCGACGCGGCGAGCGCGCACGCGATGCCGATCGCGGCGACGGGGCCGAGCGCCTTGTTCGAGTTGAGCTCGGAGACGAGCAGGATGAGCAATGCGACGATGACCGTGCCGCCGGAGGCGAGGATCGGCTCCCAGCTGCCGCGGAGCGCGGCGAGCGTGGCCGGCCAGCGCCGCCGGCCGGCACCGAGCGCCTCGCGGTACCGGGCGCAGTAGAGCAGCGCGTAGTCGGTCGCGGCGCCGATGACGAGGATGAACAGGATGCCCTGCACCTGCCCGTTGACGAGCAGGACGTCGGCGCGCGCGAGCGCGACGACGACGAGCACGGCGAGGCAGAGCGCGGACATGCTGGAGAGCAGCACGATGATCGGCAGCAGCAACGAGCGGTAGACGATCACGAGGATGACGAAGACCGCGGCGAGCGCGACGGCGAGCAGCAGTCCGTCGATGCCGGCGAAGGCGCCCACGAGGTCGGCCGTGAACCCGGCCGGCCCGGTCACGGCGACGGTGGTGCCGTCGACGTCGGCGTCGGCCACGACGGCGCGCACCTCGGCGACGGTCTCGTCGGCGCCGTCGGCGTCGAGGCTCAGCACGAACTCGACGGCCTCGCCGTCGTCGGACGGGATGAGCGGACTGGCCTGGTCGGCGTCGACCCCGTCGACGCCCAGGACGTCGGTGCGGAGCGCGTCGAGGTCGGCGACCTGCGCCTCGGTGAGTTCGCTGCCGTCGTCGGAGGCGGCCACGACGATGGCGGGGATCGACTCGCCGTCGCGGAAGCCGTCCTGGAGGGCGTCCACCTCCGTCGCTTCGCTCGAGGCGGGCAGGAAGGCGACCTGGTCGTCGGTGGAGACGTCGGAGAGGTCCCCGAACGCCATGCCGCCGAGCCCGAAGGCGGCGAACCAGACGAGAATGAGGACCGTCGGGATCAGGGCGCGAAGCCAGCGCGGCACTCGCGGTCGCGGGTCGGAGACGGTGGGCGGTGGGGCATCCGGAGCGTTCATCGCTCACCAAGTTAGCGAATCGGCGCTGATTTCGCTAACCGAGCGAACTACTTACCCAGATCCTCAACTCTGCCGAGGTCGTCAGGCCTCGGTGCGGATCTCGATCGAGCGGATCGCGGCGATGACGTCCACCCGGAGACGCTCGGGCGCGACTTCCTTGCACGCCCGGCGCACCGTGAGCGTCAGCATGCGGCCGACGATCTCCTCGTGCTTGCAGTCCACGCACGTCTCGAGGTGCTCGCGCACCTCGGAGAGCTCCGTCTCCCCGAGCTCCTCGTGCAGGTACTCCTCGAGCTCGGCCCTCGCCTTCTCGCAACCGCAGTCGCTCATCGTCTGCTCCTCGTCTTGGGTTCCGGGACCTCGATCCCGCGTTCGCGCGCGTAGTCGGCGAGCGATTCGCGCAGCATCCGCCGACCGCGGTGGAGCCGGCTCATCACGGTGCCGATGGGGGTGTGCATCATGTCGGCGATCTCCTGGTAGGAGAATCCCTCGACGTCCGCGAAGTAGACCGCCAGCCGGAAATCCTCCGGCAGTGCCTGCAGCGCGTCCTTGACGGCGCTGTCGGGCAGGTGGTCGATCGCCTCGGCTTCGGCCGAGCGCGTCGAGCGCGCCGTCGTCGACTCGGCGCCGCCGAGCTGCCAGTCCTCGAGCTCGTCGATCGTGCCCTGGTACGGCTCGCGCTGCTTCTTGCGATACGTGTTGATGAACGTGTTCGTCAGGATGCGGTACAGCCACGCCTTGAGGTTCGTGCCCTGGGTGAACTGGCCGAAGGCGGCGAACGCCTTGACGAACGTCTCCTGCACGAGGTCCTGCGCGTCGGCGGGATTGCGGGTCATGCGGAGGGCCGCGGCGTAGAGCTGGTCGAGGAACGGCAGCGCCTGCTCCTCGAACAGGGCCGCGGAATCCGCACCCTCCGGCGCCGACGCCTCGAGCGCGTCCTCCACCGCCTCCTCGATCGGTTCGAGACCGTCGCGGGCGTCCGCGGAGTCGTCAGCGGCAACATTCGGATCTTCCGGAGTCATCACGGGCCATCCTAGGCGGTGGACCCGGACGACCGAGGGGACCTCGAGCACTGCGACCGACACTCCCGCTCCTTCCGTACGACCGACGACTACTCTGGAGAACCGATGCAGATCTCGAAGTATTCCGCGCCCGAGTTCGACCCCTACGGCGACAACGCCGCCGGAGGCGACGACGAGGGGTGGCTCGCGCCCACCGCCGACGGCCCGCTCGAGGCGACCCTGCAGGTCCCCGGCTCCAAGTCGCTCACCAATCGCGAGCTCGTGCTCGCGGCGCTCGCCGACGGGCCGGGGATGCTCCGCGCGCCGCTGTTCTCGCGCGACAGCGAGCTCATGATCGAGGGGCTGACGAACCTGGGCGTCGCGATCGAGCGCGTCCCAGGCGAGGGCGCCTTCGGCCCCGACCTCCGCATCGCGCCCGCCGAGGAGCTGCTGGGGTCGACGTCGGTCGACACGGGGCTCGCCGGCACGGTCATGCGCTTCCTGCCGCCCGTCGCAGCGCTCGCGCTCGGACCGACGACCTTCGACGGCGACCCGCACGCCCGCACGCGTCCGATGGGCGGCATCATCGCGGGGCTCCAGGCGCTCGGCGTCGATCTCGACGACGACGGCCGCGGCACGCTGCCCTTCACCGTGCACGGCACGGGCTCGGTGACGGGCGGCGAGCTCGAGATCGATGCCTCGGCCTCCAGCCAGTTCGTCTCCGGGCTGCTCCTCTCGGCGCCGCGCTTCGAGCGCGGGCTCGTGCTTCGCCACGTCGGCGAGCGCGTGCCGAGCCGGCCCCACATCGACATGACGGTCGCCGCGCTCCGCGCCCGCGGCGTCGAGGTCGACGACTCGGAGGACGGCGTCTGGCGCGTCGCTCCGGGCCCGATCCGGGCGCTCGACATCGCGATCGAGCCCGACCTCTCCAACGCCGAGCCCTTCCTCGCCGCCGCCGTCGTCACGGGCGGTCGCGTCACCGTCACCGGCTGGCCCGCCGCGACGACCCAGGTCGGCGCGCTGCTCGCGGAGTACCTCCCGGCGTTCGGCGCGAGCGTCGACGTCCAGGGCGACCGCTTCACCGTGCAGGGTCCCGCCGACGGCATCCGCGGTGTCGATCTCCACCTGCCCGAGGCCGGCGAGCTCGTCCCGAACCTCGTGGCGATCGCCGCCCTTGCGACGACCCCGAGCCGCTTCAGCGGCATCGGGCACATCCGCCATCACGAGACCGACCGCATCGCCGCACTCGCCAACGAGCTCAACGCCCTCGGCGGCCGCGTGCGCGAGACGGAAGACGGGCTCGAGATCGACCCCGCCCCGCTCACCGGCGGCCCGTGGAAGGCCTACGCCGACCACCGCATGGCCACGAGCGGTGCGATCGTGGGGCTCGCGGTGCCGGGCGTCGTCGTCGACGACATCGGCACGACCTCCAAGACCCTCCCCCAGTTCCCCGAACTCTGGCGGGAGCTGCTCGCATGAGCGTCGGGGGCGGCCGATGAGCTGGTGGGATGACGGCGCCGACGACGAGGATGAGCCCGACTACGAAGCCGACATCCGCATCCGACCGAACCCCAAGGCCAACCGCCCCCGCACGAAGCAGCGCCCCGCCCACGCCGACGCCGTGACGGCGCGCGTGCTCGGCGTCGACCGGGGTCGCTACAGCGTCCTCGTCGACGAGGGCGGCCCCGGCGAGCACGAGGCCACCGCGGCGCGGGCGCGCGAACTCCGCAAGCAGGCCATCGTGACGGGCGACCTCGTCGACCTCGTCGGCGACTCGAGCGGCGCGACCGGCTCGCTCGCGCGCATCGTGCGCATCGGCGAGCGCACGACCCTGCTGCGGCGCTCCGCCGACGACACCGACGAGGTCGAGCGCGTCATCGTCGCCAACGCCGATCGGATGCTCATCGTCGTCGCCGCGGCCAACCCCGAGCCGCGCGTGCGCCTCGTCGACCGCTACCTGGTCGCCGCGTACGACGCCGGCATCGAACCGATGCTCGTCATCACGAAGACCGACCTCGCCGACCCCGAACCGTTCCTGGCGAACTTCGCGGGCCTCGGCTTCCCCGTGTTCCGCTCCGGCGAGGAGGACATGCCGCTCACCGAGATCGGCGCGGCCCTCGTCGACCACCGCACGGTGTTCGTCGGCCACTCCGGGGTCGGCAAGTCGACCCTCGTGAACGCCCTCGTGCCGAGCGCCGAACGTGCCACGGGGCACGTCAACGAGGTCACGGGCCGGGGCCGGCACACCTCCTCCTCGACGGTGTGCCTGCACTACGACGGCGAGGCCGGTGCCGGGTGGGTGATCGACACGCCCGGCGTGCGCTCGTTCGGCCTCGGGCACGTGAACCCCGAGAGCATCCTGCGCTCCTTCACCGACCTCGCGGCGATCGCCGAGCGGTGCCCGCGCGGCTGCACGCACCTGGCGGGCGCCCCCGACTGCGCGCTCGACGAGGCTGCGGCCGCCGGGGAGCTCGGCGAGGCCGGCCTGGCCCGTCTGGACTCGCTGCGCCGACTGCTCACGACGTTCGCAGCGGCCTGACGCGGCTGCCGGACGCGGCCGCCCGCGGCACGGCGGCCGCGCTCACGATTGGATGCCTCCCGAGGCATGCACCGGCCGCCGCCGTCGCGGGAGGCATCCGGCGACCCGTTCTAGAATCGACGGATGCCCGAACGACGCCTCGCCGCCGGCGACCACGCACCCGAGTTCACCCTCCGCGACCAGCACGGCGAGGCCGTGTCGCTCTCCGACTTCCGCGGGCGCACGGTCGTGCTGTTCGTCTACCCCCAGGCCATGACGCCCGCCTGCACGACCGAGGCATGCGAGTTCCGCGACTCGACCGCCGACTTCGCCCGCGCGGGCATCGAGGTGCTCGGCATCTCCCCCGACGACGTCGACAAGCTCGCCCGGTTCGCCGAGCGCGACGGGCTCGACTACCCGCTCCTCTCGGACCCCGAGCACGCGATGCTCGAGCCGTACGGCGCGTGGGGCGAGAAGCAGAACTACGGCCGCACCTACGTCGGCGTCATCCGCTCGACGTTCGTCGTCGGCCCCGACGGCGTGCTCCTCCACGCCCTGTACAACGTGAAGGCCACCGGGCACGTCGGCCGCGTGCGGAAGCTGCTGCTCCCCGCAGCGTGACGCGCGACGACGCCCGTGCGCCGCAACGCTCGGGCGTCGTTCCGTGCCGGCATCGGCACGCCGAGCAGCGGAGCTCAGGCCGTCTCGGCGTCCTCGTGGACGAAGCGCGCACGGACCGGCCGCGACAGCAGCAGCACGACCACGACGATCGCGGGCAGCAGCAACGCCCAGCCGATGTCGCTGCGGGCGAAGAGGCCCTGGAAGGCGCCGACCGCGATCGAGACCTGCAGGATCTGCCACGTGATCGCGGACGGCCGCGCCCACGCCTGGGCGCGCGCGAGCCCGATCGTCGTCGCGACGAGCCAGAGCAGGCCGAGGAGCACGACGACCGTGAGCGCGATCGACGAGGCGTACGAGGCCGGCGTGTCGACGACGAGCTCCCACCCCAGCCACACGACGACGGCACCGACCGCGAGGGCCTCGAGGGCCACGAGCACGACGGCCGCGACGAGGCCCGCGAGGCCCGATCCGGAGGTGCGATCCGCGCCGTTCGGCTTCGATCCGGATGCCCCGGCAGGCGCTTGTTCAGCGTGATTCACAGCTTGATCCCATGCTCGACCTCTTGATTCGACTCCCAGCCTATGCGAGCATTTACAGGTCGTTGTCGACGCTCACAGTGACGTGAGCCGGTCACCCGAGACCCTCAAGTCCTGCGGCACGACAGATCCCCCCAGCAGCACCGGCCAGAAACCGGATCGCAATTGCGCGCGCTGCAAGACGGAACTCAAAGGAGCACCCAGCACATGGATTGGCGCGACAAAGCAGCCTGCCTCACGGCCGACCCCGAACTCTTCTTCCCGGTCGGCAACACGGGGCCCGCGGTCGACCAGATCGAGAAGGCCAAGGCTGTCTGCGCGCGTTGCTCCGTCACCGAGATCTGCCTCCAGTACGCCCTCGAGACCGGTCAGGACTCGGGCGTGTGGGGCGGCCTCAGCGAAGACGAGCGTCGCGCCCTCAAGCGCCGCGCTGCGCGCGCCCGTCGCGCCTCCTGAACGCTCGCGCCTGACGCGACGAAGGGGCCGGAAGCGGATGCTTCCGGCCCCTTCGTCATCCCGCCCGCATGCATCGGATGCGGCATCCCGCCCGCGAGACCGCCGCCGGACGACCGCCGCTCGACGGCCGCCGTCGCGAGCCGGATGCCTAGGACTTGCCGATCCAGCGCAGGGGCACCTCGATCGTGACCTCGGTGCCCTGGCCGACCATCGTGTGCCAGTCGATCGTGCCGCCGAGTTCGCCCTGGATGAGGGTGCGCACGATCTGCGTGCCGAGCCCCTCGCCGACGCGCCCTTCGGGCAGGCCGGCACCGGAGTCGCGCACCTTGACCTGGAGCATCGTCGGTCCGCGGTCGGCCAGGATGTGGACGGTGCCCTCCCGCCCGACGAGGCCGTGCTCGACCGCGTTCGTGACGAGCTCCGTGAGGGCGAGCGCGAGCGGCGTCGCGTACTCGCTCGGGAGCACGCCGAAGCTGCCCTCGCGCCGCGGGTGCACCGTCGTGTTGTGCGCCGAGGCGACCTCCGCGACGAGCAGGAGGGCGCGGTCGAAGACCTCGTCGAAGTCGACGTTCTGCGTGAGCCCCTCGGAGAGGGTGTCGTGCACGACCGCGATGGCGCCGACGCGGCGCATGGCCTGCGTGAGCGCTTCGCGGGCCTCGTCGCTGCGGGTGCGGCGCGCCTGGATGCGCAGGAGCGAGGCGACCGTCTGGAGGTTGTTCTTGACGCGGTGGTGGATCTCGCGGATCGTCGCGTCCTTGGTGATGAGCTCCTGGTCCTGATGCCGGATCTCGGTGACGTCGCGCGAGAGCACGATCGAGCCGGTGCGCACCCCGAGGTGACGGATCGGGATGGCGCGGAGTGTGACGGTGATGCCGTGGGCGTCGAGGTCGGTGCGCAGCGGCGCGCGGCCCGTCACCACGAGGGGCAGCATCTCGTCGACGGTCGTGCGATCGGTCATCATGGACGTCGCGACCTCGGCGAGCGAGCGCCCTTCGAGCTCGTCGTCGAAGCCCATGCGGTTGAACGCGGACAGCGCGTTCGGGCTCGCGAAGGTCGTCACGCCGTCGTTGTCGAGGCGGATGAGGCCGTCGGACGCACGCGGGGCGCCGCGGCGGGGGCCGGTCGGGGCGCCGAGGTCGGGGAAGTCGCCCGAGGCGATCATCTCGAAGACCTCGCCCGCGCAGTCGTTGAACGTGAGCTCCTGGCGGCTCGGCGTCCGCGAGGCGCTGAGGTTCGTGTGCCGCGTGATGACGCCGATCGGATGCTCGGTCACGTCGTTCGTGTGCGAGCCGAGCCGGCGCAGCACCGGCACCGCGCGCACGCGCGTCGGCATCTCCTCGTACCAGTCCGGGGCGTTCGACTCCGCCGCGGCCGCCGTCTCCATGGCGCACGAGACGAGCTCCAGCCACTCGGGCCGGATCTCCTGGCCGACGAAGTCGCGGTAGAACAGCGTCGCCGCGCCGCTCGGTCGGGCTTGCGAGACCGCGACGAACCCGCCGGCGGCACTCGGCACCCACAGCACGATGTCCGCGAAGGCGAGGTCGGCGAGGAGCTGCAGATCCCCGACGAGCTTCTGCAGCCAATCGGCATCGGCCTGGCTGCTGCGCCCTTGCGCGAGGATCAAATCACTGAGCGTCGACACCCGGCAAGCCTAACCGGCGGTACGCCGCGATCCGATCGTGCTAGCCCTCGCTCCGACCCGTTCGCCCGGCCGCGGCCGACGACGCCCCTTCGGGACGCCCTCCTCGGCCCCGAGGATGCCCGCCGCATAGGCGCGGATCCCTTGCCGCAGCGCGGACCTCGGTGCGGCGTCCAGCAGGGGCCGGGCGGTGAGCAGCGCCGCGTCCGCGGCTCCCCCGTCGTACGGCAGCAGCGCGGCCGGCTCGATCCCCGCGAAGCGGCGCAGGGTCTGGCGCACTTGGCCGTGGGGGTCGATGCCGAGCACGCTCGCCCGCACCCGGTTGACGAGGACGTCCACGCGCTCGGCGTCGACCAGCTCGATCAGGCCCGCGTGGGCGCGGATGAGGCGGGCGAGGCCGACGGGGTCGGCCGAGCCGACGAGCACGACCCGATCAGCCGCCCCGAGCGCGGCGAACGTCGCGGCGTTGCGCCTCGGCGCGAACCGGTCGGCCCGCAGCGCTTCGTCCTGCTCGATCGAGAAGCCGGTGTCGACCACTGCGACCTCCGACCAGTCCCGGATCGCCTCGAGCGCGGTCGTGGCGCGATCCTCGCCGAGCTCGGGCCAGCGGTGCGCGCCGCCGAAGCCCGTGAACACCTCGAACGCGACCTTCGGGGCCGCGTAGTGCTGCGCGAGCCGTTCGAGCTCGCCGCGATCGAGCGCACCCGCCTCGGCCAGACGGCACGCCGCCGCGAAGCCGGGCGCCTCGTCCAGCAGCCCGAGCGCCGGCGCCACGGCGCCGCCGTACGAGTCGGCGTCGACGAGCGTCGTCGCGCGACCGGCGTGGGCCAGCTCGGCGGCGAGGTTCACGGCGACGCTCGTGCGGCCCGGCGCGCCCGTCGGACCCCACACGGCGATGAGGCTCGGCCGCCGGTCGGGGGCGGCCCGTCCCGGCACGACGATGCCCGCGAGCGCGGCCTCGACCGCGGGCCAGCCCTCGACGAGGTCGACGATCTCGCGCAACCCGAGTCCGCGCGCATGCGCGTGCTGGATCGGGTCGCCGGCCAGGGCGACGATGCGGATGCCTCGGACGTCGCACGCCTCGATGAGCGGGGCGTCGAGCGTGCCGGGGAGCGAGGACACGAGGACCAGTTCCGGGCGGAGGACGTGCAGGGCTCCGGCGAGCTCGACGGCGCTGCTGAACCGGCCGAGCACGGGGTGCTCGTGGGCGAGCAGGTCGGCCGCGAGCACCCGTTCGAGCGCCGGCTCGAGCGCGAGCGCGACGCGCGGCACGGCTCAGCCCTCCGCGGCGGGCACGAGGTCGATCGCGTCGCCGTCCGCGAGCGCCGCCAGCACGGCCCCGAGGTCGGCGCGCGGGACGACGAGCTCGACGGCGCGTTCGTCGCGGCCGCCCGCGGCGGAGTCCGGCTCGCCGATGAGCGCGACCGAGGCACCCGAGACGAGCACGCTGGGCGGCGCCGCGTCCTCGCGGTCGGTCGAGGTCGACCACACGTCCACCAGCGCACCGGGGCGCACACCCGACGGCAGCGTGCTGGCGGCGGCCACGACGACGCTGGCCTGCGCGCCGCCGCCGCTCGCGTCGACGGCCGATCGGGGGACGAGCTCTCCCTCGAGCAGGGTGCGCGTCACGAGGAGCCCGTCCTCGGGCACGTCGGCGGGGGTGAGGTAGCGCCCGGTCGCGTCCGCCAGCCGGACGCGCTCGGTCGCGAAGTCGTCGGCGGCCGCCCGGGTGCCCGGTGTGAGCGCCGTGGCTGCGGTGACGACCTCGACCGTGTCGTCGAGCGCCGCCACCAGCGCCCATCCGCCGAGCGCGGACGCGACGACGAGCGCGCCGCCGACGAGGAGGCGGGGGTCGATGCGACGCGGACTGGTCGACGGCCGGGACTCCGACATGTTCCTCCTCGATCGTGCGGACGCGATGCCCCCGCCGTGGCTGCAGCCCATCGTGGAGCACCCCCTGGCGACCCTGCGAAAGTTATCCACATCGCATCCGGCGCTCCCCCGCTCTCGGACGGCAGGCCCATAATCGTGTGATGACCACGGACGCTTCGGCACTCGGCCGCTTCCTCAGCGTCGCCGAGGCGGCCGAGCTGCTCGCCGTCTCGACCGAGGTCGTCCACGCGCTGATCCAGAGCGGCGAGCTCCCGGCGATCCAGTTGCAGCGCGATCTCTGGCGCATCGAGTCGTCGCACCTCGAGGCCTTCATCGACGTGAAGTACGACGAGAACGAGGCGCTCCAGCGCTGGAACCAGGCGCAGTTCGCCGACGTCACCGAGTTCGCCGAGGCTCGCCGCCGCCGCGGGGCCTGAGCCGGCCGCTCCCCCGCAATCAGTCGAAACGCACGAGCAGCAGCCGCTCGAACGGGATGAGCCGGTAGCCGCGCAGCTCGCCGGGCCGACGCACGGTCCCGGCGTCGTGCACCGCGAGCTCCAGGTGATCCGCGGCGACGACGTCGATCGTGCCGTGCACGCCGCCCGTCGTCGTGCGGCACTCCACGGGCAGCCGCCGGCGCGAGAGATCTCGCAGCACGAACGACAGCCCCATCCGGTCCGCGAGCCGCACCCGCGCAGTCGGCGCCGGCGCGAGCGAGCGGGTCGCCTGCTCGGCGCTCGGGGACACCGAGGCGATCGCCGGGATCGGCAGGATGACCGAGCGCGCGCGACCCGCATCCGCCAGACGGCCGCCGAACCAGTCGCGGCCGAACCCGTCGAGCTCGACGAGGAGTTCCCGACCGTCGGCGAGCTCGACCCGCAGCGGCCCGGCCGCGGCGAGCGACACGAGTCGCTCGCGCAGGGTGAGCCGCGCGACCCGCAGGGCCTCCGCCTCGAGTTCGAGGGCTCGCTCGCGTTCGCGCTCCTCGGCATCGATGAGGTGCTCGAGGTCGTCGAAGAGCCGATCCCAGCGCATGGCCTCGAACGCTAGCGGCAGTGCGGTGCGCGTCGGTCACGATTCTCCACAAGGCGACGGCCGCTCTTGACATCGCTTTCAGCCGCCCCGTAGCGTCGACTCAGACTTCGACCCTCCCGAACGGGGTCTCGGTCCGTCGCCGTCCCCAACCGGTGACCAGTGCTCCGCCCTACCTTGGAGTCCGGCAATGATCGCCAACCCGAATCCCGCGGCCCCGCGAGTGCGCGGCGCGGCCGCACGGCTGCTCGACGAGGAGTACTTCCAGCGGCAGCCGAGCCGACGCGCCGAGCTGCCCGATCCCGAGCCGCTGCTCGCGAACCTCTCCCGCTGCGTCGTCGAGGCCGTCGCCGGCGCGCGCAGCCTCGACCAGATCGCCCGCTGGGTGACCGACGACGTCTACCGCCACCTGTCGAAGCGCGTCGTGCTCGCCGCACGTGCCCGTCGTGCCACCGGCGTCTCCCCGCGACGGCCGGCGCTCACGATCGGCAGCGTCGTGGTCTGCGAGCCGGCCGACGGCATCATCGAGGCGACGGTCATCGTCCACGACCGCGTACGCACCCGCGCGGTGGCGATCCGCCTCGAAGGCCTCGACCGTCGGTGGCGCGCGAGCGCCATCGGCATCCTCTGACCCCTGGGCGGCAGCCGGCTCCGGCACCCCGACCGAACGACGAAACGGCCCGGCCGCCCCGAAGGGCGCCGGGCCGTTTCCCGTTCCGACTACTGGTCGCGACGCTCCTGCGCCCGGCGCTGCGCGCGGTTCTGCGGCTCGGCGCCGCCCCCGGTCTGGCCGAAGGCGCCGCGCTGCGCGGGCTGCGCCGGCGCGGCCGGGG
>NZ_WSTA01000088.1 GCF_009789225.1 Agromyces seonyuensis | reverse complement strand
GCAGCAGCGCCTCGCCCTGACCGCCGCCGCCGCACAGCGCGACGGCCGCGCGGCCGCCGCCGCGCACGGCGAGCTCGACCGCCGCGGTGAGCGCGAGCCGTGCTCCCGAAGCGCCGATCGGATGCCCGAGTGCGATCGCGCCGCCGTTGGGGTTGACGATCGCCGGGTCGACGCCGAGTGCGTTCGTGGAGGCGAGGCCGACGGCGGCGAAAGCCTCGTTGATCTCGACGACGTCGAGGTCGTCGCGGGTCCAGCCGGCACGACCCAGCGCGGCGTCGATCGCGTTCGAGGGCTGCTCGTGGAGCGAGTTGTCGGGTCCGGCGACCGAGGCGGTGGCCTCGACCACCGCGAGCCAGTCGAGGCCGTGGTCCTCGGCCCAGGTGCGGCTCGCGAGCACCACCGCCGCGGCGCCGTCGGAGATCGGCGAGGAGTTGCCGGCGGTGATCGTGCCGTCCGCGGCGAAGGCGGGACGCAGCCCGGCGAGCGTGTCGACGCTCGAGTCGGGGCGCACGCCCTGGTCGGCCGTCACGACGACCGGGTCGCCCTTGCGCTGGGGGATCTCGACGGGCACGATCTCTGCGTCGAAGCGCCCCGCGGCGATCGCGGCGCCCGCGCGGACGTGCGAGGACGCCGCGAAGGCGTCCTGCTCGGTGCGCGCGAACCCGAAGCGGGCGTTGTGCGCCTCGGTCGATTCGCCCATCGAGACGCCGTCGAAGGCGTCGGAGAGGCCGTCGTGGGCGGCGTGGTCGAGCAGGCCGATCGTGCCGTAGGCGTGACCCGCACGGGAGCCGGGCAGCAGGTGCGGGGCGTTCGTCATCGACTCCTGGCCACCGGCGACGACGACGTCGGCCTCGCCGGCGCGGATGAGGCGCGCCGCGTCGGCGATCGCACGCAGGCCCGACAGGCAGACCGAGTTCACCGTGACGCTCGGCACCGACCAGGGGATGCCCGCGGCCACGGCGGACTGGCGGGCGGGGTTCTGCCCGGCGCCGGCCTGGAGCACCTGGCCGAGCACGACGGCGTCGACGTCGTCGGGCGAGACGCCGGAGCGCTCCAGTGCGCCGCGGATCGCGACGGTGCCGAGAGCGACCGCGGAGACCGCGGCGAGATTGCCGCCGATGCGGCCGAAGGGGGTGCGCGCTCCCGCGAGCAGGACGACGTCGGTCTGGGGCATTCGGGCGGTCTCCTTCGACTCGGGCGTGGGGCTTTCGAGTGTATGCGGCGCGCGGCGCCGTTCCGGGCGGATCGGAGTGGCGGAGACGGCACGACCGGGGAGGGTGCGCGCTCGCCGGGGTGCGGCCGGCGGGCTCGCGGGGCGTGCGGGTCGCGCTCATCCGCGCCCCGGAGCTCCCGACCGAGGGCTGCGCCTGAGGGAACCGGCGCGCCGGCCCCGCGAGTGCCGCTGGAGCGGGAATGCGGCCGCTGCACCGCCGTAGAATGGTCGGGTGCCTGCAGTGAATCTCGGAATGCCCAAAGTCCCGGAGGTCCTGGCCCCCCGACGCAAGTCGCGCCAGATCAAGGTGGGCAAGGTGCTCGTCGGCGGCGACGCCCCCGTGAGCGTCCAGTCGATGACCACGACCCCCACGACGAACATCAACGAGACGCTGCAGCAGATCGCCGAGCTGACGGCCTCCGGCTGCGACATCGTGCGCGTCGCCGTGCCGAGCCGCGACGACGCCGAGGCGCTGCCGATCATCGCGATGAAGAGCCAGATCCCGGTCATCGCCGACATCCACTTCCAGCCGAACTACGTCTACGCCGCGATCGACGCCGGCTGCGCCGCGGTCCGCGTGAACCCCGGCAACATCCGCAAGTTCGACGACCAGGTCGGCGAGATCGCGCGTCGTGCCAAGGCCGCGGGCGTCAGCATCCGCATCGGCGTCAACGCCGGCTCCCTCGACCCGCGTCTGCTCGAGAAGTACGGCAAGGCGACCCCCGAGGCGCTCGTCGAGTCGGCAGTGTGGGAGGCGAGCCTCTTCGAGGAGCACGACTTCCACGACTTCAAGATCTCCGTCAAGCACAACGACCCCATCGTCATGGTGAAGGCGTACCGTCAGCTCGCCGAGCGCGGCGACTGGCCCCTGCACCTCGGCGTCACCGAGGCCGGTCCGGCGTTCCAGGGCACCATCAAGAGCGCGACGGCCATGGGCATCCTGCTCTCGGAGGGCATCGGCGACACTCTGCGCGTCTCGCTGTCGGCGCCGCCCGTCGAGGAGATCAAGGTCGGCCTGCAGATCCTGCAGTCGCTCAACCTCCGCGAGCGCAAGCTCGAGATCGTCTCGTGCCCGTCGTGCGGCCGCGCGCAGGTCGACGTGTACAAGCTCGCCAACGACGTCACCGACGGCCTCGAGGGCATGAGCGTGCCGCTGCGGGTCGCCGTCATGGGCTGCGTCGTCAACGGGCCCGGCGAGGCCCGCGAGGCCGACCTCGGCGTCGCCTCGGGCAACGGCAAGGGCCAGATCTTCGTCAAGGGCGAGGTCATCAAGACCGTCCCCGAGGCCGAGATCGTGCAGACCCTCATCGAGGAGGCAAACCGCATCGCCGCCGAGATGGGCGCCGACGCTCCGCTCGGCAGCCCTGAGGTCTTCACCTCCTGATCCGGCTCCGGCCGACGAGGATGCCCCGTGCCGCAGGCCGCGGCACGGGGCATCCTCGCGTTCGGGCTCAGATGAAGCCCGGCAGATCCTTCCAGGCGTTCGGCGCCTCGGCGACGCCGTCTCGGACCACCGTGCCCTCGATGAGGCCGTAGGGGCGATCGGCGGCGAAGAACACCTCGTTCGGGTTGTCGAGCCCGAAGGGCGCGAGGTCCACGAGGAAGTGGTGCTTGTTCGGCATCGCGAAGCGGATCTCGGCGATGGCGTCGACCGCCTCCACGACCGCCTTCCCCATCTCCCAGAGCGTCTGCTGCAGAGCGAGGGAGTGCGTGCTCGCGAACGCGTCGAGCAGGAGCGCTTCCACCTCGGCGTAGACGGCGTTGTAGTCGATTCCCGCGGCGACGGCTTCGGGCAAGTAGCGCCAGCGGGCCGTGACCGAGGTCGCGAGGATGCGATCGGTCGTCTCGGCGAGGGTCGTGTAGCGGTCGCGCGGGAATCCGTGGAACTCGCTGCCGGTCGACTTCAGTACCGTGAGGTCGGTCAGTCCCGCGGTGACGTGCGTCTCGCCGTCGACCACCTGGACCGCCGCAAGGCGCGTGGCGCGGTTCGTGCGAGCGAAGGAATGGTCGTGCTCGGCGCCGCCGGCGACGATGCGCTCCCACGAGTACTGCTCGGCCTGCCAGAGACCGCCCTCGATCCAGTCGAACTCGCCGGTGAAGTGCTCCGCGAGTCGGAGGAGGAACGCCTCGGGGGAGCCGACGCCGTCGCGGGCGAAGGCGTAGACCGTGTTCTTCTGCGTGTCGGTCGCGACCACGAGCGAGTTGTCGCCCTCGAGGAAGGACCCCTCGAGCCGTGCGCCGCGCAGTTGGCTCGTGACGTTCAGGTCTTCGATCTCGTGGCGGGCGGTGTCGCGCGTGACCCTGACGAGCCGCACCTCCGCCTTGCCGTACTTGTTGTCGCCGAGCCGTACCGCGGTCATGCTGGAATCCTTCCGTCGTGAGGGTCACGCTAGCGGCGGCGAGGCGCCCGGCGATTGCGCGCGGATTTCCGGGATGTTGCTTGGATCAACATCGCCGGATGCGGATGAGGGGACTCTCACGCCCCCATCACCCGCGGCTCACGACGATCGAGGATGCTGGGGGAGTCCCAGCACACACGGAGGTGCACGATGTGGAGATCCACCACGATCGGCCTGGTCGCTGCCGGCGTCGTCATCGTCGGGGGCGGCGCATCGGCGGCCGCCATCGCGGCGACCGCGGCCTTCCAGCTCGAGGAATCGCCCGCGCAGGTCCTCGACCTCCGCGGCGTCACCGCAGAGACGCCCTCGCCGACGCCGCCCGTCGCCACGACCCCCGCGCCGAGCGCGACGCCGTCGCCCACCGCCCCCGAGGCGACGCCGGCGCCCGAAGAGGTCGTCGCGCCCCCGGTCGTCGTCGACGACGACGGCACAGCCGATCAGGGTTCCGGGGACGCGCCCGGCACCGCTCCGAGCACGGGGACGGTCGTCGACGAGCCGGGCGACGACCACGGGGGAGATCGCCCGCGCGACGACCGCGACGACGACGGCTGGGACGACCACGGCGGCGACGGCCGAGGCGGGTGGGACGACCGAAGCGGCCGCAGCAGCGACGGTCGAGGCGGCGAGGGGCGCGGCGACCGCGACGGCGGCGGCGGAGGTCGCGACGGCGGCGGTCGGGGCCGCGGGTGAGACAGATCGCGGCGAGTGCGTCGATGACGCGGGTTCTGTGAGGCCGGTTCGGTGAGGCCGGCTCAGCGGACCACGACGGAGTGGTCCGGGTCGACGAGCCGGTAGCCCATCCCGCGAACGGTCTCGATGTAGTTCGCGCCGATCTTGTTGCGGAGATACCGCACGTACACGTCGACGACGTTCGAGCCGGGGTCGAAGTCGAAGCCCCAGACACGGCTGAGCAGCTGCTCTCGGCTGAGGACCTGGTCCGGATGGCGCAGCAGCTCCTCCGCGAGCGCGAACTCCCGTGCCGAGAGGTCGACGACGCGGCCGCGGACCGCGATGCGCCGGCCGCGGACATCGAGTTCGAGGCCGGCGAACGCGAGGGAGCCGTCGGGTTCGCTCACCCGTGCCTCCTTCAGCCGCAGTCGCACGCGGGCGAGCAGTTCGTCGAAGCGGAACGGCTTGGCGAGATAGTCGTTCGCCCCGCCGTCGAGGCCGGCGACCGTGTCCTCGGCCGAATCCCGAGCCGTCAGGATGACCACGGCGATCGGCACCCCTTCGGCGCGGAGCGCCGACAGCACCTCGAAGCCGTCGACCTCCGGCAGCCCGAGGTCGAGCAGCAGCAGGTCGTAGAGGCCGGTGCGCGCCTCCGCGAGCGCGAGCGCGCCGTCGGCGACGAGACGCACGTCGTAGCCGGCAGCGGTGAGGCCGCGGTCCAGGAAGCTGGAGATGCGCGGTTCGTCCTCGGCGACGAGGATGCGGTTCATCGGGTTCCTCCTTCGGGGCGGCCGGGCGGCCGCGGGTTGCGGTCCGCGCGCTGGGGGCGCTCGCGCGGTGCGGGGCGCGACGACGCCCCGATGAGCTCGTCGAATCCGGGCTCCGCGGCCGGATCGGCATCCAAGCCGTGTACGGATGCGGCACTCGAGCCGACCTCGGCGTCCGCGTCTTCGGCGGCCCCGGGGCGTGCTGCGGCGGGCAGGGACCGCGGCGCCGTCGGCGCGGAGCCGATGCCGGCCTCGGGGCGATCGAGCGGCACCCGCACGACGAACTCCGAACCGCCCGCGGCCGAGTCGCGCAGCGACGCGGTGCCGCCGTGCGCTTCGGCGATGGCGCGCACGATCGAGAGGCCGAGCCCGCTGCCGTCGTCACCGCGGCCCGGCGCGACGCGGGCGAAGCGTTCGAACACGCGCTCGCGATGCGCCGTCGGGATGCCCGGTCCCTCGTCCGCGACGACGAACTCGAGTTGCTCGCCGGTCGGGGTTCGCACGACGCGGCTGCCGAGCACGACCTCGGTGGCGGGCGTCGCGTAGCGGGCGGCGTTCTCGGCGAGCTGCAGCCACGCCTGGGTGATGCGCGCCGGGTCGAGCCGTGCCCGAAGGCCGGCCGTGCCGCCGATGCGCCAGAGGCGATCGGAGTCGAAGGCGGCGGCCTTCGCGGCGACCTGCGCGGTCAGCTCGGCCACGTCGACGTCGGCCCGGGCCACGAAGTCGGGTCTGCGGCTCTTGACGAGGGTGCCGATGCCGGCAACGAGGTCGCCGAGGCGGTCGAGCTCGTCGAGCGCGAGTTCGCGGACCTCGCGCACGTCGTCGGGGGAGTCGGGGTCGAGGAGTTCGAGATGGCCGCGGACGATGGTGAGCGGGGTGCGCAGCTCGTGGCTGACGTCGTCGAGGAGGCGGCGCTGCGCGGAGAACGAGTCCTCGAGCCGGTCGAGCATCCCGTCGACGGTGCGGGCGAGTTCGGAGACGTCGTCGTTGCCCTGCACGGGGATGCGCTCGGACAGGTCGGAGGCGCTGATGCGGGCGGCGGTCTCCCGGAGCCGCCGGATCGGCCGCAGGGACCGCCCGGCGACGGCCCAGCCGACGCCGCCGATCACGACGAGGGAGACGGCGGCGACGATCGCGTACGCGGCGAACGCGTCGGAGAGCTCGTCGAGTTCGGCGCTCAGGTTGTAGGCCGAGACGTACTGGCCCGTCGAGGGGTCGCCGGGGGCGTGCACGGGCACGATCACGTAGCGCAGGATGCCGGGGGCGGCGGCGGCCGTGCCGATGACGACCCGTTCGTCGTCGGCTTCGCCCGCGACCCGTGCGAGGAACTCCGGGTCGTCGTCGAGCCGGAACGACACGTCGGCCGCGGGCACGAGGGCGGGCTGCCCGTCGAGCAGGGCGACGGTCGAAGCGTTGTGGTCGGGGACGACGCGCTCCATGGCGGTCTTCATGAGCTCGACGGCGCTCGTCGGGATCGACTCGTCGGTGCCGTCGCCGGCGGCGACGAACTGGAGGTCCTCGACGGTGTGCTGGAGTCGTTCGTCGATCTGCGCGAGGGTGCGCTCGCGCTGCACGAGGAAGGACGCCGCGCCCGCGATCGCCATCGCGAGTGCGGTGACGACGAGCATCGAGAACAGGATGCGGGCGCGCACCGAGCGCAGCACCGCCGGGAACCGCACCGTGTCCATCGGAACATTCTGCGGGTCCGTGCGGTGCGCGTCACGCGACGGGGTGTGAGAAATCCCTCACCGCGCCGGTCGAAGCGCACCGAGCCGGAGGCGATGTCGGCGGCGCGCAGCACGACGTCGACGTCCTGGCCCGCATTCCAGCCCGGGTCGGCGTCGCAGCGCGCGGTCACGGCCGGGTCCACGAGCTGCAGTTCGGCCCGGCCGCCCTCGACGTCGACGACGCTCGCGCGGAACGTCTCGCCGAGCCGGTCGGCGAGGACGGCGGCCTCCACCCGCGCGACGCCGGCGCCGTTCCAGCGGGCGCCGAGGCGGGAGGACTCGCGCATGACCGGCGGCAGCTCGCCGAGCGAGCGCACGGCCCAGGCGATCTCCTCGTCGGTGCGCGAACCGCCGGCGAGCAGCCGCTCGCACAGCACGAGCCCCCACCGGTCGACGAGGCGGCGCAGCGGCGCGGTGACGTGGGCGTAGGGCGCGGCCAGCGCCGACTGCTCGGGATGCTCGGGCGCCTCGCCGTCGACGACCGTGTAGCCGGCGCCGCGGAAGAGCTCCGTCGCCGCATCGAGCACCGCGAGCACGGTCGGGTCGCGGCGGTCGAGGCGGCGCAGGTAATCGCCGTAGCGCTCGTCATCGGGCCACGGCCGGCCGAGCGCGACCGTGCGCCGTCGGAACGCGGCGATCGCGTCGTCGGAAGCGGGCGGCATGGTGCGCAGGATGCCGATGCCGCCGGCGAGCATCACCCCGGCCGCCGCCATCCCGGTCATCAGTGAGAGCTGCGCGTTCCACTCCTCGACGGGGAGCACCTCCCGGCGCACGAGCCGGTAGCCGGGGCCGTCGTCGGCGCCGTCCCGCTCGACGTCGATCTCCGGCGTGTTGAGGCTCGCGCCGCCCCGTCGGGCTTCCTGCTCGAGTCGGGCGCGGCCGACGTCGGCGAGGGCGACGAGCGGCGAGTCATCCGCTTCGCCGCCGGAGTCGAGCGCGGCCTGCGCCGTCGCGTAGTCGAGCCGGGCGCGCGAGCGGACACGGGCGCGCTGCAGTCGTGTCGCCGCGACCGCTCCGTCGGCGTCGAGGTCGAACTCCCACACGTACGCGCCGCGCTCGAGCCCCGGCAGCAGCGACGCGGCATCCTCGGAGATCGTCGTCGGATGCAGCGGGATGCGGTCGTCGACGCCGTAGAGCGTCTGGCCGCGACGACGCGTCTCGAGGTCGAGCGGCGAGCCGGGGACGACGAATCCCGGCACGTCGGCGATCGCGTAGCGCACCCGGCTGCGGCCGCGATCGAGACGCTCGATCGCGAACGCCTGGTCGAGGTCGAGCGAGCCGGGCGGGTCGATGGTGACGAACGGGATGCCCGTGAGGTCGGTCTCGGGGGCGCGGTATTCCCGCACGGAGCGCTCGGCATCCGCGAGCACGTCCGGGGCGAAACCGTCGGGCAATTCGAGCTGCGTGCGCAGCTCGGCGAGCGCCTGACCGAGTGCGCCGCGCCGTGCCGCGGCGTCGAGTCTCGGTGCGCGCCCGTGCGTCATGGCGGTCAGCCTAGGGAACGCCGGGTCGGGGCGCGACGCCTAGACTGTGCGGGTGCCCGTACGTCTGACGAACTTCTTCCTCCGCACCCTCCGCGAAGACCCGGCCGACGCCGAGGTCGCCAGCCACAAGCTGCTCGTCCGAGCCGGCTACATCCGGCGCCAGGCGCCGGGCGTGTTCGCGTGGCTCCCGCTGGGGCTGCGCGTCAAGGCGAAGATCGAGCAGATCGTGCGCGAGGAGATGGCGGCCGCGGGCGCCCACGAGGTGCACTTCCCGGCGCTGCTGCCGCGCGAGCCCTACGAGGTCACCGGCCGCTGGACCGAGTACGGCGACGCCCTCTTCCGCCTCCAGGACCGCAAGGGCGCCGATTACCTGCTCGCGCCCACCCACGAGGAGGCGTTCACGCTCCTCGTCAAGGACCTGTACTCCTCGTACAAGGACCTGCCGCTGACGATCTTCCAGATCCAGGACAAGTACCGCGACGAGGCCCGCCCCCGCGCCGGCCTCCTGCGCGGTCGCGAGTTCACGATGAAGGACGCCTACTCCTTCGACGCGTCCGACGCCGGCCTCGACGCGTCGTACCAGGCGCAGCGCGACGCCTACGAGCGCATCTTCGCCCGCCTCGGCATGGAGTACGTGATCGTCAAGGCGGACGCCGGGGCGATGGGCGGCTCGAAGTCCGAGGAGTTCCTGCACCCGACGCCCGTCGGCGAGGACACGTTCGTGCGCTCCGCGGGCGGCTACGCCGCCAACGTCGAGGCGTTCACGACGGTCGTGCCCGAGGCCGTGCCGTTCGATGGCCTGCCCGAGCCGCGCATCCTGCCCTCGCCGAACACGCGCACGATCGCGACGCTCGTCGACCTCGCCAACGCCGAGTACCCGCGGCCCGACCGCCCCTGGACGGCGGCCGACACGCTGAAGAACGTCGTGCTCGCCCTCACCCACCTCGACGGCACGCGCGAGCTCGTCGTCGTGGGCATCCCCGGCGACCGCGAGATCGACGACAAGCGCGTCGAGGTCGCCTTCCCGGGCACCGAGATCGAGCCCGCCACCGAAGCGGACTTCGCCGCCAACCCGGGCCTCGTCAAGGGCTACATCGGCCCTTGGTCGCCCGCGGGCGCCGTGCTCGGCGAGGAATCGACCACGGGCATCAGGTACCTGCTCGACCCCCGCGTCGTCGACGGCACCGAGTGGATCACCGGTGCCAACGTCGACGAGCAGCACGTCTTCGGCCTCGTCGCCGGCCGCGACTTCACCGCCGACGGCACCGCGGAGGCCGCGAACGTCGTGCCCGGCGACCCGGCGCCCGACGGCTCCGGTCCCGTCGAGCTCGCGCGCGGCATGGAGATCGGCCACGTCTTCCAACTCGGCCGCAAGTACGCCGACGCCCTCGGGCTCAAGGTGCTCGACGAGAACGGCAAGCTCGTCACCGTCACGATGGGCTCCTACGGCATCGGCGTCACGCGCATCCTCGCGGCGATCGCCGAGGACCACCACGACGACAAGGGCCTCGTCTGGCCGGAGGCCGTCGCGCCGTTCGACGTGCACGTGCTCGCCACCGGCAAGGACCAGGCCGCGTTCGACGCCGCCGAGACGATCGTCGCCGCCCTCGAGGACGCCCGCTACGACGTGCTCTTCGACGACCGTCCCAAGCTCTCGCCGGGCGTGAAGTTCGCCGACGCCGAACTGCTCGGCGTGCCGAAGATCGTCATCGCGGGCCGCGGCGTCGCCGACGGCGTCGTCGAGGTGTGGGACCGCGCGAGCGGCGAGCGCACGCAGGTGCCGATCGACGGCGTCGTGTCGGCGCTCGCCGGCTGAGCCGGAGCCGACCGCACGACGGCCCGCGGACCCCGAGGGGTTCGCGGGCCGTCGCGGTCTGCGAGCGGCGCGGGGCTCGACCGTTCAGAACCGCCCGAACCAGGAGCGCAGGCCGCAGTACCCGCCGTAGACGATGAGCCCGAGGCCCGTGAGCCAGAGCAGCACCTCGCCCGCGGGCAGGTCGGCGAGGCTGCGCAGCCCCGCGTCGATGCCGCCCGCGGCTTCCGGATCTCCGGTCAGGGCCGCGACGACGAAGAGCACCCCGGCGGCTGCGAGCGCGATCCCCTTCGCGACGTAGCCGACGACGCCGGTGCCGAGCACGACGCCCCGCGCGGCGCCGGCGGGGAGCCGCAGTTGCTTCGCGAACGTGCGACGCACGCCGATGACGACGAAGCCGATCCCGATGCCGAGCGTGGCGAGGCCGACGAGGACGAGCACGAACACCCCGCCGGGTGTCGAGAGGAGCTCGCCGCTGACGCGCTGCGACGATTCGGACGAGCTCGACCGGCTGCCGAGGGCGAAGCCGAGGGCGAGGACGCCGATGGCCAGGTAGGCGATGGCCTTGCCCCACTCGGCAGCTCGTCGCCCCCACTTCTTCGTCGGCTCCGACTCGCGGACGAGCACGCCCTCGAGGAGCTGCCAGAGCCCGAGCGCGAGCAGCCCGAGCGCGACGACCCAGAGCAGCACGCCGCCGAGGGGCGCGGCGGCGACCTGTTCGAGCGCGCCCGACTGGTCCGCCTCCTGTCCGCCCGCGCCGACCGCGATCGCGATCGCGAGGATGCCGATCAGCAGGTGCAGGAGGCCGAGCATCGCGAACCCGACCCGAGCCGCGATCGTGAGCACGGGGGAGCGGTCGGCCTGCTGCGCGACGCGGCGCGCTTCCGTCTTCACCATGTCCGCGACGCTATCGGCGACGGGACGCTCGCGGGAGGCGGTTGCGCGCGACTCCGCGTCGCGCTATGCGGACGGGTTCACGCCCCGTGCTCCGGGTCGTGCAGGTGGTCGCGGTGCTTGGACGCCTGGTGGCGGGCGGTCGCGACGTCGATGGGGCCGGTGACCGAGAGCTCGTCCTCCCAGACGGCGATGCCCTCGACGTCGGGCATCCTCGCTTTCGTGAAGACCGGATCGAGGCCGGCGCGGCGCTGGTCGGTGTAGTCCTTCAGCAGCCGGAAGGCGATCCCGGAGAGCAGCGCGATGGCGATGAGGTTCGTGAGCGCCATGAGGCCCATGATGCCGTCGGCGAGGTTCCAGACGAGGTCGGCCGCGGCCACCGAGCCGACCAGCACCGCCACGACGACGAGCGCGCGGTACGCCGTGAGCACGCCCCGGTTCGGGGAGATGAACTCGATGTTGGACTCGCCGTAGTAGTAGTTGCCGAGGATCGAGGAGAACGCGAGCAGGAACACGATGACGCTGAGCGCGACGCCCGCCCAACTGCCGAGCGTCGAGGTCAGCGCATCCTGCGTCAGGCCGATGCCGCGTTCGGCGTTCGCGAGGTCGGGCACCGACACGAGGATGATGAACGCGGTGATCGAGCAGACGAGGAACGTGTCGAAGTAGACCCCGAGGGTCTGCACGAGACCCTGCTTGACCGGGTGCGTGACGGCCGCCGTCGCGCCGGCGTTCGGCGCCGAGCCGAGTCCGGCCTCGTTGGAGAACATGCCGCGCTTGACGCCTGTCAGCACGATGTAGCCGAAGGCCGCGCCGACGACCTCGTTGAACCCCCACGCCTGGGTGAAGATCTCGCCGAAGACGACCGGCAGCCGGTCGAGGTTGAACGCGACGACGACGAGCCCGAGCAGCAGGTAGGCGAGGGCCATGATCGGCACGAGCACCTGCGTGACGGAGGCGATGCGGCGGACGCCGCCGAAGACGACGAGGGCGGTCAGGATCGCGACGCCGACCCCGACGACCCAGGGCAGCCACCCCGGCGCGTCGGCGCCGATGACGCCCGAGACGCTCGCGGCGATCGTGTTGGCCTGCAGGGAGGAGAACGCGAACGGGAAGCAGACGATGAGGATGACCGCGAACAGGATGCCGAGCCAGCGCGCCTTGAGCCCCCGCTGCATGTAATAGGCGGGGCCGCCGCGGAAGCCGTCGCGGTCGCGCACCTTGAAGAGCTGGGCGAGGGAGGACTCGATGAAGCTCGACGCTCCGCCGACGAAGGCCATGAGCCACATCCAGAACACCGCGCCCGGCCCGCCGACTGCGATGGCCGTGCCGACGCCGGCGATGTTGCCCACCCCGACGCGCGAGGCCGCCGAGATCGTGAACGCCTGGAACGCGGAGACCGATTGCGGACGGCCCTCGGCGTCGCGCGGGGTCTTGTCGGTGAGCGTGCGGAACATCTCGGGGATGAGGCGGAACTGCACGACGCCGGAGCGCACCGTGAAGTAGATGCCGAGCACCACCACGACGGGCAGCACGATCCAGGTCCAGAGCGCGTCTCCGGCGGCCAGCACGAACTCGTTGACATCGTTCATCGGCCCAGCATGGCAGCGAACCCGAGCCCTGCTCGGTATTTCCGAGGCGGATCGCGCCGATCCCGGCCCCCGCCGCGGTGGAGGCCGCGGACGCGAAGGCGACCATTGGGCCGCACGACACCGTTCGTTCACCGGGGCGGCCGCCGAAGTTCGCCGACCTCCGCGAGCCTCGGGGCGGATCCCGCCACCCCTCGAGAGGAACGACGATGACCCTGACCGAGCTCGAACTCACCAGCGCCGATCACGCCCGGGGCAAGCGCTCCCCGGTCACGTGCGCGCTCAAGTGCGCGAACGCCTGCCTCGAACCGGACTGCAACACCTCGCACAATCCGCACTTCCGCGACATCGCCTCGGCGGCGCTCTCGCGCCGCGCGCTCCTCGGCATCGGCGCCGCCGGCGCGTTCGGCATCGCGATCGCCGCGGCGACGCCCACCGGCGCCGCCTACGCCGGCGACGGCCGCGGCCCGGGCAAGGGCGGCGACCTCGAGTTCGCCCCGATCGCCCCCGTCGCCTCGACCGTCGACGACTTCACCGTGCCCGAGGGCTACGTCTGGGAGCCCGTCATCCGCTGGGGCGACCCGCTGTTCGCCGGGGTGCCGGCGCTCGACTTCGCGAACCTCACGGCCGAGACCCAGGCCGGCCAGTTCGGGTACAACAGCGACTACCTCGATATCCTCGCCGACCCGAACGGCAAGACGGGCGTGCTCGTGAACAACCACGAGTACGTCAACCCGGGCATCATGTTCGCCGCCGCGGCCGTCGACGCCGCCGAGATCCGCCGTCGTGGCGACTTCTACAAGAACGCGCAGGGGTTCTCGGTCGTGGAGCTGACCCGGAAGAGCTCCGGCGAGCCGTGGAACTACGTGGTCGGCGGACGCCGGAACCGGCGCATCACCGTCGAGACCCGATTCGAGCTCACCGGCCCGGCCGCCGGCTCGGACCTCGTGAAGACCGCCGCGGACCCCGAGGGACGCTGGGTCCAGGGCACCCTCGGCAACTGCGCCGGCGGCACGACGCCGTGGGGCACCATCCTCTCCGGCGAGGAGAACTTCGACGGGTACTTCGCCTGGGCCGCCGACACCGCCGGCCAGCAGCGGTACCGGGCCACCCCGACGACGTCGACCGCGACCGGGTGGGAGACCTACGACCCCCGCTTCGACGCGCACGACGCCGACTACGTCAACGAGCCCAACCGCTTCGGCTGGATCGTCGAGATCGACCCCGAGGACCCGACCTCCACGCCGAAGAAGCACACGGCGATGGGCCGGATGAAGCACGAGGGCGCGAACGTCATCGTCGGGCGCGACCGGCGCGCCGTCGCCTACATGGGCGACGACCAGGCGAACGACTACCTCTACAAGTTCGTCTCGAAGGACCGCGTCTCGGGTTCGCGCAAGAAGAACCTCTCGCTGCTGAGCGAGGGCGACCTCTACGTCGCCAAGTTCTCGGGCAACTCGCCCGCCGGTGAGATCACCGGCACCGGGGCGCTGCCCGCCGACGGGAAGTTCGACGGCTCCGGCGCGTGGATCCCGCTCACGGCGAACGGCGTCTCGGTCGTGCCCGGCTTCACGACCGAGGAGGTCCTCGTCTTCACGCGGCTCGCGGCGGACGCCGTCGGCGCCACGAAGATGGACCGCCCCGAGGACGTGGAGCCCAACCCGAAGACCGGCAAGGTCTATCTCGCGCTGACGAACAACTCGGGCCGCGCGGCGACCGCCGTCGACGAGGCCAACCCCGTCACCGGCAACCGCTACGGCCACGTCATCGAGATCACCGAGACCGCGGGCCAGTCCGGCACGACCTTCGGCTGGAGCATCCTGCTGCTCTGCGGCGACCCGGCGACGAACGCGAACACGTACTTCGCGGGCTACCCGAAGGAGCTCGTCTCGCCGATCTCGTGCCCCGACAACGTCGCATTCGACTCCGAAGGCAACCTCTGGATCTCGACCGACGGCGCCCCGAGCACGATCGGGCGCAACGACGGCCTCTTCAAGGTGCCGCTCGAGGGCCGGGAACGCGGGCGCGTCCAGCAGTTCCTCGCCGTGCCGCGCGAGGCGGAGACCTGCGGTCCGGTCATCCACGACCGCGAGGGCCTCGTCTTCGTCGCCGTGCAGCACCCGGGCGAGAACGGCTCGGTCGCCGCGCCGCGCTCCTACTTCCCGGACTACGCGACCGCGCACGACCCGGCCGCCGGCATCGCGGCCGCGCCCCGGCCCTCGGTCGTGCAGGTCTACCGCGACGAGGAGCCGGTGAAGCCCGGCCGTCCGCGGGGCCGCGGGCGTCGCGGCCACGGCCACGGCCCGAAGGGCTTCCCCGGAGAACCGCGCTGGTGACGACGCGATGACGGGGATGCCCCGGGCCGCGGCCCGGGGCATCCCCGTTCCGCCGGCGGGGAGGGCATCCGGTAAACTCGCCTGATGCCCGCCGGTTGGGTGCGGCGGCGAGAGCTGAATATGGAATGGAGACGGCGATGGATATCGACCTCGGCGTGCTGCGGATGATGGAGCGCGAGAAGGAGATCCCCTTCGACGAACTGGTGGAGATCATCGAACAGGCCATTCTGACGGCCTACTTGAAGCACACCAACCCCAACGGCCACGGCACCCAGAACCCGTCCGGCGCGCGTGCCCACCTCGACCGGCAGAGCGGCCACGTCTCCGTCTTCGTGCCGGAGGTCGACGAGGAGGGCAACGTGCTCGGCGAAGCCGAGGACAGCCCGAGCGACTTCGGCCGCATCGCCGCGTTCGCCGCGAAGCAGGTCATCAACCAGCGTCTGCGCGACATCGCCGACGACGCCGTGCTGGGGGAGTTCCGCGGACGCGAGGGCGACATCGTCGCCGGCGTCATCCAGCAGGGACCGAACCCGCGCATGATCCACATCGACCTCGGCACGGTCGAGGCCGTCCTCCCGCCCGAGGAGCAGGTCCCGGGCGAGGAGTACCCGCACGGCCAGCGCATCCGCGTCTACGTCACGAGCGTCGCCAAGGGCACCAAGGGCCCCGAGATCAAGGTCTCGCGCACCCACCCGCAGCTCGTCCGCAAGCTGTTCGCGCTCGAGGTGCCCGAGATCGCCTCCGGCGTCGTCGAGATCGTCTCGCTCGCCCGCGAGGCCGGCCACCGCACGAAGATCGCGGTGCGCGCCAACCAGCCCGGCGTCAACGCCAAGGGCGCCGCGATCGGCGAGCTCGGCCAGCGCGTGCGCGCGGTCACGGCGGAGCTCGGCGGCGAGAAGATCGACATCGTCGACTACTCGGAGGACCTCTCGACCTTCGTCTCGAACGCCCTCAGCCCCGCGAAGGTCACCAAGGCCTTCGTCGTCGACGAGAGCCTGAAGGCCGTGCGCGCACTCGTGCCGGACTACCAGCTCTCGCTCGCCATCGGCAAGGAGGGGCAGAACGCCCGCCTCGCCGCGAAGCTCACGGGCGCCAAGATCGACATCCAGCCCGACACGGCCGGATGACCGATCCGGCGGCCGTCCGCCTGGAAGGGACGACCGGGGGGTGTAGAGTGGAACCCGTCAGAACGTGCATCGGATGCCGTTCGCGTGCCCCACGATCCGCACTTCTACGGGTCGTCCTCCGGGAATCCCAAGTCGTTCCAGACGAATCTGCGGTGCTTCCGGGGCGCGGCGCGTGGCTGCATCCGGATCTCGCCTGCTTTGCACTCGCCGTTCGGCGCCGCGCCTTCGGGCGGGCGTTGAAGGCGAGCGGCGAGATCGACACCGTCCGCGTAGAGAACAGGCTGAACGGCTAATGGACAAGTCATGAACGGCTCGAAATGAGACCCGTCCGCCAATGATGGTCCGCCCTGTCCGGGGCTGGACCCTGGAACAGGAGTGAAGTGGCTGCGAAACCTCGCGTACACGAAATTGCGAGCGAACTCGGCGTCGACAGCAAGGTCGCGCTCGAGAAGCTCAAGGAGATGGGCGAATACGTCAAGGGCCCGTCCTCCAGCATCGAACCGCCCGTCGCGCGTCGTCTGAAGGCGGCGCTCGAGGCCGCCGGCACGTCCGGCGCGCCCGCCGCGCCCGCGGCGAAGACCGGCTCGGCCCCCGCGGCCAAGCCCGCCGGCGCTCAGGTCCGAAGACCA
>NZ_WSTA01000087.1 GCF_009789225.1 Agromyces seonyuensis | reverse complement strand
CGCCACCCGAACACGCCTCGCCCTACGACACCGGACTCAGCGACGAAGAAGGCCTCTGGACCAGGAAAGGCTGGGCCGGACGCAGCTGACACGCCCGAGGCATCCACTCTTTTTGGCCGACAACCCCGAAACGAACCCGGAAAACACGAAAACCCCCGGCGAACCGGGGGTTTTTCACTGCTGGGGTACCTGGACTCGAACCAAGAACAACGGTACCAGAAACCGCCGTGTTGCCAATTACACCATACCCCATGGTGTTGACCGCTCTCGCGGCAACGACAGGTAACTCTACCCGACCCGGGCCCGCCGTACAAATCGAGGCGGCGGGCCCGGGCGTGGCGTGGGGGTGGGGGTGGTCTCGATACGCGCTTCGCGCTACTCGACCGGCGGTTCGCGAGGTCTCGATACGGCGCTGGCGCGCCTACTCGACCAGCGGGGCTGCTACTCGACCGGCGAAGAACGCAGAGCGATGAGCTTGTCGAGGCGGGCGAGCGAGTCGATCTTGCCGAGGATCTGCATCGACTCGAACAGCGGCGGGGAGACGCGGCGCCCCGAGACGGCCACGCGCACTGGCCCGAAGGCCACGCGGGGCTTCAGCGCGAGTCCCTCGATGAGGGCGCCGCGGAGGGCCTCCTCGATCTCGGCGGTCGCCCACGACTCGGCCGGCAGACGCGTCATGGCGTCGACCGACGCGGCGAGCACGGCATCCGTGTCGGCGGGAAGCGACTTCAGGGCGTCATCCTCGTACTGCAGCGCTTCGGCGTCGGTGAAGAGGAAGCCGAGCATGCCGGGCGCCTCCCCCAGCAGCTGGATGCGCTCCTGCACGAGCGGCGCGGCCTCCGCGAGCGTCGCCTCCTGGCCGGGCGTGAGCGGCTGCTCGACGACGCCGGCGGCCGCGAGGTACGGCACGGTGCGGGCGGCGAAATCAGCAGGCGCGAGCATCCGGATGTGGTCGCCGTTGATCGACTCGGCCTTCTTCTGATCGAAGCGAGCCGGGTTCGGATTCACGTCGGCGACGTCGAAGCGCTCGACGAGCTCGTCGCGCGTGAACACGTCGCGGTCGGCCGAGAAGCCCCAGCCGAGCAGCGCGAGGTAGTTCACGAGCCCCTCGGGGATGAACCCGCGGTCGCGGTGCAGGAACAGGTTCGACTCGGGGTTGCGCTTGGAGAGCTTCTTGTTGCCCTCGCCGGTGACGGTCGGCAGGTGGCCGAAGCGCGGCACGAACGACGTCACGCCGATGTCGATGAGCGCGAGGTAGAGCGCGATCTGACGCGGGGTCGACGGCAGGATGTCCTCGCCGCGCAGGATGTGCGTGATGCCCATCAGCGCGTCGTCGACGGGATTCACGAACGTGTAGAGCGGGGCGCCGTTCGGGCGCACGAGCACGAAGTCGATCGTGTTGCCCGCGGCGAAGTCGATGGGACCGCGCACGAGGTCGTCGAAGCCGAGTGCGATGTCATCGGGCACGCGCAGGCGCAGCGCCGGCTGGCGGCCCTCGGCGCGGAACGCGGCCTTCTGCTCCTCGGTGAGGTCGCGGTCGAAGTTGTCGTAGCCGAGCTGCTTCGGGCGGCCGTTCGCCGCGTTGCGGGCGTCGATCTCCTCGGCGTTCGAATACGACTCGTAGAGGTGGCCGGCATCCTTCAGGCGCTGGATGACGTCCTGGTAGATCTCGCTGCGCTGCGACTGCCGGTACGGCTCGTGCGGGCCGCCGACCATGATGCCCTCGTCCCAGTCGAGGCCGAGCCAGCTGAGGGCATCCACGATCTGCTCGAAGCTCTCCTCGCTGTCGCGCGCAGCATCCGTGTCTTCGATGCGGAAGACGAACGTGCCGCCCGTGTGCCGGGCGTACGCCCAGTTGAAGAGCGCGGTGCGAACGAGGCCCACGTGGGGCGTGCCGGTCGGCGAAGGGCAGAACCGCACGCGCACGTCGGCGCCGGCAGCGGTCGTGAAGGGGATCGGTGACGTAGACATCACCGTCAATCGTAGGCGAGGGCGCTGCGGGTCGAGTAGCGAGGACGGAGCGTATCGAGACCCCGTCAGCCGTCGCGCCGAAGCCCCGCCGGTCGAGTAGCGACGAAGGAGCGTATCGAGACCCCGTCAGCCGGTCTCGATACGGCGCTCCGCGCCTACTCGACCGACGAACGCCGCCGGTCGAGTAGCGACGCAGGAGCGTATCGAGACCCCGTCAGCCGGTCTCGATACGGCGCTCCGCGCCTACTCGACCAGCGGGACGCTTACGCAGACTTCAGCGGCGAGTCGAGCACCGGGTTGCCGAGCGTGCCGAGGCCGGTCACCGACACCTCGACGCGGTCGCCCGCGACGATCGGGCCGACGCCGGCCGGCGTGCCCGTGAGCACGAGGTCGCCGGGCAGCAGGGTGAACACGCGCGACGCGTAGCTGATGATGTCGGGGATCGAGTGCACCAGGTCGGCGAAGTCGCCCTGCTGGCGCACCTCGCCGTTGACGCGCACCTCGATCGAGCCGTGCTCGACGTCGAGGTCGGTCTCGACGATGGGGCCGGTCGGGCAGAACGTGTCGAAGCCCTTCGCCCGCGTCCACTGGCCGTCGCGGGACTGCAGGTCGCGCGCGGTGACGTCGTTGGCGATCGTGTAGCCGAAGATCGCCTCGGATGCCTCTTCCGGCGTGAGGTTCTTCGCGATGCGGCCGATGACGACGGCGAGCTCGCCCTCGTGCTCGACCTGCTCCGACTGCACCGGCAGCACGATGGGGTCGCCCGGGCCGATGACGGACGTGTTCGGCTTGAGGAACAGCAGCGGCTCGGCGGGCGCCTCGCCGCCCATCTCCTCGGCGTGGGCGCGGTAGTTCTTGCCGACCGCGACGACCTTGGAGCGCGGGATGACGGGCGCGAGCAACTTCACCTCGGCGAGCGGCACCCGCTCCCCCGTCGTCTCGAACCCCATGAACACAGGGTCTGACTTCAGGACGACGAGTTCGCCGTCTTCGTCGTCGATGATGCCGAAGGCGATGACGCCCTCGCCGCGGGAGAAACGTGCGATCTTCACCCGGCCAGCCTAGTCGGGGCGTCCTGGCGTCCCGCTGGTCGAGTAGCGACGAAGGAGCGTATCGAGACCCCGAGAGCCGACCCTCCGGGTCTCGATACGGCGCTGCGCGCCTACTCGACCAGCGCAACCACCGCCGGTCGAGTAGCGACGAAGGAGCGTATCGAGACCACGCGAGCCGACCCTCCGGGGTCTCGATACGGCGCTGCGCGCCTACTCGACCAGCGCATCCGCCGGTCGAGTAGCGACGAAGGAGCGTATCGAGACCCCGTGAGCCGAACTGCCGGGGTCTCGATACGGCGCTGCGCGCCTACTCGACCGGCGGGGACGCCCGCGGCGGCTTCTTCGCGAGCGACGGCAGCAACGCGAACTCGCCGTTGATCAGCGCGATGCGCTTCCGGCGGCCCCAGTTCTGCACCTGCTTCTCTCGGGCGAACGCTTCGTCGACGCGGTCGAACTGCTGCTGGTAGACGAGTCGGAGCGGTCGGCGGCGACGCGTGTACGCCGCGCCTTCACCGCGCTGGTGCTGCGCGAGCCGCCGTTCGAGATCGATGGTGCTGCCGACGTAGAACGAGCCGTCGGCGCATTCGAGGATGCACAGCCATGCCATTCGGGGAGTATCGGCTGCGGGCGATGCGTCGGCTGCGATGGGCGGGGCTGTGAGGAGTTGATGGCCCGGGACGGGAGCGGTGGAGGGGCGGCCGAGTCCTGGGCCGTCGGGTCTCGATACGGCGCTTCGCGCCTACTCGACCAGCGCATCCACCCGCTGGTCGAGTAGTGACGGAGGAGCGTATCGAGACCACGTGAGCCGACCCACCGGGGTCTCGATACGGCGCTGCGCGCCTACTCGACCAGCGGAGACTTCGCGCCTACTCGACCAGCGGAGACTTCGCGCCTACTCGACCAGCGCATTCACCCGCTGGTCGAGTAGCGACGGAGGAGCGTATCGAGACCGCGCGAGCCGACCAACCTGGGTCTCGATACGGCGCTTCGCGCCTACTCGACCAGCGCATTCACCCGCTGGTCGAGTAGCGACGGAGGAGCGTATCGAGACCGCGCGAGCCGACCAACCTGGGTCTCGATACGGCGCTTCGCGCCTACTCGACCGACGGAGGCGCGCCTACTCGAGCGGCGGGGACGCCGGCGGGAGGTCGGGGATGAGGCGTTTGCCGAGGCTCGAGACGCGGTCGTCGGTGTAGCCGAGGCGCTCGTAGAACGCGATGACGTCGCTGTTGGTGGAGCGCACCTGCAGGTTGAGCTTGGGGCAGCCGCGTTCGACGAGCAGCCGCTCGGCCTCCGCCATGAGCAACCGTCCGTAGCCGTCGCCGCGCGAGGAGGCATCCACCGCGAGGTAGTTCACCCAGCCGCGATGCCCGTCGTAGCCGATCATCGCCGTCGCGACGATGCGCCCGTCAGCCTCGCCGACGAGGAAGAGCTCCGGCTGCACTTCGAGCTTGCGTTCGATGTCGAGGTACGGGTCGTTCCAGGGGACGACCAAGCCGGCCGCGCGCCAGAGCGCCACGACCGGCTCGGTGTCGTCCCCCGTCGCATCCCGGCGGAAGGGCCGGATGCTGAAGGGGGCGGGCAACTCAGGCGTCCAGCCGGAGGTTCCAGCCGTGACGGTCCTCGAGACGGCCGTACTGGATGCCCGTGAGCTCCTCGCGCAGCGACAGCGCGATCTCGGTGGCGGCGTCGCCGACGTGCTCGATGGTGAACTCCTCGGACTTCAGCGAGCCGATCGGCACGACGACCGCGGCGGTGCCGCACGCGAACGCGCCGACGATGTCGCCGGAGGCCGCGCCCTCGCGCCACTCGGTGAGCGAGATCGGGCGCTGCTCGACGGCGAGGCCGCGGTCCTGCGCGAGCTGGAGGATCGACGCGCGCGTGATGCCCTCGAGGATCGAGTCGGAGTCGGGCGTGAGCAGCGAGCCGTCCTTGCGCACGAGCACGACGTTCATGCCGCCGAGCTCCTCGAGGTTGCCCTCGTCGTCGAGGAAGAGCACCTGCTGGCAGCCGTGCTCGTAGGCCTCGGCCTGCGGCAGCAGGCTCGCCGCGTAGTTGCCGCCCGTCTTGGCCGCACCCGTGCCGCCCTTCGCGGCGCGCGTGTAGTCGGTCGAGAGCCAGATGTCGACGGGGGCGATGCCGCCGTGGAAGTACGCGCCGGCCGGGCTCGCGATGAGGTAGTAGGCCACCTTCTTCGCGGGCCGCACGCCGAGGAAGGCCTCCTTGGCGAACATGAACGGGCGCAGGTACAGGCTCGTCTCGGGGGCGCTCGGCACCCAGTCGCCGTCGGCCTGCACGAGACGCTGCAGCGACTCGATGAAGTACTCGACGGGCAGCTCGGGCAGCGCGAGGCGGCGGGCCGAGCGCTGCAGGCGGGCCGCGTTCTCGTACGGGCGGAACGTGTGGATCGAGCCGTCGGCGTGCCGGTAGGCCTTCAGGCCCTCGAAGATCTCCTGCGCGTAGTGCAGCACGGCGGCGGCCGGGTCGAGCTGGATCGGGCCGTAGGGCTGCACGCGCGGGCGGTGCCAGCCGCCCTTCTCGCTCCAGCAGATGTCGACCATGTGGTCGGTGAAGTGGTTGCCGAAGCCGGGATCGGCGAGGATCGCCTCGCGCGCCTCGGCATCCTTCGCGTTCTCGTTCTTGAGGATCTGCCAGAGCAGGTTCGGCTGCGCGAGCGGGAGCTGGATCGTCATGGTGCCTTCTTTCTCGGCTGGTGGCGGCGAGGCCGCGACTGCGTTGATGTCCGCGGCTAGGCCGCGGAAGCGTTCGTGCCCGCGAGGCGGGCGGCGATGGCGTCGCCGATCTCGCTCGTCGAGCGGGCGGCCCCGCCGATGCGCTCGGCGAGGTCGGCGGTGACGGCGGTCCGCACCCGGTCGGCCTCCTCGCGTCGACCGAGGTGGTCGAGCAGCAGGGCGGTCGAGAGGATGGCGGCCGTGGGATCGGCGATGCCCTTCCCGGCGATGTCGGGTGCGGAACCGTGAACCGGCTCGAACATGCTGGGGAAGCGGCCATCGGGGTTGATGTTGCCCGAGGCGGCCAGACCGATGCCGCCGCTGATCGCGCCGGCCAAATCGGTGATGATGTCGCCGAAGAGGTTGTCGGTGACGATGACGTCGAATCTAGCAGGGTCGGTGACGAAGAAGATCGTCACCGCGTCGATGTGCAGGTAGTCGACGGCGACGTTCGGATGCTCCGCCGCCACGCGGTCGACCGTGCGCTTCCAGAGGGAACCGGCGAACGTGAGCACGTTGGTCTTGTGCACGAGGGTGAGCCGCTTGCGCGGGCGGCGTTCGGCCGTCTCGAACGCGTAGCGCACGACCCGCTCGACGCCGTAGGCGGTGTTGAGGCTCGTCTCGGTGGCGACCTCGGCGCTCGTGCCGACGCGGATCGCGCCGCCGTTACCGACGTAGGGGCCCTCGGTGCCCTCGCGCACGACGACGAAGTCGACCTCGCCGGGCTCGGCGAGCGGGCTCGTGACGCCCGGGAAGAGCGTCGTCGGCCGCAGGTTCACGTAGTGGTCGAGCTCGAAGCGCAGCTTCAGCAGCAGCCCGCGCTCGATGTTCGCGCCCGTGAGCCGCGGGTCGTTCGGCACCCCGCCGACGGCCCCGAGCAGGATCGCGTCGTGGCCCTTGATCGCGTCGAGGTCGGCATCCGTCAGCGTGTCGCCCGTCGCGAGGTAGCGCTCGGCGCCGAGCGAGAACTCGGTGCGCTCGAAGACGAGGTCGCTGCCCGCGGTCGCGGCCTCGAGCGCCTTGAGGCCCTCGGCGACGACTTCGGGGCCGATGCCGTCACCACGGATGACGGCGAGACGGACGCGCTGGGACATGCGGCTCCTTCGGGTGGGATGGTGCGAACCAGCGTACTCGCCTCCCCTGGGCGGGTCAGGTCCGGCGACGTCCCGTCCGGCCGAGCGTGAGGGCGGCCACGACCATCGCCGCGACGACGAGCCCGACGCCGATGAACGAGGTGATCGCCACGCCCGAGTCGAACGCGTGCGCGGCGGCATCCGCGAGGGCGGTGCCGGCGTCGGCGGGCAGCTCCTCCGCCGTCGTCATGGCGCCCGCGAGGGTCTCGCGGGAAGCGCTCGCCTGCTCGGCGGTGAGACCGCCCGGCAGCACGAGGGACGCGCGGTAGTGGAACGTCAGGATGCTGCCGAGGATCGCCGTGCCGAGCACGGCCCCCAGCTCGTACGCCGTCTCGGAGACCGCCGAGGCGGCGCCGGCCTTGTCGGCGGGGGCGCTCGAGAGCACGAGCTCGTTCGAGACGGTCTCGGCCGCCCCGATGCCGAGGCCGAGCAGCGCGAACGCCACCATGATCGGCTCGAGCGCGCCCGAGTCGGCGGTGAGCGCGACCACGAGGTAGCCGAGCGCCGAGATGCCGAGCGCGACGGGCACGAGCACCTGCGGGCGCACGCGGCGGGCGATCGGCACGACGACGAGGCCCGCGACGATCATCACGAGGAGGCCGGGCAGCAGCGCGAGGCCCGCTTCGACGGGCCGGAGGCCGACGATGAGCTGCAGGTGCTGCGAGACGAAGTAGAGGAAGCCGACGAGGGAGAGCACGCTCAGCAGGTTGACGAGCACGGCGCCGCCGAAGGTGCCCTGCCGGAACAGGCGCACGTCGAGCAGCGGCACCGGGCGGCGCAGCTGCCGGCGCACGAAGAGCACGCCGAAGGCGAGGCCCGCGACGATCGCGAGGATGCCGGCGACGCCGACGCCCTCGGTCGCGATCGACTTGATGCCGAAGACGACGGGCGCCATCGCCGCGAGCGAGAGCAGGATGCTGATGGGGTCGACGGGTCCGGGCGCGGGGTCGCGGCTCTCGGGCACGAGCAGGGGCAGCAGCACGACGAGCGGCACGAGCACGGGCACGGCGAGGAGGAAGACCGACCCCCAGGCGAAGTGTTCGAGCAGGATGCCGCCGACGAGGGGCCCGAGCGCGGAGCCCGCGGCGAACCCGGTGGCCCAGATCGCGATGGCGAGCCGGCGCTGCTCGCGGTCGGCGAAGATCGTGCGCAGCAGGGAGAGCGTCGAGGGCATGAGCATGGCGCCGAAGAAGCCGAGCGCGGCGCGCGCGGCGATGAGGGCCTCGGCGGTCGGTGCGAAGGCCGCGGCAACCGAGATCACGGCGAAGCCGGTCGCGCCGATGAGCAGCAGGCGCCGGCGCCCGATGCGATCGCCGAGGGAGCCCATCGCCACGAGCAGTCCGGCGAGCACGAGCGGGTAGGCGTCGATGATCCAGAGCTGCTGTGCGGCGCTCGGCGCGAGGTCGACGGCGATCTCGGGCAGCGCGAAGCTCAGCACGGTGTTGTCGATCGAGACGAGCAGCACGGGGAGCATGAGCACGGCCAGGGCGACCCAGGCGCGACGGCCGGCGCGCGCGGGCGCGGGCGCGGGGTCGACGGCGGCGGGGCGGATGACGGGGAGGGAGTCGGTGTGCATGGCTGGTTCCGTGTTCGTTCGTTTCGGCGACGTGCGTGACGTGCGGAACCGCCCGGCTGGCGGGCGGCTCGTCATTACTGTACCGTCTGGACGGTAGAGTTTCAAGCGATGCGGTTCGAACGGGCCCGCATCCCCGACCAGAATGGGACGCATGAGCCGACCGCCCGCCGCCCGCGACGCGGTGCTCGACGCCTTCGAACGCCTCGTCATCGCCGGCGGCGAACGCGGCGCGACCCTCGACGCCACCGCGAAGGCGGCCGGCGTCTCCAAAGGCGGGCTGCTCTACCACTTCGGCTCGCGACGCGCCCTCATCGACGGGCTCCTGGCCCGGCTCGACGACCTCGTCGCCGACGATGTCGCCCGCATCCACTCGGATCCCCGCGGCGCGATCTCGTACTTCCTGCGCTCGTCGGAGGTCGTCGAGACCGACCTCGACCGCACGTTCGTCGCCGCGCTGCGCCTCGCCCAATCCGGCGACCGCGCGGCGGCCGCGGCCCTCGACGACGTGCGCCGCGCGTGGATCGAGGCGCTCGGCCGGCACGTGACCGACCCCGCCGCGGCGCTCGCCGTCGCGCTCGTCGGCGACGGGCTGTACTACCACGCAGCGTTGCGCGCCGAGTCGCCCGAACTCTCCGACGGGCTCACCGCGATCGCCCCGGCGCAGATGGACGCGCTCGTCGCGCTCTTCGAGGGCCTCGGCGGCGGGAACCCCCCGGTCGAGTAGCGACGAAGGAGCGTCTCGAGACCTGGTGAGGCGACTTGCGGGGTCTCGATACGGCGCTGGCGCGCCTACTCGACCGACGAACGGCGCGGGTCGAGTAGCGACGGAGGAGCGTATCGAGACCTGGTGAGACGCCCACCGGGGCCTCGATACGGCGCTGCGCGCCTACTCGACCGACGAAAGTCCCCGCCGGTCGAGTAGCGACGGAGGAGCGTATCGAGACCTGGTGAGGCAGCCTCCGGGGCCTCGATACGGCGCTGCGCGCCTACTCGACCGACGAACTCCGCGGGTCGAGTAGCGACGCAGGAGCGTATCGAGACCTGGTGAGGCAGCCTCCGGGGTCTCGATACGGCGCTGCGCGCCTACTCGACCGACGCAGCCGCCGGTCGAGTAGCGACGGAGGAGCGTATCGAGACCTGGTGAGGTCGCCCTCCTTGGTCTCGATACGGCGCTGCGCGCCTACTCGACCGACGGGATGGCCCCACTCGACCAACGGGGCGGCGCAACGACGGATGCCCGCCGCGAACGCGTCGCGGCGGGCATCCTCGAATCGGGCGTTACTGCTCGACGACGTCGATCTCGAGCAGCACCTCGGCCTCGATGGCCTCGCGGACGCGCTCGAGCACCTCGGCCGGCACGGGCGAGTCGACCGTCAGCACCGAGAGCGCGGCGCCCCCGGCGGCCTGGCGGGCGATCTGCATGCCGGCGATGTTGATGCCGGCCTCACCGAACTCGCGGCCGTAGACCGCGACGATGCCGGGGCGGTCGGTGTAACGCATGACGATGTGGTGCTGGGCGATCGGCACCTCGAGGTCGTAGCCGTCGATGCCGACGAGCTTCTCGATCTGGTTCGTGCCGGTGAGCGTGCCCGACACCGAGACCTGGCGGCCGTCGGCGAGCGCACCCGCGATCGTGATGACGTTGCGGTACTCGGGCGACTCGGCCGACGTGATGAGGCGCACCTCGACACCGCGCTGCTCGGCGAGCAGGGGCGCGTTCACGTACGAGACCGACTCGGAGACGACGTTCGTGAAGATGCCCTTGAGGGCCGCGAGCTTCAGCACCGAGACGTCGTAGTCGGCGAGCTCGCCGCGCACCTCGACGTCGACCGTGGTGAGGGGGCCGTTCGCGAGGCCGGAGAAGAGCTGGCCGAGCTTCTCGGTCAGGGGGATGCCCGGGCGCACGTACGGGTCGATGATGCCGCCGGCGACGTTGACCGCGTCGGGCACGAGCTCGCCGGCGAGGGCGAGGCGCACCGACTTGGCGACCGAGACGCCCGCCTTCTCCTGGGCCTCGTCGGTCGACGCGCCGAGGTGGGGCGTGACGACGACGTTCGGCAGGGAGACGAGGGGCGAGTCCTTCGGGGGCTCGCTCACGAAGACGTCGAGGCCCGCGCCCGCGATCGTGCCGGCGACGAGCGCCTCGTGCAGGGCATCCTCGTCGATGAGCCCGCCGCGCGCGACGTTGACGACGAAGGCCGTCGGCTTCATCTTCGCGAGCTGCTCGGTGCTGATCATGCCCGTGGTCTCGGGCGTCTTCGGCATGTGGATCGTGATGAAGTCGCTCTGCTCGAGCAGCTCGTCGAGCGAGACCGGGCGCACCCCGAGCTGCTGGGCGCGCGCCGCCGTGATGTAGGGGTCGTACGCGATGATCTCGGTGCCGAAGGCCTGCAGGCGGGCCGCGATGAGCGCGCCGATGCGGCCGAGGCCGATGATGCCGATCGTCTTCTCGTAGAGCTCGACGCCCGTGTACGACGAGCGCTTCCAGGCGCCCGCGCTGAGCGAGGCGTGGGCGGCCGGGATGTGCCGCGCGAGGCTCAGGATGTGGCCCACGGTCAGCTCGGCGGCCGAGATGATGTTCGAGGTCGGCGCGTTGACGACCATGACGCCGGCCGTCGTCGCGGCCTTGATGTCGACGTTGTCGAGGCCGACGCCCGCGCGTGCGATGACCTGCAGCTTCGGCGCGGCCGCGATGGCCTCCGCGTCGACCTTCGTCGCGGAGCGCACGAGGATCGCGTTGGCCTCGGCGAGCGCGGAGAGCAGCGCCGGGCGGTCGGTGCCGTCGACGGAGCGGACGTCGAAGTCGGGGCCGAGTGCCTCGACGGTGGCAGGCGAGAGTTCTTCGGCGATCAGGACGACCGGTTTCGACACGAGCGGATTCCTCTTCGGGGACGTTGGCAGAGGCTGCCTGCGGGACGGTTCGCGCCACACGCCGTCGGGGCGCGCTATCCGCGCCAGTCTAGACCCGCGTCTCCGGCATGTTTCGCGCGTGTGACGCCGCTCAGGCCAGAAGCGCGCCGAGTCCGATCACAGGTTCAGCAGGACGACCGGGTTCGCACGGGCGATGATGTCGAGCCACAGCGCCGCCGACAGGCACAGCCCGGCGAACATCACCACGGCGAGCTGCCAGACGGAACGGCGGCGGGTCAGCCAGAGCGCCGCGGCGAAGATGACGATCGGGAGCAGGATGCTGCCGAGGTAGACGAACCAGCCGAGCACGGTGATCGTGCCGCCCAGCCCGTCGACGTAGTACTGCGTGATCGAGAGGAAGTTGCCGACCGCTTCCCACGCGTCCCAGGCGAAGAAGAGGCCGAACAGGATGCTGATGGCGAGGACGAGCCAGGTCGGGCGGAACGGCGCCGCCGGTACCGGATCCGCGACCGGGGCCTCGACGGTCGAGCGGTCGTCGCTCATGAACTCACTCCGAATCCGAAGAGGAAGGGCACCGGCATCGTCAGCACCGCACCGACGACGAGCCAGGCGACGCGGGCGACGCGATGCCCGCGAGCCAGCCAGAGGGTGGTCGCGAACCACGCCGCCGGCGCGAGCACCGCGAGCCAGGTGCCGAGGACGAACATGACGTGACCGAGCGCATCCACCGACTGATCGACCGCGTAGTAGGTGCTGAGCGAGGATGCGCGCGCCAGCCAGCCGATCGTGTACAGCAGGTACACACCGCCGAGCACACCGAGCGCCACGAGTTCGATCGAGCCGAGCCGGTCCGTGCGCTCGTGATCCGCGTCGGCGGCGTCGGCGGCGTCGTCGTCGGCGTCCGCGCCATCGTCGGGGGCGGCATCCGTCGCCGCGTCGCCGGGCTCCTCGGAACGCGTCGACGCCGCGGTGCCGACCTTCTTCCACCCGGCGGCGAGCGGGGCGTCGTCGTCGCCCTGCCAGCGCAGCGCGTCGTCGTCGTCGGGTTCGTCGGTCATGGGCTCCAGCCTACCGAGGGCCTTCCCCTCGCAAGGCCGGGCGCGGTCACTCCTCCGTCGGTCGAGGAGCGATGGGCGTCGAGACGGCGTGCGGCGGGTTGTGGGTCTCGATACGCGGCTTCGCCGCTACTCGACCAGCGAGTGCAGACGCGGCTTCGCCGCTACTCGACCAACGAGAGCTGCGGGTCTCGATACGCGGCTTCGCCGCTACTCGACCAACGGCGGCTTCGCCGCTACTCGACCAACGGGGGTTTCGCCGCTACTCGACCAGCGGGATGGAGTGCGCCGAGGCGAGCGCGACGGCTCGCGCGACGACGTCGCGATCGGTCGCGTCGTAGCCGTCGGACCCGCCGCCGGGACCGCCGGGGCCGGCGACGATCGTGCGGCGGGCGGAGAGGTGCACGGCGTCGACGCCGAGGGCCGCGAGGGTGCCGACGTCGTCCGGCCGCACGCCGCCGCCGGCCATGAGCTCGAGCCGTCCGCCGGACTCCCGCAGCATCGCTGCGAGGCCGTCGACGCCCTCGGCGCAGGTCGGGGCGCCGCCCGAGGTGAGCACGCGGCGCACGCCCCGACCGGCGAGGGCCGCGACCGCGGCGACCGGGTCGGCGGCGGCGTCGACCGCGCGGTGGACGGTGACGTCGATCTCGCCCGCGGCGTCGACGAACGCGGCGAGCGCGTCGAGGTCGATCCGCCCATCCTCGTCGAGGGCGCCGACCACGACCCCGTCGGCGCCGAGGCGCGCGCAGAGCCGGATGTCGCGGGCGATCGCCGCGCGTTCGTCGGCGGAGTAGACGAAACCGCCGCCCCGCGGGCGCACGAGGACGTGGACGAACCCGGCGACGCCGACCGCCGCCGACGCCTCGACGGCGGACTCGATGAGCCCGGCCGAGGGCGTCAGTCCGCCGAGCCCGAGCGCCTGGCAGAGCTCGACGCGCGCCGCTCCCTCCTCGAGGGCGATGCGGACGCCCTCGGCGTCCTGGACGGCGATCTCGACGGGAAGGCGCTGCGGCATCCGCTCACCTTATCCGCGGCGCCGCGCAGGGCCGCTGCCCCGCGTCATCCGATCACGGACACCCCCGTGGTGGCGAGGGACTTCGGGTATTGGAAGGCGATCTGCTCGACGAGGAAGTCGTCGTCGGTCTCGTCGTAGCGCCCCTGCGTGCCGCGCTCGACGATGTTCCACGGCCGCATGGTCGAGAACGAGTCGTCCTGGCCCGAGTCGCGCAGGAACTGCCCGTAGTCGTAGGGGTACGACCAGCGCTCCCCGAGCGTCTCCGACCACGTGTCGACGCCGACCGCCCCGCCCGCGAGGTCGAGCTGCAGCAGGCGCTGGAACCCGGTCGCCCGCTCCCCCGTGTGCGTGCGGAACTCCTGGTAGTCGGCGAGGAGCTCGACGACGGTGTGCCCCTCGATCCCGCCCGCGTCCGGCGTCACGATCCGGCCGAGGCCGTGGAAGTGCCCCGAGAGCACGAGCACGACGTTGCGGTTCGGGGCGACGACCTCCTCCCAGAGGCGGTCGGCCCGCGACATCCACCGCGACGCGGCCGAGCGATGGGCGTCGCGCTCGAGCGTCTTCGCCTGGAGGTGCTCGTGCGTCGAGACGACGACGTTGCACTGCGGATGCCCCGTGACGACGCCCCGCGCCCACGCCAGCTCGGCGTCGCCGTAGGCGTAGGGCAGCGCGAGCATGAGGAAGCACGCGCCGTCGGCGTCGAGCACGTCGTAGTGGGCGCGGTTGTCCTTCGGCGCGATCGAACCGCCCCAGGTCGGCGACCCGGCGTACCGCGACGGCGGGAACGCCTCGTTGAAGAGGGTGTAGTCGACGCCGCGCTTCGAATCGTGGTTCCCCGGCAGCACGCTCGAGGGCACGCCCGCCGCTTCGAGCCGTGCCTGGATGCCGCTCGCGAGCGCGAACTCGCTCCGCGCGCGCCCGGGCTCCTGGTCGGGGTCGACCCAGTTCTGCACGAGGTCGCCCGTGTGCGTGGCGAAGGCGATCTTGCGCTCGTCCGCGTTGTCGACGATCCAGTCCACCATCTGCTCGTAGACGGCCGGGTACGCCTCGGTGAGGTACTGCGTGTCGGTCAGATGGCTGATCGCGAGGTCGTAGTCGGCGGGATCGGCGAAGGCGTCCGCGACGCCCGCCTCGAGCGTGCTCGCGCGCCCGCCGGCCTGGACGAGCAGTTCGACCGCGCCGCCCTCGACGTCGGCCGGACCGACACGGCCCGCGAGCTCGACCGTGCCGTCGGCGGCGGGGATCGTCTCGGCGAGCAGCCGCCACGCCGCCCCGTCCCAGGCCGAGAGCGCGACGCCGGCGCGGCCGGCGGCGGTGCCGCTCCAGACCAGGTTCGCGCCGCCTGCCGCGGCCCCGGTCGGGGCGTCGACGATCAGCCGCACGTACGGGAAGCCGTAGCCGTCGTCGGCGGCGGCCGGCGAGGCATCCGGGGCGACCTGCTGCTCGCCCTCGCCGGCGTGCACCGCGAGCCGGCCCTCGCTCGTGCCCGCCCACGCCTGCCGGACGGCGAGATCCGTGCGGCGCGCGGCGCGCACGGCGAGGTTCCGCTCGATCATGGCGTCCGTCTCCTCGACATCGTGCCGCGAGAGCACCGGCTCGGCGCCGGAGGCGGCCGCGGGCGATACCGCGACGGCGAAACGCACCCGGTCGAGCACGCCCGGCGTCGCCGGTGCCGCGACGAAGTCCTCGGCATCGACACCGGTGAAGGCGGTTCGCCGGAACGTCTCCCCCTCGAGGCGGTCGACCTCGAACACCGTCAGCGAGCGCTCGTTCGTGCACGCGCTCGGCGTCTCCACGCTCTCGTCCATCTCGTTCTGCGCGAACGCGCCGACCCGGTCGACGAGCCGCCCGTGCTCGTCCTCGACCCAGACGCCCGCACCGCGGAAGTCGAACTCGCCCGACAGCCGGGCGTCGGCGCGATCCGACTCGGCCGTGCCGGGCGCCGCGGCGATCCACGTCGCCCCGGGCGCGAGCACCGTGCCCGGAGGGGCCGTCGCGAGCGACCCGCGGTCGCGGAAGCCGTCGTGGCCGCAGCGCACGAGCATCCAGCCCGAGAGATCGACGGGCGTCTGCCCGTAGTTGGCGAGTTCGACGAAGTGGTGCCGGTCGTCGGCGGCGGCGACGCCGGCCGGGTCGACGGCGAACTCGCTGATCGCGACCGAGTCGCCCGCGAGCGACGCGGCGGTCGCCGTCGAGGATGCCCGATGCGCGAGCCCCGTGTCGGTCGACGTGTTGGCGCGGCCGGGCGTGCGCGGTGCGACCACCCACTCGCCGTCCGCGCCGACCTGCCACGACTCGCCCGTGCGGGAGTCGAGCACGGACGCGAGCTTGGCGTCACCCGACTGGCACGCCGAATCCGCGTGCCCTGAGACCGCGACGCCCGATACGCGCGCTCCGCCGGCGTCGACGAGGAGCGCCCCGAAGGCGGTCTGCGCGAGCGAAGTCGGGTTCGCGACCGTGCGGCCGTCGCCGCCCGAGAACGCCGGGCCGGCGACCACGATCCGCTCCCCCGGCGAGAGCGTCTCGCCCGCGGCGAACTCCGTCATGAGGGTGTCGGACGTCGCTCGGCCGGACGCCGTGCAACGGTAGAGCCGCCACCCCGAGACATCCGCCGGGACGGCCGAGCGGTTGACGAGTTCGACGAAGTCGTCCTCGTCGTCGTCGACGCCGGCCGCGGCGAGCTCCTCGATGCGGAGGTCGGGGGCGTCGGTCGCGGGGGCCGCGGCGCGTTCGGCGTTCGGCGCACCGGGCGTCGAACGGGCCCGCACCCAGTCGCGCTCCGCGTCGCCCGTGACGGCGACCCGCTGCCAGCTCTCGTCGAGCGCGAACGCGAGCGAATTCGGGAGGTTGCGGCCGACGGTGCACTCGCTCGTCGTCGGCCACGGCTCGTTCGGGTAGACGCCGACGGCGTCGACGCGCGCGCCGCCGGGGTCGATGAGGACGAGCCCGAAGCCGCTCGCCGGGAAGCCGTGGGAGATGAGGGCGTCGGCGTCGGGCAGCGTGCCGGGCCGGGCGACCGTGAACGTCGCGCCTGAGGCGAGCACGACCCCGTCGAAGCGCGCCTCGCCGCCGTCGAGCCGCGGGCGCAGGCCCATCGCGTTGCAGCGGTAGACGTTCCAGCCCGTGAGATCGACCTCGGCGTCCGAGACGTTGCGCAGTTCGAAGAAGCTGTCCTTCGCGGAGCGCGCCGTGCCGTTCGCGACCTCGGAGATCACGACGGCGAGCGGCCCGTCGGCCGGCTCGGCGGGCGGCAGGGCCGGCGATTCGTCCTCGGCGGGCGGCGGCGCGGCCGCGGGCGACGCTGCTGCGGGCGCCGATG
>NZ_WSTA01000086.1 GCF_009789225.1 Agromyces seonyuensis | reverse complement strand
CCGCCGCAGGGCGCGCCGGTGCCGCCGCCGGCCCAGCAGTCCGTGCCGCCGCAGCCGCAGCCGCCCGTGGCGCCGCCGACCCCGCCGCAGTGACCTGCACCGGCCCGGCCCCCGAAACGGGGTCGGGCCGGTTCCGTCGGCGCACCTATGCTCTGCTCATGCCACGCGCGCGACGACGACCCGGGATCCTCGCGGCGATCGTCGCGCTCGTGCTCGTGGGGCTCGGCGCCGGGATCGGCGTCGGCGTCGGGGACGCGCTCGGCATCCGCACCGAGTCGGCCGAGCCCATGGGCTCCGACCCGGTCGAACCCGCCGCCGTCGCCGCGGCCGTCATGCCGCCCGAGCTCGCCTCCGTCGAGGTGCCGGGCGGGCCGCGTTTCGAGGCCGCGGTCGACGAACTGCGGGATGCGACGGCGGACGCGGAGCGCCGCGACGGCACGGCGAGCCTCGCCGTCACGGTGACCGGAGCGGCGAGGGAGAGCGGCGACGGGGCCGACGACGCCTACCGGCTCGAGGTCGACGGCTCGACGTACCGGGTCACCGCGGCGAGCGACGACGGCGCCGTCCGCGGCGTCTACGACGTGGCCGCCGCCGTCCGCGCCGGCCGGTCGATCGCCGCGGAGGTAGGGCCGCACGACGCGAGCCGACTGCCGCTGCGGATGGTCGACCTCGGCGCCGTGGGCGTCGCCCCGGACCCCGCCGTCTGGTCCGCCGGCACCGACTACTCCCACGCGTCCCACGCTTTCGCCGACGCGATCCTGCCGGAGCCGCCCTACGTCGACGAAGCCGCGCTCGCCGCGGCGTACGAGGACTTCGACACGTTCCTCCGGCACAGCCTCGCGAACGGCTCGAACGCCGTGGCGTTCCCCGGCTTCGTCGAGTTCGTCACGTTCGACGACGCGCCGGGCGGGCCGATCTACGGCCCCGACGACCCGCATCGCGACCGCGCGATCGCACTGCGCGACGCGTTCGCGCCGTTCTGGCAGCGCGCCGACGAACTCGGGGTGCGCGTCTACCTCCGCACCGACATGCTCGCCCTCACCGACCCGCTCGAGGCGGAGCTCGTCGCGCGTTTCGGCTCCCTCGACACCGAGAACCCCGAGCTCTGGGACGTCTACGCCGCCGGGCTCGACGAGCTCTACGCCGCCGAGCCCGCCCTCGACGGGGTGCTCATCCGCGTCGGCGAGGCCGGACCGGTGTACGACGTCGCCGGGTGGGACGTGTCCTCCGCACTCGCGGTGACGAGCGTCGACGCCGTGCGCACCATGCTCGAGGTGCTCTCCGCGCAGGCGGAGGCGGCGGAGCGCGAGGTGATCTTCCGCAGCTGGACCGTCGGCATCGGCGACGTCGGCGACCTGCACACCGACGTGGACTCGTACGAGGCGGCGCTCTCCGGACTCGATTCGCCGGGGCTCATCGTGTCGACCAAGTACACGCTCGGCGACTTCTACTCGTGGCTGCCGCTCAACGAGACCCTCGCGCAGGGCGAGCAGCGCCGCATCGTCGAGTTCCAGAGCCGCCGCGAGTTCGAGGACTACGGGGCGCTGCCGAACGACCTCGGCGCCGAGTACCGGTGGGCGCTGCAGCGCCTGCTCGAGTCGAACGATCGCATCGAGGGCGTCTGGGTGTGGACGCAGGACGGCGGGCCCTGGCGGGCCGGTCCGATGAGCCTGTATCTGAAGTCCGGCTTCTGGCAGCTGTACGAGCTCAACACGCAGGTCGCCGCGGTGCTCGCCGCCGACCCCGCGGCCGACCCTGCCCGCGTCACGGCCGACTGGGCGCGCGAGCACTTCTCCGACGACCCGGAGACCGTGGCGGCGATCGCCGCCGCCATGGCCGAGTCCCGCACCGCCGTGCAGCAGGGGCTCTACCTCGAACCGTTCGCCGAGCAGCGCGTGTTCGCGATCGGGCTCGAACCGCCGCCCATGATGTGGATCTTCGAGTGGGACATCCTCACCGGCGACTCGGCGGTGCTCGACGTCATGTACGCCATCGTCCGCGACGCGACGGGCGGCGAGCTGGATGACGCGATCGCCGGCGGCGAGCAGGCGGTCGCGACCGCGGAGGCGATGCGCGAGCGGGTGAGCGCGACCGATCCGGCGACGTGGAAGGACCCGGCGCTCCGCACGGCGTTCCTCGACACGCTCGACTACGAGGTCGACACGCTCGGGATGCTCGATGCGTACCGCTCGATGATCCTGCACGCCGGGCTGTGGCACGACACCGGCTCGGCGGAGGCGCGGAGCGCCTGGGAGGCCGACCGCGACCGCTTCGAGGCGCTCGCCGCGGCCCACGTCGAACGCTACGACGGCGACGTCGACACTCCCGCCTACAACCTCACGGCGGCCGAGCTCGGCGTCGACCGAGCGGAGCGGGACCCGCTCATGGCGTGGCTCGCCCGCGGCCTCGGCGTGCTCGCCGTCGCCTGGATGCTGCTCGGCGCGTTCACCCGGGGTGCGGCGTCCGTCGGATCGGTCCGCAGCGCGGCCCGCGCGGCCTGGACGGCGGCCACCCGGCCGTGGTGCTCCGTGGCGGCGACGGCGGGGCTGTCGCGGGCGGGCACGGCGCTGCTCGTCGCCGTGCCCGCGACGATGCTCGTCCTGACGCGCGCCGTGCAGACCTCGTTCCTGTCGTGGACGCATCCGGCGATCGTGCTCGGCGCGTGGCTCGTGTTCGCGCTCGTGCTCCTCGCGTGCCTGCGGCGCAGCCCGCCGTGGCCCGTGATCGCGGCGGCCGGCGGGGCGATCGTGCTCCGGTGCATCCTCGCGCTCGCAGCGGTCTCGTTCACCGGACCGGGCGGCTACTGGTTCGCGTTCTGGACCGAGCCCGTGCAGCGCACCGCGTACATCGCCCTCGCGTTCGCGTGCTTCATCTGGGTGTTCGTCGCGGCCGGATGGGCGCTCGGCGCCGCGATCGGGGCGCGGCGGGCGAGCGGCGCCGTCCTGGCCGCGGTCGGCGCCGGGCTCCTCGTTCCCGCCGCGATCATCGGGGCGATCGGGCTCGAAACCGCGATGACGGCCTGGAACGACGAGCTGGGGCTGCTGCCGTGGGGGCTCTCCCGCATCCTCGGTCTCACGGCCTACCTCGAGATCCCCGTCTCGACGCCCTGGTACGCGGCGGCCGCTGGCGGCGCGCTCCTCGTCGTCGGACTCGGGCTCGCGTTCATCGGCCGCCGGCCGACGCCACGGGCATCCGCCGAGCCGGCCTGAACCCGGATGCACCCGGCGCGCTGTCGGCGGGCGCGCCTACAATTGGGCTCGACATGACGATCATCCTCGATCCCGACGAGCCCGCCGGTTGGCGGGAGGCCCCGAGCGCTCCGGCCGCCGACGACAACCCCTTCGTGCAGGGCCTCAACCCCGAGCAGCGCGAAGCGGTCGAGTACCGCGGGCCCGCACTGCTCATCGTCGCGGGCGCGGGCTCGGGCAAGACGCGCGTGCTGACCCACCGCATCGCCGGGCTCATCGCGAGCCGCGAGGCGTGGCCGAGCCAGATCCTCGCGATCACCTTCACGAACAAGGCCGCCGCCGAGATGCGCGAGCGCGTCGGCGCCCTGCTCGGCGAGGCCGACGACGGCATGTGGATCTCGACGTTCCACTCCGCGTGCGTGCGCATCCTGCGCCGCGAGGCCGAGGCGATCGGGCTCTCGCAGACCTTCACGATCTACGACTCCGCCGACCAGCGCACGATCCTGAAGCGCATCATCAAGGAGCTCGACGCCGACACGATGGGCTTCACGCCCGCCGGCGCGGCCTCGAAGATCTCCAAGCTCAAGAACGAGCTCGCCGACGTCGAGACGTACGCGCGCAACGCCAACCTCAACGACCCGCACGAGGTCACGTTCCTCTCGATCTTCCGCGAGTACTCGCGGCGGCTGCGCGACGCGAGCGCGCTCGACTTCGACGACCTCATCGCCGAGACCGTGTACCTCTTCCGGGCGTTCCCGAAGACGGCCGCGCTCTACCGGCGCCGCTTCCGCCACCTCCTCGTCGACGAGTACCAGGACACGAACCACGCGCAGTACTCGCTCATCCACGAGCTCACGCGCCCGGTCGAGCCCGAGGAGGTGCACGAGCTCGAGGCGCAGGGCCTGCACGTGCGGGGCCTGCTCGACGCGAACCACGAGATCCCGGGCGCCTCGCTCACCGTCGTCGGCGACTCCGACCAGTCGATCTACGCCTTCCGCGGCGCCGACATCCGCAATATCAGCGAGTTCGAGCGCGACTTCCCGGGCGCACGGGTCGTGCTGCTCGAGCAGAACTACCGCTCGACGCAGAACATCCTCTCGGCGGCGAACGCGGTCATCGCGAACAACTTCGACCGCAAGGACAAGAACCTCTGGACGGCCGACGGCGCCGGCGAGCAGATCGTCGGCTACACGGGCTACACCGCGCACGACGAGGCGCAGTTCGTCGCCGACGAGATCGACGCACTGCACCGCGCCGGCATGGCCTACCGCGAGATGGCCGTCTTCTACCGCACCAATGCGCAGACGCGTGCACTGGAGGAGATCTTCGTGCGCTCGGCCGTTCCGTACCGAGTGATCGGCGGCACGAAGTTCTACGAGCGCGCCGAGATCAAGGATGCGATGGCCTACCTCATCGCCGTCGCGAACCCGCTCGACGAGCTCGCGCTGCGACGCATCCTGAACACGCCGAAGCGCGGCATCGGGCCGGCGACCGAGACGGCGCTCGCGAAGTTCGCCGACGAGAACGACCTGTCCTTCCGCGAGGCGATGCGCGCGGCCGCCGGGCTGGGCCTCGGCCCCAAGGTGACCGGTGCGATCCTCGGCCTCGTCGGCATCCTCGACCAGGCGGCGCTCATGATGGTGCCGACGGACCCGGCTTCCGGGTCGAACGCCGGCGCCGCGAAGGTGAGCGAGGTGCTCGCCTTCCTCCTGGCCGAGGGCGGCCTCGTCACGGCGCTGCGCGGCTCTCGCGACCCGCAGGACGAGACGCGCGCCGAGAACGTCGAGGAGCTCCTCGCCCAGACGAAGGCGTTCGACACCGAGAACCCCGGCTCGACCCTCGTCGACTACCTCACGCAGGTCTCGCTCGTCGCCGCCGCCGACGAGTTGGATGACGCGTCGGGCACGGTCTCCCTCATGACGCTGCACACCGCGAAGGGCCTCGAGTTCGAGGCCGTGTTCCTCACCGGCATCGAGGAGGGACTGCTGCCGCACCAGATGTCGGCGACCGAGCCCGGCGGCCCCGCCGAGGAGCGGCGCCTCTTCTACGTGGGCATCACCCGCGCGCGCAAGCGCCTCTACCTCTCGCTCGCGATGAGCCGCGCCCAGTTCGGCGAGGTCGCCGTCGCGATGCCCTCGCGCTACCTCCAGGAGATCCCCGAGGGGCTCATCGACTGGAAGCAGTCGCCGGGCGACGCCACGAGCCGCGGCGGCACGCAGCCGCGGGCGCTCAATGCGCGGCGCGGGCCGGGCTCGGGCGGGTACGGCCGCTCGGCCGACGACCGGTTCGGCTCGGCACGACGACTCGAGTCGCTCGACCGCTTCTCGGTCACGAAGTCGGAAGCGCCTCGCGCCGAGTGGGCCAACAAGGTCACCGGCACGGTGCGCGACAACGGCGACCTGACGCTCGAGGCCGGCGACCGCATCCGCCACACCGACTTCGGCGACGGCACCGTGCAGCAGGTGACGGGCGAGGGCACGAAGCGCATCGCGCACGTCGCGTTCGACGCCGCGGGCGCGAAGAAGCTGCTCATCAAGATCGCCCCGATCGAGAAGCTGTGACCTGGCCCGTCCGCGACTCGCGCGTCGCATACGAGAACCGCTGGATCCGGGTCGTCGAAGACCGGGTCGTCCGCCCCGACGGCGAGGAGGGCGTCTACGGCGTCGTCGAGGTCGTCAACGACGCGGTGTTCATCGTCGCCGTCACCGACGACGACGAAGTGCTGATGGTCACCATCGATCGGCACACCGTCGGCTCGACGATCGAGGTCCCCGCCGGGGGCACCGACGGCGAGGACCCGCTCGCCGCGGCCCGCCGCGAGCTCCTCGAGGAGACCGGCTACGAGGCCGACGAGTGGCGCGAGATCGGCCGGATGACCGCGCTCAACGGCATCGCGCGCGCACCCGAGATCGTGTACCTCGCCACGCGCCTGCACCAGGTCGACGGCGCCGATCGTTCGCAGGCGGAGGAGGGCATCGACGACGTCCGCGCGGTGCCGTGGGCCGAGGTGTTCGAGCTCGTGCGCTCCGGGGCGATCTCCGACGGCGAGACCGTCGCCGCGCTGTTCTACGCCGCGCTCGCGCTCGGGCGCGTCCGGTGAGCGGCGGCGCACCGAGCGGCGCCGCCCCGACGCCCGAACCCTGGTTGCAGCGTGTGCGCGCGCTCGACGTCGAGGTCGCGTTCCGGGCGGCCCTGGCCGCCGTGCTGCCGCTCGCGATCCTCGTCTCGCTCGGCCGCACCGACTGGTCGGCCTATGCCGCCTTCGGCGCGATGACCGCGATCTTCGGCCGCGGCGAGGTCTACCGCATGCGGGCCCGAACCGTCGGAGTCGCGGGCCTCGGCCTCGTGGCGAGCGTCGCCGCGGGCACGGCCATCGCCGCGTTCGCCGCGCCGGCCGCCGCGGAGGCGATCGGAGCGCTCGGTCTGGCCGTCGTCCTCGTCGGCGGCACCCTGCTCGTGCAGGTCTTCCGGCTCGGGCCGCCGACCACCCTCTTCTTCGTGTTCGGGCTCATGGTGACGGCCGCCGTGCCGACCCCGGCCGACGAGTACGGCATCCGGGTGGGGCTCGCCGCGACGAGCGCCGTGTTCGCCTGGCTGCTCTCGATGTCGGGGTGGGTGCTGCGCCGCGCGGCTGCGGCGCGGGGCATCCGACCGTTCAAGGACCTCGCCCGCGACCTCGCCGTGCGCCCCGCCGCCCTCGTCGACGGCCGCGTCTGGATCCAGATCGCCCAGCTCTGCGCGGCCTCGGCGATCGTGTGGGTCGTCGCCGACCTGCTCGACCTCGGGCATCCGTACTGGGCGCTCGTCTCGGCGGTGGCGGCCATCCCGCCGCCCGGCGCCGCGCACACGATCTCGCGCGCCTGGCACCGCGTGATCGGCACGGTCGGCGGCGTCGTGATCACCTTCCTCCTGCTCTGGCCCGACCCGCCCGTCCAGGTGCTCGTCCTGGTCATCGGCCTCGCGCAGTTCGGCGCCGAGATCCTCGTCGGACGCCACTACGGCGCCGCGCTGCTCGTCATCACGCCGCTCGCGCTCGTCGTCTCGCACCTCGGCAACCCCGGTCCCGTCGAGCCGCTGCTCGTGGACCGACTCGTGGACACCGTGCTCGGCGCCGCCGCGGGCGTGCTGCTCGTGCTCGCGGCGATGGGACTCGATCGAGTGCGGGCGCGTCGAGCATGAGCGCGCGACCGATCACCGCAGTGCAGCGGGCCGAGAAGCTGGGGCTCGACGGCCGGCCGAGCACGCGCGCCGTCGCCCGCAGTCTGCAGGACGCCGCGCTGCGCAGCATCGACCGCTCGGCCGCCGAGCGGATCGAGCGGATCGACCGCACGTTCGACCGGGCGGCCGCACATGCGGCACAGGTCGCGCAGTCCCCGGAGGTCCGTGCCGCCGCCGCGGTGGCGCGCTCGCGCGCGTTCCGGGCGAGCACCCCGCTCTTCGCCGCGTCGATCGTGGCGGCGTTCGCCGCGGCCGGCACGTTCGTCGTGCCGATCGGCGGCGGTCGGTACGGCTCCAATTGGGCCGACCTGCCGGAGGTCTCCCGCGAGGTGCTCGTGCTGCAACTCGTCGGACTCGCCGCCCTCGTCGTCGCCGTCGCCGTGCGTCGCCGGGCGGCGCCCTCGCTCGCGGTGTCCGCCGTGTTCGGCACGGGTGCGGCCTTCAGCGCGGCGGGGCTCGTCACCATGACGGTGCGGATGCTCCTCGAAGGCCCGACCGCGACGGCGCTCGTCGCGACGGCGCTCGCGGTGCCGAACCTCGTGCTCGCCCTCGTCCTCGCCGTGCGCACCCACCGAATCGCGAGGGCGCGGCCGCACGAAGCCGCGTCGAACGACGGCGGGGCGCTGCCGCCGCGGCCCGACGAGGCGACCTGGAACACCCTGCTCGAAGCGGCCGCCGACGCGCGCGCCGGCGCCGCGGCGGTCTTCGCGTCGCTCGCTCCCGCCGAAGCGGCGCGCTTCGAGGCGGACTACCGCGCGGGGCTCGAGGTGCTCGGCCGGCGGGCGGGCGTCGGGTTCGACGCGGCGCGCCGGCTGCGACCGCTGGAGGCGGCCGCAGCCCGCTATGCGGTGGACTGACCCGCGCTCGCGGGCACCGGCGGGGACGGTGTCGTCACCGGGCCGGTCGTCTCGGCCTTCGTCAGCCCGGCATCCATGCCGTCGACCAGCCGGCGCAGCGCCTGCTGGTAGACGGGGGAGCGGAAGTACTCGCCGTGGGTCGCGACCGCGGCGAAGTAGCCGGTCGTGTCGAACTCCTCGGTGTTCAGGTCGACGGGGTTCTCGCCCGGTCGGTTCGAATACGCCGGGAAGCCGAGGATGTCGGTGCCGCGCCACAGGCTCTGCCAACCCGAGATCGGCAGGCGGAATCCCGGGGCATCCAGCGGGCTGCCCGACGGGGCAGCCGCAGACGTGAAGTCGTCGCCCCAGGGGTCGGCGGAGAAGGTGCGGGGACGGCGGCACGGGGTGATGCCGAGGGTGTCGGGGCCGAGCAGCTCCGGGAAGAAGCGCCCGAACCAGGGCCGCAGCTGCACGCCGAAGGTCAGGAACGCCAGCCGGTCGCGGACTCGCTGCGCCTCGGGGTGCAGCGAGAGGATCGACAGCGCGCACGTGGCGACGACGGCGCCCATGCTGTGCGCGACGAGCACGACGCGGCGGTCCTCGCGCGGGGCGCCCTGCGTGGCGTCATCCAGCCACCAGAGGATGCGCGAGGCGATCTCGGGGGCGGCCCGCTCGACGAAGCACGGCGGGCCGAACGGGTGGCCGGTGCGGGGCATGAAGCACGTGACGTCCCACACGATGCCGAGGGGACGCACGGTCTTGTCGCCGCCGAGGACGAGACCGCCCATGACCGCGACGGCGATGAGCCCCCACGCGATGAGGGCGACGTCGGAGAGCGGCCCGAACGCGTCGAACGTCGCCGTCGCGGCCTTCCCGGTCTGGAAGGGCAACGCGGCGGCGACCACGATCGAGCCGACGAGGGCGAGCGCCGACCCGATCGCCAGCATCCAGGCGAGCGGCTCCACGAGGTGGGTGCGGGCGGCGGCGAGGCGCGCCTTGCCGATGCGGTGCGCCATGAACGACGAGTAGGCCGCCGAGTCCGGTGCGGGCCGCATCGGGTCCGCGCCCGGCGCACCCGACTCGAGGGCGGGCCCGCTGTACTCGGCGACGGCCATGGTCGGCACGCCCGACGGGCTCACGGGCCCCGGGCCGGGGACGACGGGCCGCTCCGTCGGCTCGGGCCAGGCGCCGATGCGGTCCTCCAGATCGCGCGGCCGCAGGACGGCGATCACGGCGACGACGATGCCGACGGCGAGCAGTGCGAGCGCGACGACGCCGAACACCGAGTAGAGCGCCGGGAGATCGAGGTCGACGGCGAGGTCGGCGCCGTCGACCGAGCGGATGCGGTCGGTGGTCTCCGTCGCGAGCGAGGACGCGCCCGCCGCGCCGTTGAGCCAGTCGCCGATGCCGACGGCGATGAGGCTCGACCAGATCAGGCCGAGCGCGAGCGAGCAGACCGAGAAGACGGCGGGGCCGAGGCCGTGCCAGGCGCGATACCGGCGCTGGGACTGCCCGGGCAGCTCGGCCCGGGCGCGGACCGGGAAGCACGCCATGATGCCGACGAGGACGACCGCGAGCGCGAGGATCATGAGCACCGTGACACCCGAGATGGCGAGCTCGGCGCCGCCGACGACGGCGATCCCGCTCCAGCACGTGTCGGGGGACTCCACCGCGCTCGCGTCGGCATCGCCCGACATGCAGCCCCGCGTGAGCGTCGCCACCATCACCGCCGAGGCGAGCCAGGCGAGCACGCACAGCGCGAGGAGCGTGCCGTGCCAGATCGGTCGTGCGGGGCGCTTCGGCGCCGAACGCTCGAACGGCATCGTCCGGGTGCCCGCCGCCGTGACGAGCGTCGCGGCGAGCAGCACGACCGACACCCAGAACCCGGCGACGCCCGCGGTCGGATCCGCACCAGACCAGGTGGCGGTGAGAAGCACGGCGGTCAGGGCCGTGGCGGCCGAGAAGTGCGTCATCGCGAGCCGCCCCGTGGCGCCGTTGCGCAGCCAGTACGCGCGTCGGGTGAGCTGCGAGGTTCCGTCGTCGGCGCCGGGCGCGCTGCCGGGCTGCGCCGAACCGACGATGCGGTCGGCGACGTCGTAGCGCAGCCGCGAGAGGGAGGACAGCCACCACAGCCCGCCGACGGCGAGGACGGGCACGAGCGAGAAGAGGGCCACCCGGACCCCCGGGCTCCATGCGGCCATGGCGGCGATCGGGCCGGGCAGGGCCTCGCACCGCACGACGTCGTCGGCGAAGCACTGCATCGCGACGACGTCGAGGGCGACGATCGCGGCCGTGCCCGCCATGAGCAGGGTCAGGAGCACGCCGAACACGCGGATGACGGCGGAGCGGAAGCTCCACCGGGGCCGGGCGCCGCTGGAGAGCTGCCACGTCCACATCCCGGCGTTGGCGAGGGAGAAGGGCAGCAGGAGCGCCCAGCCGGCGCGGGCGAGCACCGCAAGGAACTTGCCGCCGAGGCCGGAGTCCGGGGGAGTGGTGCGCACCATGCCGCCCCACGAGTACATCTCGCGGTGGACGTCGGCGGTCTGCTCGCCGCGGTCGTCGACATCGGCGTCGCTCGCCCGGACGCGCGCCGCGCGGGCTTCGGGCGACGCCTCCCAGAAGGAGCCGAGCGCGTCGCCGGCGGCGAGGCGAACGTCCTCCTTGGGCAGGTCGAGCAGCTCGAACGGTTTCGTGTTGTGCACGCCGTGCACGCGGAGCTCGAGAATGCGCGGCCCCGCCGCCGTCGCACCGGTTCCGACCTGCTGCTCCATGGCGATCTCCGTCTCTCCGACGAGCCGAACGGAGGCGCTCCGCCTCCGACGTGCATGATCCCACCGCGCGGATGCCCGCGTCAGCAGGGTGGACCCGGAGGACGGGGACCGCTGGGACGTTCGACGCGACCGCTCGCAGGAATGTAGTATATGTACTACATTCTTGAGCACGTCGATGATGGGAGCCGGACGTGAACGAAGCGATCGTCGTCGAGGCGGAGGGGCTGCGGATGCGCTACGGCGCCCGCGAGGTGCTCGCCGGCCTCGACCTGCGCATCCATCGCGGCGAAGTCGTCGCGCTGCTGGGGCCGAACGGCGCAGGCAAGACGACGACGATCGAGCTCCTCGAGGGCTTCCGCCGACCGACGTCGGGGACGGTCCGCGTGCTCGGCGAGGATCCAGCGCGCGCCGGCGACGACTGGCGGGCGCGCGTCGGCGTCGTGCTCCAGTCCTGGCGCGACCACGCCCGCTGGAAGGTCGGTCCGCTGCTCGAGCAGTTCGCCGCCCTCTACGCGGGCGTCCGCGCCGCCGGTCGGCCCGCCCCGTACGACGTCGACGAGCTTCTCGGGCTCGTCGGCCTCGCCGCGCAGCGCGGCGCCCTGGTGAAGTCGCTCTCGGGCGGGCAGCGCCGCCGGCTCGACGTCGCGATCGGCCTCGTCGGCCGCCCCGAGCTGCTCTTCCTCGACGAACCGACGGTCGGCTTCGACCCCGTGGCCCGCCACGACTTCCACGAGCTCGTCAACTCCCTCAGCGACTTCGACGAGACCACGGTGCTGCTCACCACGCACGATCTCGCCGAGGCCGAGAAGATCGCCTCCCGCATCCTCATCCTCGATCGGGGCCGCATCGTCGCCGACGGCAGCCCGATCGAGCTCTCCCGCCAAGCCGCGGGGGAGAGCGAGGTGGCGTGGCGCGAAGGCGGGCGCCCCCACGTGCACGCGACCGCCGACCCCGTGGCGTTCCTCCGGGAACTGCTCGCCCGTCCCGGCGCCGAGATCACGGAGCTGCAGGTCCGCGCGCAGACCCTCGAGGAGACCTACCTCGCGATGGTCGCGCGGCACGACGAAGCGGCGGGCGTGGACTCCGCGGCCGCCGAGGGAGAGATGCGCCGATGAACGTCGCGCTGCGCGCCGGAACCCGGCGCGGACTCACCGAGTTCGGCATCTCGCTGCGCACTCCCGGCGACGTGCTCTTCATCGTGCTGGGCGTCGTCGTCGTCGGTGTCGTGCTGTTCCTCCTGCGCGACGCCGAGGTCGCGACCGGTGTGCCGACCGCGTGGTTCGTGATCCCGAGCGTGCTCACGATCCAGCTGGCGTTCATCTCGACCTACGGGCTCGCGTCCGTCGTCGTCACCGAGCGCGAGGACGGCACCCTGCTGCGCGCTCGGGCCCTCCCGGCCGGTGTGCCGACCTACGCGATCGGCGTCACCGTCCGCACTCTCGCCGAGCTCGTCTGCACGGTCGTGCCGACCCTCGTCATCGCGGCGATCGCCCTCGGCGGCGGGTTCGGGCTCGACCCGCTCGGGGCGGCGTTCGTGCTCGGCGTGCTCGTCCTCGGCACCGTCGCCCTCACCCCGCTGGGGATCGTCCTCGGCACGCTGTTCCGCAACCCGCGCTCGGTCGGCGGGTGGGGCTTCCTCATCCTGGGGGCCATCGCGTTCGCTTCGGGGCTCATTCAGCCCATCTCGACGTTGCCGCCGTGGGTGCAGCCGATCGGCCTCGCCCTGCCCCTGTACTGGATCGGCCATGCACTGCGCAGCGCCTTCCTGCCCGCCGAGTTCGGGGCGATCGAGGCGACCGGCGCCTGGCAGCCCGGACTCGCCGTGGCGATCGTGGCGGCGTGGGCCGTCGTCGCCCTGCTCCTCGCGCCCCGCTTGCTTCGCCGGGTCGCCCGCCGCGAGACCGGCTCGGCCATCGAAGCGCGGCGCCAGGCCGCGCTGCGTCGCGCATGAGCGCCGCCGACGCGCACGGGGAGGGCGGCTCCCGCGCCGATCTCGTGCACAACCGCGTCGCGATGCTGCGCGCCGAACGGCGGGTCAGCCGACGCGAGCTCGCCCAGGCCATCGGGGTGCATTACCAGACGGTCGGCTACCTCGAGCGGGGCGAGTTCAACCCGAGCCTGCACCTCGCGTTGCGCATCGCGCGCTTCTTCGAGGTGCCCGTCGAGTTCGTCTTCTCGCTCGACGAGTTCCCCCGTATCGGACCGGACGCGGGCTGAGCGGCGCCCGGCCCGTCGCATCCGTTCCGCTCAGGCTGCACCACTCGTTCCGCTGCCCGGCACCGGCGATTCTGCGCGGCCATAGCGGAGGGGTAGCATGGTCGCGGCCCGAAGAGATCTCTCGATGTCGAGACATCGGGAACCTGCGATCGGGTCATCACCCCACCATGCTGCGCGGGCACGAGCCGCGCGAACCGATTGGATACGAACGCGTGGATCTGTACGAGTACCAGGCGAGAGACCTGTTCGAAGCGCACGGCGTCCCGGTGCTCCCGGGCATCGTCGCCGACACCCCCGAAGAGGTGCGCGCCGCAGCCGAGCAGCTCGGCGGCGTGACCGTGGTCAAGGCCCAGGTCAAGATCGGCGGCCGCGGCAAGGCCGGCGGCGTCAAGGTCGCGAAGACCCCCGAGGACGCCTTCACGGCGGCCCAGGGCATCCTCGGCCTCGACATCAAGGGCCACGTCGTCAAGCGCGTCATGGTCGCGGGCGGCGCCCGCATCGCGCAGGAGTTCTACTTCTCGGTGCTCCTCGACCGCGCCAACCGCTCCTACCTCTCGCTCACCTCCTACGAGGGCGGCATGGAGATCGAGCAGCTCGCCGTCGAGCGTCCCGAGGCCCTCGCCCGCATCGAGGTCGACCCGATCGCCGGCATCACGCTCGAGACCGCCACCGCGATCGCCGAGCAGGCCAAGTTCCCGGCCGAGCTCATCGGCAAGGTCGCCCCGGTCATCGTGAAGCTCTACGAGGTCTACGTGCAGGAGGACGCGACGCTCGTCGAGGTCAACCCGCTCGTCCTCACCGAGGAGGGCGACATCATCGCCCTCGACGGCAAGGTCTCGCTCGACGAGAACGCCGGCTTCCGCCACCCCGAGCACGAGGCGCTCGAGGACAAGGCCGCGGCCGACCCGCTCGAGGCGGCCGCGAAGGCCCTCGACCTCAACTACGTCAAGCTCGACGGCGAGGTCGGCATCATCGGCAACGGCGCGGGCCTCGTCATGTCGACGCTCGACGTCGTCGCGTACGCCGGCGAGAACCACGGCGGCGTCAAGCCCGCCAACTTCCTCGACATCGGCGGCGGCGCGTCGGCCGAGGTCATGGCCAACGGGCTCGGCATCATCCTCGGCGACCCGCAGGTCACCTCGGTGTTCGTCAACGTCTTCGGCGGCATCACCGCGTGCGACGCGGTCGCCAACGGCATCGTGGGCGCGCTCGCCAAGCTCGGCGACTCCGCCGACAAGCCGATCGTCGTGCGTCTCGACGGCAACAACGTCGTCGAGGGCCGCGCCATCCTCGAGGAGGCCGCGCACCCGCTCGTCACCCTCGCCGAGAACATGGACCAGGGCGCCGACAAGGCCGCCGAGCTGGCCTTCGCCGCCAAGTAAGGACCGACCCGAAAATGACCATCTTCCTCAACAAGGACTCCAAAGTCATCGTCCAGGGCATCACCGGCGGCGAGGGCACCAAGCACACCGCGCGGATGCTCGCGGCGGGCACCCAGGTCGTCGGCGGCGTGAACGCGCGCAAGGCCGGCACCACCGTCTCGCACGTCGACGCCGACGGCGCCGCCGTCGACCTGCCCGTGTTCGCGTCGGTCGCCGAGGCGATCGCCGCCACCGGCGCCGACGTCTCCATCGCCTTCGTGCCGCCGGCCTTCACCAAGGACGCGGTCATCGAGGCCATCGACGCGGAGATCCCGCTGCTCGTCGTCATCACCGAGGGCGTGCCCGTGCAGGACTCGGCCGAGTTCTGGGCCTACGCCAAGGAGAAGGGCGGCACGACCCGCATCATCGGGCCGAACTGCCCCGGCATCATCAGCCCCGGCGAGTCGCTCGTCGGCATCACCCCGGCGAACATCACCGGCAAGGGCCCGATCGGCCTCGTCTCGAAGTCGGGCACTCTGACCTACCAGATGATGTACGAGCTGCGTGACCTGGGCTTCTCGACGGCCATCGGCATCGGCGGCGACCCGATCATCGGCACGACGCACATCGACGCGCTCGCCGCGTTCGAGGCCGACCCCGAGACCAAGGCGATCGTCATGATCGGCGAGATCGGCGGCGACGCCGAGGAGCGCGCGGCCGACTTCATCAAGGCGAACGTCACCAAGCCGGTCGTCGGCTACGTCGCGGGCTTCACGGCTCCCGAGGGCAAGACGATGGGCCACGCGGGCGCGATCGTGTCCGGCTCGGCCGGCACCGCCCAGGCGAAGAAGGAGGCCCTCGAGGCCGCCGGCGTGAAGGTCGGCAAGACGCCGTCCGAGACCGCCCGCCTGCTGCGCGAGGTCTACGCCGCCCTCTGAGGCCGGTGAACGCGACGGGGTCGGCGGGCAGGTGCCCGCCGACCCCGTTCCGCGTCCGGCGAGGGTGCGGGCGGGCGTCGGGGCGGTGGATGCCGAGGCGCGACCGGCAATCCGGTGGGGGTCGGGCGGGGCGCCCGGTCGTGTCCGCGCCGCGGGCTAGGCTGCCCGAGCGATGAACCGACTGCCCACCGCCCTGCTCTCCGCCCTCGAAGCCGCGATCGCGGCGGTCGTCGGACTCGCGGCCCTCCTCGTGCCCATGAGCCTGCTCTGGGCGGTGCAGTTCGGCATGTCGACCGACTTCGCCGTCTTCTGGCGTGCGACTGGCGTCGTGTGGCTCCTCGGCCACGGAGCCGACGTGACGATGACCCTCGACGAGGCGTTCGCCGCGACGGTCGGCCTCGACCAGTCCGCCCGCACGTTCCCCGTGACCGTCGCGCTGCTCGGCCTCGGCCTCGTCACGGCGCTCTTCGCTCGGCGCATCGGCGTGCGCGCGACGCGCGCGGGGCATCCGGTCGTGGGCATCGTCTCGGCCGCGCTCGTGGTCGGGGCGATCGGGTCCCTCGTCGCCGCGACGAGCACGTCGGCCGCGACCGAGCCCGGCTCCGTGCAGGCCGCGCTGCTCCCGGCCCTCGTCGCCGGCGTCGCGGCCGCGGTCGGGGCGATCGGCGAGTCCCTGCGCGCCGGCGCACTCGATGCCGAGGAGCCCGGCCCGATCGCCCTGCGGGTCGCCCTGCTCCCGCACGGTCTCGTCTCAGGGGTGCGGGCCGCCTTCCGCGGCGGCGTCGGGGCGGCGGCGCTGCTGCTCGGCGCGGCCGCGATCGTCGTGGCGGTGTCGGTGTTCGTGCGCTTCGCCGACGTCGTCGCGGTGTTCCAGGCGCTGCAGACCGGGGTCGTGGGCGGCATCGCGGTGAGCGTCGCGCAGCTCAGCGTGCTCCCGAACATCGTCGTATGGGCCGCCGCCTGGCTGCTCGGGCCGGGATTCGCGGTGGGCGCGGGCTCGGCGATCGGACCCACGGAGCAGGTCGCGGGCGCCGTGCCCGCACTGCCGATCGCCGCACTCCTGCCCGCCGGCACGGGCATCGGGCTCGTCTGCCTCGTCGTGCCGATCTCGGCGGGCGTCGCCGCAGGGATGCTCCTCCAGCGCTCCGAGCGCTCCGACGCCGGCATCGCCGTGACGGCGGCGCGCGCGGGCGGGGCGGCTCTGGTCGCGGCCTCGCTCCTCGCGCTCGCCGCGTGGTGGTCGGGCGGCGCGATCGGGCCGGGCCGCCTCGGCGAAGTGGGTCCCGACCCCCTCGCCGTGCTGCTCTTCGCCCTCGGCGCGGTGGGCGTGCCCCTCGTCGCCGCAGCGACGATCGCGGCGGCCGTCGATGCACGCGACCTCGCCCGCCTGCCGCAGTCGCGCATCCTCCCGACGGACCGATACGACGTCGGTGCGCGGGGCGGATCGGCCGTCCCGACCCCGACTCCGACTCCGACCTCGAACGCGAAAGCGGTCGCGACGTCGCCGGAGCCGGCCGAGGCGACCGCCCGGGTCGCCGCCGCCGTCGCCGCGGCGACCGGCGTCGTCGGGCCGATGCGCGCGGATCCGGGCCGGTCGGATCCGGGGCCGGCGTCGACGCCG
>NZ_WSTA01000085.1 GCF_009789225.1 Agromyces seonyuensis | reverse complement strand
CCCCCCCGGCGGACCCTCCGGGAGCCCCCCCGGCGGCCCCCCCCCCCGGGGGCCCGGCCCGCCGTTCTCGCGTCTGCGGACCGAGCCGTTACTTGCGGCGGTCGCGCTTCTCGCGCACGCGCATGTTCACGACGATGGGCGAGCCCTCGAAGCCGTAGATCTCGCGCAGGCGGCGCTGGATGAAGCGGCGGTAGCCCGGGTCGAGGAAGCCCGTCGTGAAGAGCACGAAGGTCGGCGGTCGCGTTGCGGCCTGCGTGCCGAACAGGATGCGGGGCTGCTTGCCGCCGCGCACCGGGTGCGGGTGCTCCTGGGTCAGCTCGGTGAGGAATGCGTTGAACTTGCCCGTCGGGATGCGGGTGTCCCACGAGTCGAGCGCGGTCTCGAGGGCCGGCACGAGCTTCTCGAGGTGACGGCCGGTGCGCGCCGAGATGTTGACGCGGGGCGCCCAGGCGACGTGCGCGAGGTCGAGCTCGATCTCGCGCTCGAGGTAGCGGCGGCGATCGTCGTCGAGCAGGTCCCACTTGTTGTAGGCGAGCACGAGCGCGCGACCCGACTCGAGCACGAGCTCGATGATGCGCACGTCCTGCTCCGAGATCGGCTGCGAGACGTCGAGCAGCACGACGGCGACCTCGGCCTTCTCGAGCGCGGCCTGCGTGCGCAGCGACGCGTAGAAGTCGGCGCCCTGCTGCAGGTGCACCCGGCGGCGGATGCCCGCGGTGTCGACGAAGCGCCAGACGCGCCCGCCGAGCTCGATCTGCTCGTCGACCGGATCGCGCGTGGTGCCGGCGAGGTCGTTGACGACCACACGCTCCTCGCCCGCGGCCTTGTTGAGCAGGCTCGACTTGCCGACGTTCGGGCGGCCGAGGATGGCGACCTTGCGCGGGCCGCCGAACTCCTCCTTGGCGACGGCCGAGACGGTCGGCAGCACCTTCATGATCTCGTCGAGGAGGTCGGCGACGCCGCGGCCGTGCAGCGCGGAGACCGGGTACGGCTCCCCCAGGCCGAGGTTCCAGAGGCCGTAGACCTCGGGCTCCTGGCGCACGTCGTCGACCTTGTTCGCGATGAGGAAGACGGGCTTGTCGGCCTTGCGGAGCAGCTTCACGACGGCCTCGTCGGTCGCCGTCGCGCCGACCATGGCGTCCACGACGAAGAGCACGACGTCGCAGAGGTCGATCGCGACCTCGGCCTGCGCGGCGACGGACGCGTCGATGCCCTTCGCGTCGGGCTCCCAGCCGCCGGTGTCGACGAGGGTGAAGCGGCGGTCGAGCCACTCGCCCTTGTACGAGACGCGGTCGCGCGTGACGCCCGGGGTGTCCTGCACGACGGCCTCGCGGCGGCCGAGGATGCGGTTGACGAGCTGGGACTTGCCCACGTTCGGGCGGCCGACGATCGCGATGACGGGCAGCGCCGGCAGGTACCGGACGCTCTCGTCGCCGGCGTCGACGCCCTGGAGGAGGTCGAAGTCCTCCTCGTCGAGTTCGTAGTCGTCGAGGCCCGACCGGAGCGCGCGGGCGCGCGCCTCGGCGAGGTCCTCGTCGACGGCGGCGAGCCGCTCGACGAGGTCGTCGTCGTGTCCTTCGTACTCGCTGTCGCTCATGGATGCTCCTTGGGTGGGATGCGGCTCGTGGCCGATGGTCTCAGGAATGGATGCCGGCGTCGACGACCGCCACGACGGCGGCGACGGTTTCGTCGAAGTCGAGCTCGGTCGAGTCGACGGTGGTGACGCCGTCGGCGGCGGTGAGGAAGTCGACGACCTGCGCGTCGGCGCGGTCGCGCGCGACGAGGTCGGCGGCGCTCGCGGCGGCGGCCGGGGCCAGCTGCCCCGCACGGCGCGCGATGCGCACCTCCTCGGAGGCGGTCAGCAGGATGCGCACGGGCGCGTCGGGGGCGACCACCGTGGTGATGTCGCGACCCTCGGCGACGACTCCGGGCTGCTCCACGGCGAACATGATCGCGCGGAACAGGTCGTTGACGTGCGTGCGCACCGCGGGGATGCGCGCGATGCGGCTCACGTGCGCTGAGATGCCCGGCTCGCGGATCGCGAGCGTCACGTCGACGCCGCCGACCGTGACCAGTTCGACGTCGGGGTCGGTCGAGATGACGTACTCCCAGTTCGGCAGCAGGTCGAGGATCGACGCATCCGTCAGGTCGGGATCGGTCAGATCGAGGCCGGACTCGAGGGCGAACCACGTGAGGGCGCGGTAGGCGGCGCCCGTGTCGAGGAACGCGAACGACTTCGCCCGGGCGACGGCCCGCGCGATGGAGGACTTACCGCTGCCGGCGGGCCCGTCGATGGCGACGATGAGGGGGACGGTCATGCGGTTCAACCTGCGATCCGCCAGCCGCGCACGGCCAGCTCTTCGATGAGGCGCTCCCGCGCCTCGGGGACGATGGCGATCTCGGCGAGGCCGATCTGGGCGCCGGGCGAGTGCTCGAGCCGCAGGTCCTCGATGTTGACCCCGGCGGCGCCGACGTCCTCGAAGAGCCGGGCCAGCTGGCCGGGACGGTCGTCGACCATGACGGTGAGCGCCACGAAGCGCCGGTCGACGCCGTGCTTGCCGGGCAGCCGCTCGACGCCGGTGTTGCCGCCCGCGAGCTCCTCGGCGATGCGACGCCGCGCACCGGGGGCGGCCGGATCGTCGAGCGCTTCGATGAACCGGTCGAGGTCGTCGCGGAACGCGCGCAGCTGCTCGGCGACCGCGGGCGCGTTCGCGCCGAGGATCTGCACCCAGAGCCCCGGGTCGCTCGCGGCGACGCGCGTGACGTCGCGCACCCCGCCGCCGGCGAGGCCGAGGGCGGACTCGGGGGCGTCGACGAGCCGTCGCGCCATGAGCGAGGAGACGACCTGCGGCGTGTGGGAGACGATCGCGACGGCCAGGTCCTGCGCCTCCGGCGTCATCTCGATGAGCGTCGCGCCGAGGTCGAGGATGAGGTCATCGACGATCGCGGCGCGGCGGTAGGAGATGTCCTCATGCGCGGCGACCACCCACGGGCGACCGACGAAGAGGTCGGCGCGACCCGCCATGGGCCCGCCGCGTTCCCGCCCGGCCATGGGATGCGAGCCGAGGTAACGCGAGACGTCCGCACCCCGCTCCCGCAGCGCGGCGAGGATCGGCGCCTTGACGCTCGCGACATCGGTGACGATCGCGTTCGGGAAGGCGGCCAGCTCGGCGGCGACGACGTCGGCGGTCACGTCCGGGGGCACGCAGACGACGACGAGCTCGGGCTCGTCGCCCGCGGCCGGGGCACGGCCGGCGCCGTAGTCGACGGCGATCGCGACGTGCGTCGGCGAGGCGTCGGCGAGGATGACCTCGACGCCGCGGGCGCGCAGCCCGAGGCCGATGCTCGTGCCGAGGAGTCCGACGCCGACGACGCGGACGGGACCCGTCAATCGCGACTCGACCACGTGTGTGCTACCTCTCTCGGCCGGAACCGCGCTCGCCTCGTCCCTTCGATCCGGGACGGCCTGCTCCCGGCGCGCGCGTCGCATCCGTCGTGTTCGTGTTCGAGGGAGGCGTCGTGACGTCGCCCGTCGTCGCGGGCGTTTCGCCGGTCTTGGCGCGCCGGACGATGGTCAAGAGCGCACCTCGTTCTATTTTAGTCAGTTCCCGCAGCTGCCCCGCTCGGAGGGTTCCCAGGTGGAGCGGGCCGAACTGGCGGCGCACGAGTTCGACGACCGGATGACCGACGGCGTCGAGCATCCGGCGCACGATGCGATTGCGGCCCGAGTGGAGGGTGACCTCGACGAGGGTGAAGCGCTCGTCGGAGCCCTGCTGGAGGATCTTGCCGCGGTCGATCGAGATCGGGCCGTCCTCGAGCTCGATGCCCTGCTTGAGGCGCTGCAGGGTGCCCGGCAGCAGCCGGCCCTTCACCTTGGCGATGTAGGTCTTCTCGACGCCGAACGAGGGATGCGCGAGCACGTGGGCGAGTTCGCCGTCGTTCGTGAGCACGAGCAGCCCGCTCGTCTCGGCGTCGAGGCGGCCGACGTTGTAGACCCGCTCCTCGAGGTCGTCGGTGAACTCGCGGAGGTCGCGGCGACCGTGGTCGTCGAGCATCGAGGAGACGACGCCCGTCGGCTTGTTGAGCACGTAGTACTTCTTCGAGACGTCCAGCTGCACGGCGCTGCCGTCGACCTCGACCTCGTCGGTCTCGGGGTCGATGCGACGCCCGAGCTCGCTGACGATCTCGCCGTTGACCGCGACGCGGCCGGCCGCGATCAGGTCCTCGGCGACGCGCCGGCTGGCGACTCCAGCGGCGGAGAGCACCTTCTGCAGGCGCACCCCCGTCGGTTCATCGAATGACATCGTCGAATCCGTCCTGTCCGTCGTCGAGGAGCGGCGAGATCTTCGGCAGCTCCTCGATGCTGTTGATGCCGAGCTGCGTGAGGAGCAGGTCGGTGGTGCCGTAGAGGATCGCGCCCGTCTCGGCGTCGGTGCCGATCTCGGTGATGAGGCCGCGCCCCACGAGGGTGCGCACGACAGAGTCGACGTTGACCGCGCGGATCGAGGCGACCTGGCCGCGCGAGACCGGCTGCTTGTAGGCGATGACGGCGAGCGTCTCAAGCGCCGCCTGCGAGAGTCGCGCGGGCGTCTGAGTGAGCACGAAGTCGGTCACGAGCCGGTCGTAGTCGGCCCGCGCGTAGAAGCGCCAACCGCCCCCGACCTCCCGCAGCTCGAACGCGCGGCGGATCGCCGGGCCGGCCTTCGCCTGCGAGGGCGCGTCGGTGCGCGGCTCCCCCGACGGCGCACCGCCGTCGTAGTCGTCGGCGAGTCGGCGGATGGCTGCCTTGACCTCGGCGACCGGGCGGGCGACGGCCGCGGCGAGCTGCACGATCGACTGCGGCTCGTCGGCGACGAAGAGGATCGCCTCGAGCGCACGGTCGAGATCGAGGCTGGGCTGGCCGGGGACGTCGAGCGGCGTCGCGACCGAGAGCTCCGGCCCCTCGGAGGCCGGGTCCGCGATCGGGCCGCGCTCCGGCTCGGAGACCGGGTCGGCGGCCGTGTCGTACGCCGCGTCGGCCGAGCGCTCCTCGGCGGACGCGCCCGTCGCATCCAGGTCACTCGTCATAGTCGCCTCCCAGGTCGTCCAGTCGCTCGTCGGTCCAGTCGGGAGCCGCCCAGCGCAGCGTCAGTTCGCCGAGCGGCTCGAGCTGCTCGAAGCCGATCGCCGCGTGCCGGTAGAGCTCGAGCACCGCGAGGAAGCGCGCCACGACGACGCCCTTGCGGTCGATGCCGGCGATGAGCTGGCGGAACGTCACCGGCTCCCCCGAGCGCAGCACGGCGACGACGTGCGCCGCCTGCTCGCGGATCGAGACGACCGGCGCGTGCAGATGGTCGAGTCCGACGACCGGGATGACGCGGGGCGCGAACGCGAGCGTCGCGATCGCCGCGAAGTCCTCGAGCGTCGTCGTCCACTGCAACTCCGGCGCCTGGGCACGATAGCGCTCGTCGAGGCGCACCGACCGCGGATGCCGCAGCGTCTCGGCCTCGATGCGACCGCCGAACCACCCCGCGACCTCCTTGAAGGCCCGGTACTGCAGCAGCCGCGCGAAGAGCAGGTCGCGGGCTTCGAGCAGCGCGACGTCCTCCTGGTCGACGAGCTCGCCCTGCGGCAGCAGGCCGGCGATCTTCAGGTCGAGCAGCGTCGCCGCGACGACGAGGAACTCGCTCGCCTCGTCGAGCTCCTCGGCCGTGTCGACGCCCCGCAGGTAGGCGAGGAACTCGCTCGTCACGACCGACAGGGCGATCTCGGTGATGTCGAGCTCGTGCTTCGCGATGAGGCTCAGCAGCAGGTCGAACGGCCCCTCGAAGTTGGACAGGGCGACGCGGAACCCCGGCGCGTCGGCGCTCGGGACATCCTGGACGGCGGGTGCGGTCGCACCCGCTGCGGGTTCTTCGACGACCGGGCCCGTCGCCTCAGGCGACGGCGCCACGGACGATCAACTCGCGGGCGAGCTGCCGGTAGGCCCTCGACGACTGGTGCTCGGGCGCGAACTGCGTGATCGGCGTGCCCGACACGGTCGCGTCGGGGAACTTGATCGTGCGCGTGATGACGGTCTCGAGCACCTCGTCGCCGAACGCGTCCACGACGCGCTCGAGCACCTCGCGCGAGTGCAGCGTGCGGGCGTCGTACATCGTCGCGAGGATGCCGTCGAGGCGGATGGCCGGGTTCAGCCGGTCGCGCACCTTGTCGATGGTCTCCACCAGCAGCGCCACACCGCGCAGCGCGAAGAACTCGCACTCGAGCGGGATGATCACGCCGTGCGCCGCCGTGAGGGCGTTGACGGTCAAGAGCCCGAGCGACGGCTGGCAGTCGACGAGGATGACGTCGTACTCGGGGGCGAGCTTGCGCAGCACGCCGGCGAGGATCTGCTCGCGGGCGACCTCAGTGACGAGGTGCACCTCCGCGGCCGAAAGGTCGATGTTCGCGGGGATGACGTCGAGGCCCTCGACGCTCGTGCGCTGCACGGCCGAACGCGGGTCGATGCCCCGCCCGAGCAGGAGGTCGTAGATCGTCGGCACGTCGTGCGTCTGCACGCCGAGGCCGGCCGAGAGCGCCCCCTGGGGGTCGAAGTCGACGGCGAGCACCCTACGACCGAGCTCGGCGAGCGTCGCGCCGAGGTTGATCGTGGTGGTCGTCTTGCCGACGCCGCCCTTCTGGTTGCAGAGCGCGATGATGCGGGCGGGACCGTGGCCGACCAGCGGTGCCGGGTCGGGGAATTCGTGCAGCGGGCGCCCCGTGGGGCCGAGCTCTGAATCCAGGGTCGCGATGCCGTCCGCCGAGTCCGCGTCGTACAGGGTCACGAGCGCCCTCCTCATACCGGTTCGTGCTTGGTCGATTGTAGCCGCGCCCCTCGGATCGGCCGACGGCGACGCGGCGGTTCTCATGGTTCCCGCATCGCGACGACCGATCGGGCGGCCGACGTCATCGAGCGCGCGGGTGCGCGCTCGTGTACATGTCCCGCAATGCGTCGGCCGTGACGAGCGTGTAGATCTGCGTCGTCGCGACCGAGGCGTGGCCGAGCAGTTCCTGCACGACCCGCACGTCGGCGCCGCCGGAGAGCAGGTGGGTCGCGAACGAGTGCCGCAGCGTGTGCGGTGAGAGGTGCGGGATGCCGGCGCGCTCGGCCGCCGCCGAGATGACGAGCCACGCGCTCTGCCGCGAGAGCCGTGCGCCGCGGGCGCCGAGGAACAGGGCCGGCGTCGAACTCCCCCGTGCCGAGAAGACCGGCCGCACGCGCACGAGGTAGCGCTCGATCGCGGCCTGCGCGTAACTGCCGACGGGCACGACGCGCTGCTTGCCGCCCTTGCCGAAGAGCCGCACCACGTCGCCCTCGACCAAGTCGTCGACGTTGAGCGCCACGGCCTCGGAGACGCGCGCGCCCGTCGCGTAGAGCAGTTCGAGCAGGGCCTGGTCGCGGATGCGGTCGGGCGCTTCGCCGTCCGTCGCCGCGAGCAGACGCTCGACGTCCTCGATCGGGATCGCCTTCGGCAGCCGTGACGGCGGCTTCGGCGGTTTGACGGCGTGCGCCGGGTCGAGGGCGAGCGACCCCTCGGCGGCGAGGAAGCGGTGCAGTCCGCGCACCGCCGAGAGGATGCGGGCGACCGAGGTCGCCGCGAGGCCCTCGCCCAGCGGCGGCGGCGCCGAGAGATGCCGGCTGAAGGCGGCGATCGCCGCCTCGTCGACGCCGGAGAGCAGTGCGGATGACTCCGCCGGCGGCGTCTCGCCGGTCGCGGCGATCCCGTCCGCCGAGGCATCCCGGTCCGTCGAGTCATCCGGGCTGGACGAGGCGGGCTCGTCGCCCGAGCCAGCCCCGCCGTCGTCGCGGTGCGACTCGGCGATCGCGCCGCCGGCGACCTCGGCGGCGGCAGACGGCGGCGTCTCGCCCGCCTCCGCCCGCAGCCAGCCGAGGTAGCGATCCAGATCGCGCCGGTAGGCGAGCAGCGTGTTCGCCGCGAGGCCGCGCTCGACGGTGAGGTGCCGGAGGTACCCGTCGATCGCGGCGCGGTCGCTCATCCGCGTCGCGGGGTGGAGCGGAAGGGCCAGGTTGCATCCGCGGGCGCGAGCGTCGACCAGTCGCGCTCCCGGGCGACGTGCGCCGCGAGCGCCGCGGTCACGAGTGCGGGATTCTGCACCCGTCGAGCGAGCACGGCATCCACGACCTCGTCGAGGTCGACCCAGCGGCGCACGATGTCGGCCTCCTCGCCCTCGCGCACGTAGTCGTGCTCGATCGCGGTCAACCCGCGGGCGAGGAAGACGCGCAGCGACTCGTCGCTGCCGCCGGGCGAGGTGAAGAAGTCGGCGAGCACGTGCCACTCGTCGGCCGCGAGGTCGACTTCCTCGGCGAGCTCCCGCTTCGCGGCCTCGACCGGGTCCTCGCCGGGCACGTCGAGCAGGCCGGCCGGGATCTCCCAGTCGCGCGCCCGCACGGGGTGCCGGTACTGCTGGATGAGCAGCACGCGACCGTCGTCGTCGAGCGCGAGCACCGCGACGGCGCCCGTGTGGTCGACGTAGTCGCGCACGAGCTCGGCGTCGCCGTAGGCGAACACGTCACGCCGGACGTCCCAGACGCGGCCCTCGACGAGGAGTTCGCTGGAGCGCACCTCGACCTCCACCGCCTCGTCGGCGAGGGGGGCCGTCGGCGCGTCGCTCACTCGCCCTCGACTTCGAAGAGCAGGGCGGCCTTGCGGCGCTCGAGGGCCGCGCCGACGAGGCCACGGAACAGCGGGTGCGCGTCGGTGGGACGGCTGCGCAGCTCGGGGTGCGCCTGCGTCGCGACGTAGTACGGGTGCACCTCGCGGGGCAGCTCCACGTACTCGACGAGGTGGCGGTCCGGCGAGACGCCGGAGAACTGCAGGCCCGCGGCCGCGATCTGCTCGCGGTAGGCGTTGTTGACCTCGTAGCGGTGGCGGTGGCGCTCGCTGGCCTCGGTCGCGCCGTAGACCTCGGCGACGATCGAGCCCGCTTCGAGCACTGCGGGGTAGAGGCCGAGGCGCATCGTGCCGCCGAGGTCGCCGCCGGCGATGATCTCGACCTGCTCCTCCATCGTCGCGATGACGGGGAACTCGGTGTCGGGGTCGAACTCGGTCGAGGAAGCGCCGGGCAGGTCCGCCACGTTCCGCGCGTACTCGATGACCATGCACTGCAGGCCGAGGCAGAGGCCGAGCGTGGGGATGCCGTTCTCACGGGCGAAGCGCAGCGCGCCGAGCTTGCCTTCGATGCCCCGCACGCCGAACCCGCCGGGCACGAGCACCGCGTCGACGCCGGAGAGGCGCCGGGCCGCTCCCTCGGGCGTCTGGCACTCGTCGGAGGGCACCCACTCGATGTTGACCTTGGTGCGGTGGGCGAACCCGCCGGCGCGCAGCGCCTCGGTGACCGAGAGGTAGGCGTCGGGCAGGTCGATGTACTTGCCGACGAGCGCGACGGTGACCTCGTGCTCGGGCTCGTGCACTGCCTCGAGGATCGGCGACCAGCGCGTCCAGTCGACGTCGTGGGCGCGGTCGGCCAGACCGAAGGAGTTGACGATGTACTCGTCGAGGCCCTGGTCGTTGAGCATCGACGGGATGTCGTAGATCGAGGGGACGTCGGTCGCGTTGACGACGGCGGCCTCGTCGACGTCGCACATGAGCGCGATCTTGCGCTTGTTCGACTCGGTGACCGGGCGGTCGCTGCGCAGCACGAGCGCGTCGGGCTGGATGCCGAGGTTGCGCAGCGCGGCGACCGAGTGCTGGGTCGGCTTGGTCTTCTGCTCGCCGGACGCGTTCATGAACGGCACGAGCGAGACGTGCACGAAGAAGACGTTGCCGCGGCCGAGTTCGTGGCGCACCTGACGCGCGGCCTCGATGAAGGGCTGCGACTCGATGTCGCCGACGGTGCCGCCGACCTCGGTGATGATGACGTCGGGCTTGGGCTCCTCGGAGGCCTGCAGGCGCATGCGGCGCTTGATCTCGTCGGTGATGTGCGGGATGACCTGCACGGTGTCGCCGAGGTACTCGCCGCGACGCTCCTTGGCGATGACGGTCGAGTAGATCTGACCGGTCGTGACATTGGCGGCCTGCGAGAGCTCGATGTCGAGGAAGCGCTCGTAGTGGCCGATGTCGAGGTCGGTCTCGGCGCCGTCGTCCGTGACGAACACCTCGCCGTGCTGGAACGGGTTCATCGTTCCCGGATCGACGTTGAGATACGGATCGAGCTTCTGCATGACGACCCGGAGGCCCCGGGCCGTGAGCAGATTGCCGAGGCTCGCCGCCGTCAATCCCTTGCCCAACGAGGAAACGACACCACCGGTCACGAAGATGTGCTTGGTCGTGTCGTTCTGAGTCTGTCCCGCGCGCTGATCCACCACGGGCTTATATCTTATCCCACCCCGAGGGGTTTCAGGCAGGGATCGCGGCGCACACCGCCCCGTACCCGGCGATCTCCCGGTTTCGGATCGACGGCGGGCGATGCGCAGCCCGGGCGTGTCGCCGGTCTCGCGGCGTCCGCCGAGCCGGGCGGATGCCTCGCACGACGCGGCCCGGCTCGCCCCGCCGTGGGCGAAGCGCACTCCCCCGCCGGCCGGCCGGACTCAGACCCCCGCGGTCTCGGCGAGGCCGAGCAGTTCGCGGGCGTGCGCCAGGCCGCTCTCCGAGTCGGCGAGGCCCGAGAGCAGACGCGCCATCTCGGCCTCGCGATCGGCACCGGTCAGGGCCCGCACGCTCGACGCGGTGACCCGCCCGTCGGTGCCCTTGACGACCGTCAGGTGGTTCGTGGCGAAGGCGGCGACCTGCGCGAGGTGCGTCACGACGATGACCTGCGACGTCGTCGCGAGCCGCGCGAGGCGACGGCCGATCTCGATCGCGGCGGCGCCGCCGACGCCGGCGTCGACCTCGTCGAACACGAACGTCGGCACCGGGTCGATGCCGGCGATGACGACCTCGATCGCGAGCATGACGCGGGAGAGTTCGCCGCCCGAGGCCCCCTTCGAGACGGAACGCGGTTCGGCCCCGGGGTGCGGCGCGAGCAGCAGCTGCACGTGGTCGGCGCCGTGCGCGCCGTAATCGGCCGGCTCGACCGTCACGACGAGCTTCGCGTCGGGCATCGCGAGGGCCGCGAGCTCGACGGTGACCTCGTCGGCGAGCCGCTCGGCCGCCGCGCGACGGAGTTCGCTGACGCGGCCCGCGGTCGCCTCGAGCTCGGCACGGTGGGCGCCGACGGCGGATTCGAGTTCTGCGATGCGGTCGTCGTCGGAGTCGAGCTCGACGAGCCGCAGTCCGCCCGTCGCCCGGAACTCGAGCAGGTCCTCGTAGGTCGGCCCGTAGCGGCGCACGAGCGAGCCGATCTCGGCACGGCGCTCCTGCACCGCCTCCAGCTCGCGTGCGCCGTCGGCGTCGAGCCCGGCAAGATAGCCCGCGAGCTCGGCGGCGGCGTCGGTCAGCAGGAACCCGGCCTCGGTGAGCGCGGTGACCGCCGGTGCGAGCGCGGCGTCGTGCTCGGCGACCCGTTCGAGCCGGCGCTTCGCCTCGCCGACGAGGGCGACGGCGTCCGCGGAGCCGTCAGGTTCCTCCGGCGAGAGCAGTTCGTGCGCCTCGGCAGCGGCGGTTCGCAGTTCCTCGAGGTTGGAGAGCCGGTCGGCGCGGCCGGAGAGTTCCTGGTCCTCCCCCGGCTGCGGATCGATGGCCTCGACGGCCTCGAGCGCCGCCCGCAGTTCGGCCGCCTCGCGCAGCCGCGCCTCGTGGGCGCCGGTGAGCTCCTCGAGTTCGCCGGTCGCCGCCCGCCACGCGTCGTAGGCCCCGCGGTACGCGGCCAGTTCGGTCGCGAGCGCCTCCCCGGCGAATCGGTCGAGCGCGTCGCGTTGCGCGCTGGTCGAACGCAGCCGCTGCTGGTCGGCCTGCCCGTGCACGACGACGAGCCGGTCGGCCAGTTCGGTGAGCACGCCGATCGGAGCGCTGCGGCCCCCGACGACCGCGCGGCTGCGCCCCTCGGCCGACACGGATCGGCTGAGCAGCAGTTCCCCGTCCTCCACGGCGCCGCCGGCCTCGGCCGCGCGCTCGGCGACGGGTCCGTCACCGGGCACGAGCCAACGGCCCTCGACCCACGCCTGCGCGGCGCCCGCGCGCACCGCGCCCGCATCCGATCGGGCACCGAGCACGAGCCCGAGGGCCGTGACGACCATGGTCTTGCCGGCGCCGGTCTCGCCGGTGACGGCGGTGAATCCGGGGCCGAGCGGAAGCGTCGCCTCGGCGATGACGCCGAGGTCGCGGATCGCGAGTTCTTCGATCACGAGCCGGTCTCCATCCGGGGTGGGGTGTCGGGGGTACGCCGGCTCGCGGCTCGCCGCTCAGTCACGCGCAGGGCCCCGCCAACCGACGACGGGCAGGCTGAACTTGCGGACGAGCCGGTCGGTGAACGGCGCGTCGTGCAGTCGCGCGAACCGCACCGGCATCTCGGCCCGGCGCACCAGCACCCGGGCGCCCGGCGGCAATTCGAACGAACGCCGTCCGTCGCACCAGATCACGGCGTGCGCACCCGTGCGCTCGATGAGCTCGATCGCGAAGAACGAGTCGGGAGCGACGACGAGGGGTCGTGCGAACAGCGCGTGCGCCGCGAGCGGGACGAGCAGGAGCGCCTCGACCTCGGGCCAGACGACCGGGCCGCCGCCGGAGAACGCGTACGCCGTCGAGCCGGTCGGCGTCGACATGACGATGCCGTCGCAGCCGAAGCTCTCGAGGGGCCGGCCGTCGACTTCGACGACGACCTCGAGCATCCGCTCGCGCTCCGCCTTCTCGACGGTGACCTCGTTGAGCGACCAGTCCGAGTAGACGACCTCGCCGGCCTGCTCGACCTCGACCGCGAGCGCGAGGCGCTCCTCCACGAAGTAGTCGCCGGCGAGCGCCCGCGCGACCGTCAGTCCGAGGTCGTCGCGTTCGGCCTCGGCGAGGAAGCCGACATGACCGAGGTTGACGCCGAGCAAGGGCACATCGAGATCGCGCACGAGCTCGCCGGCGCGCAGGATCGTGCCGTCGCCGCCGAGGACGATGACGAGCTCGATCTGGGACTGGACGTCGGTGAGCCGGACGGCGGCGTCGAGCAGGGCCGGGTCGTGCTCGTAGATCTCGTCCCACTGCTCGTCGGCGATCACGGGCACGGCGCCCGACCCGGTGAGCTGTGCGCACACCTCGACGGTCGCCTCGAGCGCCGACTCGCGCTGCGCGTGCGAGAACACGAGGAAGTACCGCTCGCTCGCGAGGTCCTCAGTCATGGTGCTCCATCCGATGCGTCGCGGCGGCCGGCCGCGGCCGGATCTCAGCCATCGATCCGGCTCGTCCATTCTGCCGGTTCAGTGCCGACAGTCCGGCTGAAGCGGGCGAGGTACTCGCGGTTCCCGTGGGAACCCGCGATCGGGGAGGAGCGGAGACCGGCGGTCTGCAGGCCGAGATCCCAGGCCGCCCAGAGCACGTTCGCCACGGCGTCGGCGCGCAGCCCGGCATCCTTCACGATGCCCTCGCGCACCCCCTGCTTGCCGACCTCGAACTGCGGCTTGATGAGCAGGACGAAGTCGGCGTCCTCGGTCGCCGTCCGCACGAGGGCGGGCAGCACCTGGGTGAGCGAGATGAACGAGAGATCGGCGGTGACGAGATCCGGGCGCTCGGGGATGCCCGTGAGCTCCGCCAGCGACGCCGCGTCGAGATGGCGCACGTTGCAGCCTTCGACGAGCACGAGGTTCGGTTCGTCCGAGAGACTCGGGGCGAGCTGGCCGTGGCCGACGTCGACCGCGAGCACCGCGCGCGCGCCGCGCTCGAGCAGCACCTGGCTGAATCCGCCCGTCGAGGCGCCCGCATCGAGCGCGAGCCGACCGGCGGGGTCGACGTCGAACGCGTCGAGCGCCGCGATGAGCTTGTGCGCCGCGCGGCTCACGTAGTGGTCCGCGCCGGCCACCTCGATCGACTGCTCGTCGCGCACCTTCGCCGACGGCTTGACGATCGGCCGGCCCTCGACGCTCACGAGGCCGTCCTCGACGAGCTTCGCGGCGTGCGTGCGGGAGCGAGCCAGTCCCCGCGCGGCGAGGGCCGCATCCAACCTCGATTCGGCCACGCTCACGCGCCGCCGTGGTCGGCGCCCTCGAGCACGTCCCGCAGTTCGTCGGCGACCGCCGCGTACCGCGAGGCACGTTCGCCGAGCGGCAACTCCTCGATCGCGCCGGGCCGCTCGTCGCGGACGTCGTCGGCGTCAGGATGCCTGGTCTCGGCTCGTTCGTCGCTCACCGCTCCACGCTACCTCGGGCCTCGCGGCTCAGGAGTACAGCCGCTCCGGCACCTGCAGCTGGTGGACCGTCCGTCCCGACTCCCAGATGAGCGCGCACGCGGCGCGCAGCAGGTCGATCGGGGCGCCGTCCGCGACGACCTGCACGGCGATGCCGTCGAGCCGCACGCGGGCCTTGCCCACCCGCACCTCGTCGCCGCGATGCACGACCTCGGGATAGGGCTCGAAGAGCCCGCGGAGGTCTTCCACGATGAAGTCGGGCCGCATCGTCGGCACGGCGGCGAGCAGCTGCTTCGCCGTGTCGATGCCCGTGAGCACGTGCAGCGAGCGCCAGCCGGCTCTGCGGGCGCCGAGGATGTCCGTGTCGAGGCGGTCGCCGATCATGAGCGGCGCGGCGGCGGCGAAGCGCTCGGCCGCGACGTCGAAGATCGGCGTCTCGGGCTTGCCGGCGACGAGCGGCAGCCGGCCGACGGCCGTGTGCACGGCGGACACGAGCGTGCCGTTGCCCGGTGCGATCCCGCGGGCGACGGGGATCGTCCAATCCTGGTTCGTCGCGATCCACGGAACGGGACCGTTCTCGCGTTCGGCCTGCAGCGCGAAGGATGCCTCGGCGAGCTGCAACCAGCCGACATCCTGCGCGAATCCCTGCACCACGGCATCCGGGAGATCGTCCGCGGAGCGGGTGACCCGGTAGCCGGCCTTCTCCAGCTCGACGACGATGCCCTCGCCGCCGATGACGAGCACGAGTGCACCGGGCGCGGCGACGCCCGCGAGGAGCTGCATCGCGGCCTGCGGCGACGTCACGACGTCGGTCGGCACCGTCGTGAGACCGAGCTCGACGAGGTGGGCCGCGACGGTCGCATCCGAGCGCGACGCGTTGTTCGTGATGTAGGCGACCGGCATCGACGCGGCGACCCGGTTCAACGCGTCGACGGCGTGCGGCAGCGCGCCGGCTCCCGCGTAGACGACCCCGTCGAGGTCTGCGAACACCGCATCGACGCCGTCGAGCGGCGTGGGCCGATCAGCCTTCGCGAACAGGCCCACCGGCGGCCTCTCCCGACTCGTCGGTGTCGGTGTCGTCATCCTCGAGCAGCTCGGCGAGCTCGTCCTCGGGGTCGTAGACGGCCGCGTCGGCGCGGAGCGCCTCGTCGTCGACGGATGCCTCCGCGGCGACAGCCTCGGCCGCTGCTTCGTCGGCTGCCGCGACCTCGTCGGCCTCGGCCTCCACGGCCAGGGCCATGCCGCTGGCGGGCGCGTCGTCCGCAGCGTCGTCGGCGTCGTCGACCTCGTCGCTCGAGTGCACGGTCGGTGCCGCAGCGTCGGACTCGTCGGCCGGCACGGCCTCCCCGCGCTCGGCGGCCTGCGCCGCCTCGGCTGCGGCGATCTCCGCTTCGAAGGCCGCGTCCTCGGCGGCGAGGCGCTCGGCTTCGGCCGCGGCGGCGGCACGGCGCTCCTCGTCCTCGACGTCGCGGGCGAGGTCGTGGTCGATCGTGTCGATGATGTCGACGATCTCGAAGTCGGCCGCGGCGTCGTCGAGGGCGTTCTCGGCGCGCTCGGCGCGCGCGTACCAGACGGCGGCATCGTCGGTTCGGCCGAGGTCCTCGAGCACCGTCGCATAGGCGGCGAAGAGGTCCGGGCTGTACGAGAAGGCGCGGTCGGGGTCGAGCTGCGGAATCTCGAGCTCGGCGAGGGCCCGCTCGGTCTGGCCGAGGTCGAGGCGCGCGCCGGACATCGCGATCGCGAGCGCGGCGCGCACCGCCGGCTCGAGCTTCGCGGCGTCGACGGAGCGGCCGAGCTCGAGCGCGCGGTCGGGGCGGCCGAGGCCGCGCTCGCTGTCGACCATGAGCGGCAGCTGGTCGTCCTTGCCGGAGATGCGGCGGTAGGTGCGCGCCTCGCGGAGTGCGAGCGCGAAGTCGCCCGTCTGGTACGCGGTGACGGCGAGGGCCTCGCGAACGACGGCCACGCGGCCCGCGCGCTGCGACGCCGCGAGGGCGTGCTCATGCGCGAGCTCCGGGTCGCTCTCGAGCAGGATGCCCGCCATGACGAGGTGCTTGGCGACCTCGTCGCCGTTCTCCTTGCTGAGGGTCTTCAGCTCGATGCGCACGCCGAAGTCGAGGTCCTTGGGCGAGATGTCGCTCGGAATCTCCGGCTCGACGCGGCGCGGCCGCACCGAGCGGGGGGCCTCGCTCTCGCCGAAGCGGCGCTCCTTCTCGGCACGACCCGACTCGCCACCGCGGTAGCCGGCCGAACGGCCGCCCTGACCGCCCTGACCGCCGCGGTCGTCCCGACGGTAGCCGCCACGGTCGCCGGACTGGTTGCGGTCGCGGTCGCCGCGATACCCACCGCGCTCGCCCGACTGCGGACGATCGTCGCGACGGTAGCCGGCACGGTCGCCGGACTGGTTGCGGTCGCGGTCGCCGCGATACCCACCGCGCTCGCCCGACTGCGGACGATCGTCGCGACGGTAGCCAGCGCGGTCGCCGGACTGCGGACGGTCGCCGCCGCGGTACCCGCCGCGTTCGCCCGACTGGTTCCGATCGCGGTCGCCGCGGTACCCGCTGCGCTCGCCCGACTGCGGACGGTCACGGTCACCGCCCCGATACCCGCCGCGGTCGCCCGACTGCGGACGGTCACGGTCGCCACTGCGGTACCCGCCGCGGTCACTTGACTGATTCCGGTCGCGGTCGCCGCGATACCCGCCACGCTCGCCCGACTGCGGACGGTCGTCGCGACGGTATCCCCCGCGATCTCCCGACGTGCTGTTGCGATCGACGCGGTAGTTGCCGCGTTCGCCCGTCGGCTTGCGGTCACGGTCGCCGCCGCGGTAGCCACCGCGGTCGTCGCCGGCCCGGTTGCCGCTGCGGGGGGCGCCGTCGCGGTCGCGAGGCGGTCGGGCCGGTCCGTTCCGACGGTCGCCGCCCGAACGAGGAGCTTCGTTGCGTCCTCGGTCCGAACGGTCGCTGCCGCGCTCGGGGCGCTCGGGCCCGGATCCTGCTGCCGAATCGCTCACGAATCTTCCATCCCTCGTGGTGGTCTACCGATCCACCGTAATGCCGCGCGCTGCGTGCCGTCTGTGGTGTTGTGCCGAGCCGAATGGGCTCGGAATGCCGAACGTCAGAGCGTTCGAGCGGTGAAACACGAAGAGCCGCCCGGCTGGTGCCTGGGCGGCTCTTCGTTGAATGGGTGTCCGGCGGTGTCCTACTCTCCCACAGGGTCGCCCCTGCAGTACCATCGGCGCTGCGAGTCTTAGCTTCCGGGTTCGGAATGTGTCCGGGCGTTTCCCTCGCGCTATGGCCGCCGTAACTCTGGCCCACCAGGACCCCGCACGTGTGTGGGGTGGTGGAAACTCATCGTTACTGCCAACCCGTGGGCCCGTGTTGGGGCGTGCGGGGTTGGTGTCACTGTTCTGTTGTTGTTGTTGGTGTTCGTCCAGTGGCGAACAGTTGCTGTTCGTCTGCTGGGGACTACCTAGTGGACGCGAGTCATCGGGTGCCCCACAACCCGCCTTTTGTT